>JAGQZT010000022.1 GCA_020435335.1 Flavobacteriales bacterium | reverse complement strand
GGATTTGAAGGCAAATTTCATAAGAATAATTTAAATTTAAGTTACAGTATTTCTACTGGAACCATTCCTTTCTATTATAGCATTGATTGTAAACTTAAGGGGAAAGAACTCCATGTCAAATATTCTTTATCCAAAACTAATATTATCATTTATTCTATCTTGGGATTATTATTTTGTTTAGGTTTTTTAATTAATCCTATTGAAGAATTTAACTATGTTATTTTTAATTACTTATTCTCTCTCATTCCACCAATAATTACCTACTTATTGGTAGTCCTAAGCTTTTATACCTGCTTAGATAAATGTAAAAACGAATTTCAAAAATTTATTGCACCTTAGAACCTCAACACAAAATCCTCTTTACTCAGATCGGGATTAAAGAACACGATCCCCAGGTGATGCAGATCGATGGTGCTGGTTACTTTCGGATGTTGTTTGATCGTTTCCCAGGCTTCGGTCATGCCCTCACTCCAGTGGATGTCATCAAACACAAATACCGTATGAGCCTGTGCTTTTTCCACACACTGGTTAAAGTAATTTAATGTAGCTTCCTTGCGGTGATTGCCATCGAAAAACACGAAATCCAGCACATTGGTTTTTGCCAAATAACCCGGTAAAAAATCATCGAAGGTCGCATTCACCAATCGGATGTTCCCGAAACCGATCTTATCGAAATTCACCTGTGCCACTTTAGCCGTATTCGGACAACCTTCTACGGTAACGACCTGCGTTTTTTTACTCGGCGCCGCGAGGTACATGGTGGAAATCCCCAACGAAGTTCCCAGCTCCAGAATGGTTTGCGGCTTTAATCTATTCACGATCCGGAATAACAATTGACCGTATTTGGGCGACTTTACCGTGTTTTTGGCAATATCCTTCACCTTTCGGGTGTTCGAGGCATTGACTTTGGAGCCGGCACCATGATCTTCGATCTGAATGGCGAGGTCGGTCAGTAATAATTTCGCCCGGATCGACTCAATATCTTCATACACATAATACGGATTCTCATCGCAAATCACGTTGTTGTAGAACTCGAAAATATAGGGTGAATGAATATCGTGTTCGTTATCGGATTTTAATCGATACTTTGCGTAACTTAACAGAAATTTTAGTCGACTCACACAACAAAAGTAACCCAAATTATCGGATTCAACATGCAACGCTTGATCTTCATAGCTATTTTTTGGATGAGCGCAGTCGCGGTATGCAGTCAAACGAACAAACCCATGGAAAAACCTTTTGCCATTGTCATTCACGGAGGTGCCGGCACCATCCTGAAAAAGGACATGACCGATGAAAAAGAAAAAGCCTACAAGGCCAAGTTAAATGAAGCGCTCCAGGCCGGATATGCCGTACTGGAAAGCGGCGGATCGAGTACGGATGCCGTGATCGAAGCCATCAAAGTAATGGAGGATTCTCCGCTGTTCAATGCCGGAAAAGGTTCGGTATTTACCAACGCGGCCACCAACGAAATGGATGCTTCCATCATGGAAGGGAAAGACCTGAATGCGGGAGCCGTATGCAGTGTCACATCCGTTAAAAACCCGATCACTGCCGCCCGGCTTGTGATGGAAAAATCGCCCCACGTAATGCTTTGTGGCAATGGTGCCGATGAGTTTGCCCGGGAAAATAAACTCGACATGGAGAGCAAGGAATATTTCTTCAACCCGGAACGTTATCAACAACTCCAGAAGATTATCAAAAGTGAAAAGATCCAGCTCGACCACGACCACATCGAAGATGATGAGGGCTACCTCATCGATCCCGAAAAACTGAAAGACAGCAAATACGGAACCGTAGGTGCCGTGGCACTCGATAAGCACGGAAATATCACGGCGGGAACTTCTACCGGAGGCATGACCAACAAAAAATACGGTCGCGTAGGCGATTCTCCGATTATAGGATCGGGAACCTATGCCAACAACAAGACCTGCGGCATTTCCTGTACCGGTCATGGCGAATATTTTATCCGAAAAGTAGTGGCCTACGATGTGGCTGCCATGATGGAATACCAACACCTCACCCTCGAAGAAGCAGCCAATCTGATGGTGAAGGAAAAGCTCGTGGAATTCGGCGGATCCGGCGGACTGATCGGTCTCGATAAAGATGCCAACATCGTGATGCCATTCAACACCAAAGGGATGTACCGGGGTTACAAAAAATCGAGCGGGGAAACGGAGGTGAAAATATATAATGATTAAATGCTACATTTGCCCTTTAATTTCTAAAAGAAAGTATGAGAATAGTTATTGCCGGTGCCGGAGAAGTAGGTTTCCATTTGGCAAAAATGATGTCCAACGAAGCTCAGAACATCTACATTATCGATGACAATGAAGAGCGTCTGAACTACGTCCAATCCCACATCGATGTTTTCGGTGTTCACGGAAATGCTAAAGATATTCATGTATTGAAGGAAGTTAAGGTGAGTGACTGCGACCTGCTGATCGCCGCTACCTCTTCCGAAGAAACCAACCTGCTGGTTTGCATCAACGGCAAAAAACTCGGAGCCAAACGAACCATTGCCCGAATCAGCAACTACGAAGGCATTGACGCCGAAATGCGCGACCTGTACAGCTCCCTCGGTGTGGATGACATCATCTCTCCGGTAGAACTGGCTTCTCAGGAGATCAAACGACTCATCAACGTTTCTGCTCTGACCAACGATTATGAATTTGAAGGAGGAAAACTTTCCGTATTCGGAATCAGCATCTCTGCCAACTCTCCCCTGAAAGACCGTTCGATAGTCGAAACCAGACACCTCAACCCGAACCGCTCCTTCAAACCGATTGCCCTGCTCAGAAACGATGAGACCATGATGGTTCAGGGTGATACCGTATTGCTTGAAAATGATATCGTCTATTTTGTTTCCACTCCGGGAAGCATCAATGAGATCACCAACATCTGCGGACAGGAATGTTACAAGATCAAAAATGTGATGATCCTGGGCGGTAGCCGCATCGGTGTACTCACCGCAGAAATGCTGGAAAAAGATTACAATGTGATCCTGATCGAAAAAGACAAACAAAAAGCCGAAAGCATTGCCGAACACCTGAAAAAAACCCTGGTGGTATGTACCGACGGAACCGATGTACTGGCCCTGGAGGAAGAAAATATCGGTGATATGGATGCTTTTATTTCCGTAACCGGAAACTCCGAGACCAACATCATTACTTCACTGGTAGCCAAATCACACGGCGTAAGAAAAACCATAGCCGGTGTGGAAAACATCGACTACATCAACCTTTCCCACAACATCGGGATCGATACGCTGATCAATAAAAAAATGATTGCAGCCAGCAACATCTTTAAATTTATCCGAAAAGGTGAAGTGGCAGCCATTGCCAACCTGCACGGTGTGGATGGCGAAATCATCGAATTTAATGTGAAAGCCGGAACCAAGATCACCTCCAAACCCTTGCGTGATCTTAAAATTCCTCACACTGCTAACATCGCCGGTGTAATCCGCGACCGGGAAGGATTCATTCCCTTCGGCGGATTCCAGCTTCAGGAAGGTGACAAAGCCGTTGTATTTACCAGAACCGATTCCATTAACATCATCGAAGAGTTCTTTCAGTAACCATGTCTAAACGCTTAATCAATATCAAGGTCGTAATCAATGTGGTGAGCAGCCTCATTATTATTACCGGTGTATTGATGAGCCTCACCATCCCCATCTCCATCATCTACAAAGGTGGGGCATTATTCCCGCTGATCCTGTCTTCCGCCATTACCCTGGCTGCCGGGTTTGGGGTTAAACTTTTTACCCGTAAACACAAGGAAGATGAAGTCAAGAAACGGGAAGGCTACCTCATCGTTGGTCTGGGCTGGCTCGCCATGACCTTCTTCAGCTCCCTGCCCTATGTACTTTCCGGTGCTATTCCCAGTTACAGCGACGCTTTTTTTGAAACGATCTCCGGACTGACCACCACCGGCGCAACCATTCTCAACGACATTGAAGCACTGCCCAAAGGAATTCTGTTCTGGCGCAGCATGACCCAATGGATCGGCGGTATGGGAATCATCGTATTAACCATTGCCATCCTCCCGCTCTTAGGGGTTGGCGGCATGGAACTCTTTGCCTCCGAAGCACCCGGTCCGACCAAGGATAAGATACACCCGCGGATTAAAGAAACCGCCAAACGGTTATGGTTGATCTATTTCGGATTAACCGCCCTGGAATGTATCCTACTGATGTTTGCCGGACTCGATTTCTACGATGCCATCAACCACTCTTTCACGACCATGTCTACCGGAGGATTCTCCACCAAACAAGCCAGTATCGCCTATTTCGACACACCGGTGGTTCAGTACATCATCATTGCCTTTATGTTTGTGGCCGGAACCAACTTTACCCTGCTTTATTTCGGATTTAAACTGAACTTCAGGAAATTCTGGGAAAACGATGAATTCAAATGGTACCTGGGCGCCGTACTGGCACTGGTTGCGGTTGTACTCGGCGGTATTTATTTCGACCGGACCGCAGCCGTAAGCTTCGAAGAAAATTTCAGGGGTGCACTGTTCCAGGTTGTGAGCATCATCACCACAACCGGTTATGCCACAACCGATTTCACCACCTGGGGCTCATTCGTGACCTTCATCTTCTTCCTGCTCCTGTTTACCGGAGCCAGCGCCGGATCAACCAGCGGCGGGATGAAACTGGTTCGTATTGTGCTCCTGATGAAAAACGGATTCCTGGAATTTAAACGCCGATTGCATCCAAATGCCGTCATTCCGGTACACCTGAATCAGCACGGTGTATCTTCCAACATCATCTACAACCTGTTGGCCTTCGTGTTTTTCTACCTCTTCATGTTTGTAGTCGGCTCGATCATCATGACCTTTCTCGGGGTAGACTTTGTTGAAGCCGTGAGTGCCGTTGCCACATCCATCGGCAATGTAGGGCCAGGTATCGGAGCCCTTGGTCCTTCCTACACCTTCTACGACCTTCCCAATGCCGCCAAGTGGGTGTTATCGTTTTTAATGTTGCTGGGGCGACTGGAATTATTTACCGTAGCCATCCTGTTCACGCCATACTTCTGGAAAAGAAATTAAACTCCATAAAAAAAGCCATGGAATCCATGGCTTTTTTTATTATGATCGGTGCAAATTATTGCTTCACAAAACGGGTTTGATTGATGCCGCTTTCAGTCTGTACACTTACGATGTACATGCCATTTTCCAAACTTGAAATATCAATAGCAGCCTGGTTATCCGTTTTAACCAACGCACCGTTAACACTGTAAATGTTTACGGTCATGATCTTTTCAGCTGTTTCGATGTTTAACAGGTTGGTCGCAGGATTCGGGTAAACAGAAGTTGTTGTTGTTTCCAACTCTTCCACATCGGTAGCTACGGAAATATCCACCACAAAGGCAACATCGATTCCACTAACCAAAACTCCTCCCTGATAGGCATCCCCTCCGGCATAAGTACCAAACCCGGCATACACGTCCAGGTTCATGAAGAACTCGAAAGTGTACTGACTAGCACTGGTAACAGGAACTGATCCGGTTACATTAATCGTTACAGGGTCACCCACATTCGAAATGGTGATCGGTGAAAATGCTTGTGTATAGATCGGGGTTGTTCCCGTTCCGGCACCGGCGTAGATATTCAACGTTCCGGCAGGAACTGTTCCTGTAGAAGCTGCCGTTACCTGAACATAATTGACGTTTCCACTACATGAAGCCGTAATAGCCTGTCCGGCAAGGTATCCTGTTGTTACAGGTGTCGATCCCGTACCTACTTCCTGACACTGCGAAAAAGCCGTGAAGGAAAGGGCTGAGAAAAATAAAATAGAAAGTAAAGATTTTTTCATAATGCAAAAGGTTTAGTTATTGATGATAATTTAATTCGGACTAAAGATAAGAAAAGTAAAGTAGTAACTCACTCAGCATCATATTCTTTTATTCGGTAGAGCTTGTTCCCGTTGACAAAAAAATAAGCTAAACGGTTATTCAGAAAACGCTCCAGCTTCTTCCAGTATGCAATTATTGATTTCATGGGATCTGAGGTATTGGTAAAGAACTCCTCTAAAGATACCTGAATTATGAACCAACCTGAGGAGCTTGATCCTGAAGTTTTAAACAGGTGGTGTTGATGGCAATTTGTTGACGGAGCCATGTTAAGGCTTCTTCTTTAGACGTAAACATACGGGTTGGTGTACTCGGACGATTGATCCTGATAAAAAAATTAGCCAGCATCCGGGAAGTTAACGAGCTTGTTAAGATGGCCATGGCCACATTCAGATCGGTCATTTCCTTTTGCGCGGCACGTTCCCGGGCTTTCTTACTCACCAACCATAATTTACGGATGTCTGCCAGAACCGGATAGGGTTTTCCTCCTTGTAGTTTTACCCTCATTTTGATCAGTTCTTCTACGTGCTCAACGTCGATATCCGCATCCTGTTTAAGGGTAATGTGTAAAATCCCGGAATGAATTTCCAGCGTCGCAACAGCTGCTTCTATGATTCCGGGTGTATTCAATTAAATTGTTTTTAACCAGTTAAGCGCACTATTCCGATCCCGGAACATCCTGGTCGGAGTTTCAGGCTTATTGAACTTGATAAAGAAATTGGTCAGTATGGTAATCGGCAGGGAACGCGAAACAATGGCCATGGCTTCACTCATTGCGGCGTTCTCTTTTTGTGCTGCAAATGCCCGGGCTTCATCGGTAATGAATGTCAAATCCGTAGCATCAACAAGAACTTTCATCTTTTTTTCCTGCTGAAGTTCGATCCTCGCCTGTTTACTTTCCTGCATGTCTTCCAAACCGACATCGACACCTTTTTTAAAAACAATATGCAGGACGCCTTCGCTAATGAAATGCGCTCCCAACCGGGTCTCTATCATGCAATCTGTTAACATTGGTCGCCTAATTTAGTCATTTGAACGTACCTTACAAACTTTTCCATCTTCTTTTTTAACCACTCTAAACAGTTTTAGGTAATAATACTCAGGGATGATTCCGTAGAAACTCTTAGCTGCAAAAACTGTTGCAAAAGCAGGCTAAAAAGAGTAACTTCGCTACGCGAAGATTAAAGCTAGTGCATGGAAACAATAGAAAAATACACCCCTAAAAATAAAGTGAGAATCGTTACCGCTGCCAGTCTTTTCGACGGACACGATGCAGCCATTAACATCATGAGAAGAATCATCCAGGCTACCGGCTGCGAAGTGATTCATCTGGGACACGATCGCAGTGTGGAAGAAGTGGTAAACTGTGCCATTGAAGAAGATGCCAATGCCATAGCCATGACCTCCTATCAGGGAGGACACGTGGAATACCTCAAGTATATGTACGACTTGCTTAAGGAGAAAGGGTGCGAACACATCCGAATCTTTGCCGGAGGTGGCGGAACCATCCTGCCCGAAGAAATCAAAGAATTGCAGGATTACGGCATTTGCCGCATTTATCACCCGGACGACGGGCGAGAAATGGGGCTGCAGGGTATGATCAACGACATGATCCAAAAATGTGATTTCCCTACCGGAACCAACCTGAACGGTGAAGTAAACCATCTGAGAGAGAAAGATGTCAAATCCATCGCCAAACTCATCTCCGCCGCTGAGAATTTCCCAACGGAAAGCCAGGCCGATATCGAAAAAGTCCATGAACTCGCCCAACAGGTTAAAACTCCCGTTCTCGGAATTACCGGAACCGGAGGCGCCGGAAAGTCTTCATTGGTAGACGAGCTCGTACGCCGCTTCCTCATCGATTTTACAGACAAGACCATCGCGATCATCTCCGTCGATCCTTCCAAACGAAAAACGGGCGGAGCCTTACTCGGCGACCGTATCCGCATGAATTCCATTAAAAATAACCGCGTTTATATGCGCTCCCTGGCTACCCGGCAAAGTAACCTGGCGCTCTCGAAACACGTTTCCGAAGCTCTTGAAATCCTCAAAGCAGCTGCTTATGACCTCATCATCCTCGAAACTTCAGGCATCGGTCAGTCGGATACCGAAATCATGGATCATTCCGATGTTTCCCTTTACGTGATGACTCCCGAATTCGGCGCCGCGACCCAATTGGAAAAGATCGACATGCTCGACTTCGCCGATGTAGTGGCCGTAAACAAATTCGATAAGCGCGGAGCACTCGACGCACTCCGTGATGTCAAAAAACAGTATAGACGTAACCATAACTTGTTCGAAGCCGACGACGATGCCATTCCGGTTTACGGAACCATCGCCTCACAGTTCAACGATCCGGGTATGAACAGCCTCTACAAGGTGATCATGGATAAGATCGTAAAAAAAACAGGCGCCGAACTGAACTCGACCTTCGAGATCACGAAGGAAATGAGCGAAAAAGTATTCGTGATTCCACCAAGCCGGACACGCTACTTATCCGAAATCTCGGAAAATAACCGGGGTTACGACAAGTGGGTGGATGATCAGGTGAGTATCGCCGAGAAGCTCTACGCGATCAGTAAAACCATAGACACACTCGGAAACCATGAAGCCGACGTTAAGAAAGTATTGCAAGCCCAGTTCGATAAGATCAAACTCGATCTGGACCCGCACAACTGGCAGGTGATCGAAAGCTGGGAGGACAAAGTACAAAAATACAAGGCTCCGGTATACAAGTTTAAGGTGCGCGACAAGGAACTCAGCATTGAAACACACACCGAAAGCTTATCGCATACGCAAATTCCGAAAGTTGCCCTTCCGAAATACAAAGGCTGGGGCGATGTATTGCGCTGGAGCCTCCAGGAAAATGTACCGGGAGAATTCCCCTACACCGCCGGACTATTCCCGTTCAAACGCGAAGGGGAAGATCCGACCCGGATGTTCGCCGGCGAAGGGGGACCTGAGCGTACCAACAGACGTTTCCACTACGTAAGTCTCGGTATGCCTGCCAAACGTTTGTCCACAGCCTTCGATTCGGTTACCCTTTACGGTAACGACCCGGATGTGCGTCCGGATATTTACGGAAAGATCGGTAACTCCGGTGTATCCATCTGCTGCCTCGATGACGCCAAGAAATTGTATTCCGGATTCGACCTGTCTCATCCGGCCACTTCGGTGAGTATGACCATTAACGGTCCCGCTCCGATGTTGCTCGGATTCTTTATGAATGCCGCCATCGACCAGAACTGCGAGAAATACATCCAAGAGCATGGCCTTGAAAAAGAAGTGGAAGCCAAGATCGAAGCCATCTACAAAGCCAAAGGTGTAAAGCGCCCTGCGTACCAGGGTGAGCTGCCCGAAGGAAACGACGGTTTAGGGTTAATGCTCCTCGGCGTGACCGGAGATCAGGTACTACCCGCCGACGTGTATAACCAAATCAAAACGGAAACCCTTACGAAAGTCCGCGGAAC
The DNA here is from genome assembly GCA_020435335.1 of Flavobacteriales bacterium. GTDB lineage: Bacteria > Bacteroidota > Bacteroidia > Flavobacteriales_E > Vicingaceae. The sequence continues at coordinate 21,987 of JAGQZT010000022.1, read as the reverse complement.
TGTTCAGGCCGACATCCTGAAAGAAGATCAGGCACAGAACACCTGCATCTTCTCCACAGAATTTGCGCTGCGTTTAATGGGTGATGTTCAGGAATACTTCATAGATCACGGCGTACGCAATTTCTATTCGGTATCCATCAGTGGTTACCACATCGCTGAAGCCGGTGCCAACCCGATTACACAATTAGCACTGACCCTTGCCAACGGATTTACGTACGTGGAATACTACCTGAGCCGCGGCATGGACATCAATGCCTTCGGACCGAACTTATCCTTTTTCTTCAGCAACGGCATCGATCCGGAATATGCCGTGATCGGTCGCGTGGCCCGACGCATCTGGGCCAAGGCCTTAGCGAAGAAATACGGAGCCAATCCACGTGCGCAAATGTTAAAGTACCACATTCAAACCAGTGGGCGAAGCCTGCATGCGCAGGAGATCGACTTTAATGATATCCGCACTACTTTACAGGCGTTGTACGCGATCTACGATAACTGCAACTCCCTACATACCAATGCTTACGACGAAGCCATCACCACACCGACCGAAGAATCGGTTCGCCGGGCCATGGCCATCCAGCTCATCATTAACCGCGAGCTGGGATTAGCGAAGAACGAAAACCCGATCCAGGGAGCGTTCATCATTGAGGAACTGACCGACCTGGTAGAGGAAGCCGTACTGACCGAATTCGACCGCATAACCGAGCGTGGCGGTGTGCTGGGTGCTATGGAAACCATGTACCAGCGCAGCAAGATTCAGGAAGAGAGTCTGTACTACGAAACCCTGAAACACAACGGCGAGTATCCGATCATTGGGGTAAACACCTTCTTAAGCAGCAAGGGTTCTCCGACCATCGTTCCGGCCGAAGTGATTCGGGCAACACAAGTGGAGAAAGAATACCAGATCAGCATGCTGGGTGAACTGCACCAGGGTAATGCGGATAAAGCTCAGGCCGAACTGAACCAGGTACAGAACGCCGCCATCCAAAACCGGAATGTGTTCGAAACACTGATGGAAGCCAGCAAGTATTGCAGCCTTGGCCAGATCACCGACGCCTTGTTTGAGGTTGGGGGGCAGTATCGCAGAAATATGTAAGCAGAGAACCCAAATTGGGTTCTCCAATTTGGTGTGAATCGCTTATCCCGATCGCTTGCGAATCGGGATCGAATAAAATCTACGTATAAATACGTAAAGCCCTCATTTTGAGGGCTTTTTTGTTAAAAACATGTTAGTTAAATTATATGGGTATAATCCTTTGTTTGACCCATCTAAGCGTAGTTTGCAACTACGCTTGTTTATCTTCGATGAATACAATTCAGATTCCTATCACCACGTTCGCTTAAGCTTCAGTGGTTAAAAGCCCCCGGAATGATGTGATGATGGATTCCTAATCACCTCCTCGTTACGCCAGGAAAAGAAAAACTATAGATAGAAAACAACATCCGGTAAATAAAACTATATTTATTGCTGTGAATGCCTCTCAACAAAAAATATGGGACGCTTTAGTCCAATTCGAACTGGATGATCCGGAGTCGGAATTCACCTTTACGGATCGCTTAGTGCGTGAAAACGGATGGCCCTACGATTATGCTATTCGTGCAGTAGAAGAATACAAAAAATTCATTTTCCTGATCGCCTGCTCAGGCCATCCCTGCACACCTTCTGATGAAATCGATCAGGTATGGCACTTGCACTTATTATATACCGAATCGTACTGGAAAGAGCTATGCAACGGGATTCTTAACATGGAAATTCATCACGGTCCCACAAAAGGCAAATCGCAGCGGGGCGATTTTAAAGACTACTATAGCAAAACCCTCGAATCGTACCGCTCCTTTTTCAAACAGGAACCGCCGAAAGACCTGTGGCCCGATCTTGCTATCCGGTTTAAATACACGGACTTCCGAAGGGTAAATATGCATTTAAACAAAGTATCAAAACGATGGAAATTCTGAAAGACCTGCGACCGGCCGAAGCCTATTTTTTAATGACCTGGATGACGTTAGACACAAAACTTCTGGGCTACACACTGGGAAGTCTGGTCATGGAAAAATGTTTTGAAGTCCGCTACGTAAAAAAACAGGTACACCCCCGGGTGAATAAGTTCTCTACCTACAAGATGATTCGTCCTTCGGTGAATTTTGACAAGATGGAACTTCGTTCCTATGAAAAACCCATTCTGGAACTAATGGGAAATGACCGTAAAAAGGAGATTCAGTTGCGAACTTTCATGAAGGCCGTCGGAAGCACCTACTGGAAAGATAAAAAGTCCTTCCGGGATGATTACCTGGGCAGGAGCCCTCATCTACATGGCTATTACCAGGATAATTTCTTGTTAAAATGGTTCGACAGACGAACAGCCAAAGGGAAAGCGCTAGGTCAACAACTCAGTCGCTTTTTTGAATCGAAGGACCGGGAACTGAAAAAACACCAGGAAGAGAAAAACGATCAGGCTATATTGGAGTTATTGTCCGGACTGGGCGTACATGCAATCCTGTTGAAAAACCTAAATGATAACATCATGAAGGATTTACGCGAGCGTTACAAAAATTCCGATTACCTGGATGATGCCGGATTTGCCTTTGCCGGTGGTGGGTTTTCCGATTTCTCGGATACGTACAGCTCCTTCGGAGGTTTTGACGGTGGTGATTTTGGCGGTGGTGGTGCCGGAGGCAGCTGGGGCGATAGCGGAGGAGGTGACAGCGGTTGCAGCAGTTGCTCCGGGTGTGGTGGTTGCGGAGGCTGTGGAGGCTGTTCCTGATTTGCGTCAGAAAAGCAAAATCTTCCCTGCGGAAGCAGGGATCCACAGAAAGCAAACTCATGAAAAATATAAAAGCTTATCTTCGTAGTATGAAGTTTTTAATATTCATCCTCGCTTTCCCCATCCTGTTCCTCCAGGCTCAAACCAAAATGGAACTGGAAGGTAGTTATCAGGGTGATAATGTTTACCTCCGAAACCCGATCACGGATATAGGGTTCTGCATTGATAGTGTTACCCTAAACGGTGAGCGCCTTCAAGTCGATTTAAACAACAATGCCATTGAACTCAAGCTGGATGAATCGGGGCTAGCTCTAAACGATCAGGTGAAGCTGGTCATCTACCACCAAAGCGATTGTTTGCCCAGTACAATTAATAAGAATATGAGTGACCCGAAAACGAGTTATATGGAAGACCAAACCCCGGAAAATTCCGAAGATACCGAACCGGAATTTCCCGGTGGTCAGGCTGCCATGCAAAAATTCATCGTCAAGCACATCGAATACCCGCAAATCGCCATAGAAAATGGTGTCTCAGGAAGGGTTTTCGTTCAGTTTGTCGTAAGCAAAGACGGCTCCATCAGCGATGTACAGGTCGTACGCGGCATATCTCCCGAACTGGATGCCGAAGCGGTTCGGGTTATTAAACTGATGCCCAAGTGGACTCCGGGAACCCAGGGCGGTAATCCGGTCAATATCCGTTTCACCTTACCCATCAACTTCCGGCTGAATTAAACAGTAGGGTTTGAGACATTCACACGTAATAAACAAACAATAATAAAGCGTATCTTCGTTCTTTCAAGCGACCCGTATGGCTTTTAAAAAATTTAAGAATTTCACAAACAGCGGCTTCGGCAGCAACCTCAGCAACGAGGGGTACCGCCTCATCACAAAGAATGGAAAATTCAATACCCGCAAGGAAGGATTGAGTTTTTTTGAGCGCTTCGATCTTTTCCATACGCTCACTCATATGCACCCGCTTCCTTTTTTTCTCCTGTTGTTTACTGCCTTCATCAGCATGAACCTGCTGTTTACCGGTCTTTACCTCGCTGTCGGTTTATCGGATCTTCAAGGGGCCACAGGAAACAATTTTAGTGATGCTTTTTTCTTCAGTGTACAAACGATAACCACAGTAGGTTACGGAGGCATCCATCCTACCGGAACGGCACTCAACCTCATTGCCGGTACCGAAGCCTTTGTTGGTCTATTGAGCTTTGCTGTAGCAACCGGTCTGCTTTACGGACGGTTCTCCCGGCCAAAAAACAAACTGATCTTCAGCGCAAATGCACTCATTTCCCCATACGGAGAAATAAATGGTCTGATGGCACGAGTAGCCAACCCGAAAAACAGCCAGCTGATCAATGCCGAAGCAAAGATGATCTTTTCTCAGGTAATGGACGATCAGGGTGCCCCAACCCGTAGCTTTTACACCCTGGATCTGGAGCTCAACCACATCGCACTTTTTGTGAGCAGCTGGACCATCGTCCACCCGATCAATGAAGACAGTCCGCTGTCCGGCGCGACCGTCGCCGACTTGAAAGCGCGCAATGCCGAACTGATTTTACTGATCAACGCCTATGACGAAACCTACAATCAGCCCATCCATGTCCGTACCTCCTATAAACCGGAAGAAATCCTGGAAAAGGTTAAATTTACCCGAATCCTGGGGCATAACGAACACGGACAATCCACCATCAGCTTAAATAAGATCAGTGATTATGAAACCGTGGAATGATTATGAACTGGGGTAACCATCCAATCAACTTAGCTTTACGTTTTCTGCTGGAAATCTGTGCCTTACTGGCCGTTGGTTACTGGGCTTATTTGTGGCAGGATTCAAACCTGCGCTACGTATTCATGATCCTGTTTCCATGCATCCTGGCTGCTGTTTGGGGAATTTTTGCCGTTCCCGGCGATCCAAGCCGGTCGGGTAAAACCGTAGTAAAAACACCGGGATGGATCCGATTGATCCTGGAACTGATTATTTTTAGCCTGGGCATCCTGGCTTTATACCAAACCCACTTAATAACGGCCGCTTCATTACTTTGTGGCTGGACTTTACTCCATTATCTGCTCTCTGTAGACCGGATCAACTGGTTGATGAAACACTAAACCCATGCAACAGGTTAAATTCAAATCCATCGACGAATTCATTGAATTCCTTCCTGACGACGAACGGAAAATCACGGTCTTCCTCATGAACCTGGTGGAAAGCAACATGGTTAATTTTACCCGAAAACTAAGTTACAACGTTCCTTTTTACTCTAAAAACAAAGCCATCTGTTTCATTTGGCCGGCATCGGTACTCTGGGGAAAAAAAAAGACCTATGAAGGCGTTCGGTTCGGGTTTAACCAGGGCTACCTGATACCCGACGAATTGAACTACCTGGAACGCGGCGGACGCAAACAGGTGTACTGGAAAGATTTTAAATCCATCGGCGAAATCGATGAAGCCACGCTGAAAGCCTACCTTTTTGAAGCCCTCGAAATCGACAAACTTTCCAAATAAGTTGTAACTTCGTTCTGTGAAGTTAAAGGGATATATTATACTACTTTTAGGGGTATTTCTTAACGGATTTATACTCGCCCAGACGACGCTTGACCGCATCCAATATGCCTCCGACCTGTACTTTTCCAATCCCGATTCTTCCTACCTCATCTGTAAAGAGGTGGAGGAGAAACTAAAGAATACGCGAAATCAAATTGAGATCGGTGAAGCCCAGTTGTGCCAGGCCCGCTACTTATTATTAAAAACACGGTTTGATGAGGCCACCACCAAACTCAATAGCGCCATTTCCATTTTTGAGGAAGAAAACCGCATCAGCAGTCTGGCCAAATGCCACTCCCTGAAAGCCATTTTGCTCGACCGGATCTCCAACGACGACGAAGCCCTGCAACATCAAAGGAAGGCCTATAACCTCTATGTAAAAGCCAAAGACCTGAAAGGACAGGTTTCCAGTTTAACAAACCTTTCTCTGGATTTTATTGAGGCCGGACAAAACGATTCCAGCTTGTTTTACCTGAACAAATTACTGGAATATGAGGATCAAATGAAAAGCACCTCGAGGTATTTCCTGCACCAGAATTTTGCCATGTACTACTACAATACGAAAGATTATCCTGCCGCGATTTCCTCTTTTGAAAAAGCATTGCAGGTGGCCGAAGACCTGCAAATGATCGATAGTAAAGCAACCTGCCTGATGCTTACCGCCAAAGTGTATCTGGCTCAAAAGAAATACCAGCAGGCCGAAGAATTATTGCTGAAAAGCTTAGCCATCGCGCAGGAGAATCAATTGCTTCACGAAACAAACGAAGCCTACATCAAGCTGATCGAATTATACGAATCGCAAGGGAACTATAAACAAGCTTTTGCTACGGAAAAACTGAACGATCAGGTCGAAAAAGAGATATACAACCTCGACAAGATCAACAAGATCAACGAAATTGAAAGTCAGTTGAAACTGAAGGAAAAAGAAACCATTATTGCTCAGAAAGAACTGGACATCAAAAACGAACAACTCAACACCATGGAGGCCCGGTCGGAAGTAACCCAACTCATCTACCTGGTTGCTCTGTTTGTACTTGTTCTCATTTTTGTAGTGATCATCCTGCTCCGGACCCGTAAACTGAACTCCCGCATCCAAACCCAAAAACTGATGCTGGAAGAGAAGAACACGGAGATCACCGACAGCATCAACTACGCCAAACGCATCCAAAGTGCCATCCTTCCTTCCACGGAATCATTTACGGAGCATTTACCCGACTCGTTTATCCTCTACAAACCCAAAGACATTGTTGCGGGTGATTTTTACTGGATGCAAACCATTAGGAGTAACGAAGGTGGAGTGATGGGTTATGAGCCTATAAATCCCAAGTCTCAAAACTCAATACCCAAAACACAAAACACAAACCCCAATGCCCAACAACCAACAAGCAACAACGAACCACAGAATGTTATCCTTTTCGCCGCTGCCGACTGTACCGGTCATGGGGTACCCGGTGCCCTGGTGAGTGTGGTATGCTCCAACGCACTGAATCAAAGCCTCAAAGAACTGGGCAATGTGAGTCCTTCGGAAATCCTCGAAGAAACCCGCAGACTGGTCAAGGATCGCTTCAGCAAAGGCAATGAGACCAATGTGAAAGATGGTATGGACATCGCCTTGTGCTCACTCAACAAAAACACCAACGTTGTCGAATTTGCCGGTGCCAACAATCCGTTGTGGATCATCAGAAATAAGGAATCGGCAGCTCGGAGTCAAGAGCAAGAACAATACTTATCACTGACTACTGACAACTACTTACTTTACGAGCTCAAAGGGGATAAACAGCCTGTTGGAAATCATTTCAAGGAAAAACCTTTTACCGGACATCAAGAACAGCTTCAGTCCGGCGACATTCTGTATATCTTTTCAGATGGCTTTGCCGATCAGTTCGGCGGACCTAAAGGCAAGAAGTTCATGTACAGCCAACTGAAGGAGCTTCTCCTCAGTATTGCTCACAAACCGTTACAGGAACAACGCCAGGTCTTAGACCAAACCTTCGAATCCTGGAAAGGAGATCTGGAGCAGCTGGATGATGTATGCTTCATTGGAGTGAGGATATAGCAGGAGAACAGGTATCTCCATGTAAATTCACGGACTCCAAATATTCGACCGTTTAAGAAATGACGAAACCATTCTAAAGTCGTTTTCGTTAAATTGCAGTAAGTCACCAACTTATACATGATCCAACAAACTATCCATAACCTGATTTTATTGATATTCCTGATGTTTTCAGGAATTTGCCTTGCACAAAACAGTCTGGTAGGTGATGGCTTTGGAGGCCGGAAATGGTATGTCCCCACCAACTATACCGTAGGTTCTTATTCGGCTTATAGTATTTGTTATGAAAATTGTGACTCCCAACTAAATCAATTGTATGGATGGGGTAGCAACATATACAACTCAATCGGTATAGGATTAACTACAACTGGTGTTAATGTTCCAACTTTAATTCCAAATATTTATGATATAAAATATATTAGCGCTGGATATTTAGTAAGTGTAATAAAACATGACAATACAGCCTGGGCTTGGGGTACAAGTGGTAATTACTCAGGATTCGGTGGGAATCCAATACAGGTAATGTCTAATGTTAGCTTCTTAGACGCAGGCAGCAATACTCTCTGTTATGTGAAAAATGATGGAACAGTATGGAGTATTGGTGCAAACTCAGCTGGTCATTTTGGGGATGGTAATGTAAATTATTTGTTTAATTCAATACCTGTCCAAATGCTGAACATTAATAATGCTGCCAGAGTAGCTGTAAATTTTTTATCAACGATTATTCTTTTAAAAGATAGTTCCGTTTGGAGTGTCGGTGATAATTATGGTGGCAACCTAGGATTAGGATCTAACATTACTCAAACATTAATTCCAATGCAAGTAGCTGGCATACCAAAAATAATTGATATTAAATCGAATGCTGAAGCAACAATTGCATTAACAGTTAACGGTAATGTTTATACATGGGGAATAGATTATAATTCGGGTTATTACAATTATTCGCCAACGCTCATACAGAATTTATCAAACATTATAGCAATATCAGGATGCGATGATGGCAATCACTTTCTGGCATTAGATGAGAATAAAAATTGTTATGGCTGGGGTAAAAACAATTATAATAGTTCATTCGGATCACCCAATCCATCATATACGCCAAGCTTAGTTGCTACAGATGTTATAGATATTATGGCAGGTGAAACGTTTTCCTACATTGTCAAATCAGATGGCAGCTTATGGGCTACAGGATTTACTAACCTTGGATCCGTCTGGCTAAATTTACCAAGTAATCTTGAAACAGATACTTTTACACTTATTGACCCTAGCTTGGCACCTGAAGCCTGCAAGATTGTTGGTGGCGGGTTGCCCTGCTTTGATGAACTTATTAACGACAGCATTTATTTCCCAAACGTTTTCACACCAAATGGCGATGGCTTTAATGATCATTTCTATTTCCCGAATGAAGGAATTAACGAGCTGAATTGCCAAATTTTTAACCGCTGGGGAACCAAAGTGTACGAATGGGATAATATCAATGGATTCTGGGATGGGAAAACAGCTGCAGGAAATGATTGCCCGGACGGAGTTTACTATTACATCGTAAATTATAAACGGATCGCTTCCATGGATACGGAGCAGCATACCGGCTATATTACACTCATCCGATAGCCTTCTCCCCGATCTTATCTTCAAAGTCTTCCAGACTGAACGGTGTTCCCATCCCCGCCAGGAAACGCTCCACGATGTGTGGTAGAATCATCACATTTTCAGCATTTCCCTGATCATTGGTAAAGTCGATCTTGTAAAAATAGAACATCCACCTGCGGTAACCCTTCACCTGTTTTAAAGCCACCTGGCGAGCCTTCCGGAAATTACTGATGTACATGAGTTTGTCGTCGTACCACACTTTCTGGATGAATAAAAAGGGGACAAGTAAGAGAAAGAAAAAGGTGAATAGCAACCCGATCACCACCAAAGCCAGGGCATCTGGTTCCGCATGCAAAGCAATGGCTGCCACCCACACCAGCAGGGTTACAAACCCGAAAAAAACAGGCAGCATCCATTTGTAGAGAAAGGTTAACCGGCTTGATAAGGTATTTGTTTCCATAACGCTCCTAAATGTAAGTACTTTTTCACGAACTGAAACGACCTGTTTACTCATTTTCACTTGAGGAATCCGAATTTTCCGGATAAGTTAGCGCAAAACTACCGCCATGAAAAACCCGATCATTCTTCTTATTTTACTTGCTTTAACACAGGTTGCGTCAGCCTCAAAAACCATTCATGTTTATGTTGCCTTGTGCGACAATAAATTCCAGGGCATCGTTCCCGTACCCGAAAAGATCGGAAACGGCAAAGATCCGGACCGGAACCTCTATTGGGGTTGTGGATACGGAGTAAGGTCATTCTTCAAACTCAAAACGCAAGACTGGAACCTCGTGGCCACCTTAAAAAGCGAGAATCCAAAAATCCTGGAACGCATTGTTTTTAAGCATGCTACGAAAGACGTGTATTTACTTGCCGATGCCTACGACGGTGAACACATCAAAAGCTGTGTGGAAGATTTTCTAAAAGCCAGCAACGGACAACATGATCTGGCGATCAAATTGGACGATAAGGTTTTACACTTTGGCGGGCAAGCCGATTTACTTTCGTATGTGGGACACGACGGCCTCATGGATTTTGAAGTAGACATCCAATACAACGTTACCCACTCCAATTACTACAAACCGGTTATCATATTAGCCTGCTACAGCAAGAATTATTTCTCCCCCCACATCCGGAAAGCCAACGCCAGGCCTCTCCTCTGGACCACCCACTTAATGGCACCGGAAGCCTATACCCTGAAAGCCGCCATCGACGGCTGGCTGTTGAATGAAACCCCCGAACAGATCGAAGAACGGGCGGCGCAAACCTATCATCAATATCAAAAATGTGGGATCAGGGGTGCCCGAAATTTATTTACCACCGGATTCTGATTTTTTTCGTTTTTTTTGATGTTTTTTAATAAAAATGAATGATTTTAGCGTGATATATGTTCATTTTTAGTCATTTTAATTAAAAAAGCCTCAGTTCTCACCGAGGCTTTCTTCAACTAACTAAACACGACGGAAAGTATTTACATTTTCTTAAACGTAAAATGGTAGTAGTACACTTTATCGGTATCGGTTGCTGCATCGATACTGATGTTGTTTAATTTTTGCATCAATTGCTCCTTGATACTCTCATCGGAGTAATTGGCTTCTAAAATCTCCAGCTTCCCGGAAGCATTGATCTTAAAACTGACTTTAACGAACGCGGTTTGATTCTTTTCAATGGACAATGAATTACTCTCGAACCGGAGGACCTCATCCAACTTCTCGTTCATGTTGAACGAACCGGAGGCTTCAACTCCGTTAAATAAACCTGATCCTACGATCAGAATGGCTGCTGCTAATGTTTTCATGGTGTAAATTATTTTATGCTTATTTGCTTTGTTATCCGTTTGACGCTTAACACAACGCAAATGTTACACCCGGAAATCATTCCTATCGTCTCAAATACATGAGTGGTCAATAGCATTTTCCAGTGGTTGTTTTTGGCTTTTTTTAACAAGTCCTGAACGATTATCTTTTCCGTTAATCAATAAAAAAAGCACAATATAAAAGAAAAACGAACCCTTAACTAAATAAATAGTTGTATAACTAAATTTTTAGTTATACATTTGTGTCATGCAAGAATTAACCAAAGCAGAAGAACAGATCATGCAGGTTGTTTGGGATTTAGGTCATTGTTTTGTTAAAGAGATCATCCCCCACCTGCCTTCCCCTGAACCGGCATACAACACGGTATCAACATTAGTGCGTATTTTAGAAAAGAAAGAATTTGTTGCTTACGAAGCTTTCGGTAAAACACATCGATACTACCCTTTGATAACAAAAAAAGAGTATGCTAAATTTAAAACTGATCACTTATTAGGCAGTTATTTTGGCGGGTCTGTAGAAAAAATGATGAGCTTTTTTATCAAAGAGAAGGATATAGACATCAATGAACTTGATGAACTCTTGAAAAATCTTAAAAAATGAATACTGTATTAGCACAATATCTATGGGAAAGCAGCTTCACTTTTTGCTTGTTATACCTAACCTACAAACTGCTACTTAGCAGAAATACATTTTTTACCGCTAACCGTTTTTTCCTACTCCTCATCATTCCAGCATCGTTAATGTTCCCGATCCTGGAAATTCCTCAACAATATGAATACACTCAATTTCAGATCATGCTACCTGAAATCAATACCGTTACCCCTGCAACAACTTCCAGTTTTAATATGATGCCAGTGATGTTGTACCTGGCAATATCAGGGATATTCCTGGCTTTACTTTGCATAAAAATGGTTAAGTTGATCAGGTATATTTCCATGTTGAAAAAAGAGAAAGCAGAACAATTCAATCCTTTTTCATTTTTCCGGTTTATATACATCCCTAAAAACCTGGATAGCGAACAATACGAATTGATATATAAACATGAGGCGATTCATGCCAAACAACTCCATTCAATAGACCTATTAATATATGAGCTTTACCGGGTTTTCTTTTGGTTTAATCCATTAACCTGGCTAGCTCTTAAAGACGTTAAAAGTAATCATGAATATTTGGCTGATCGTTCAGCCAGCCAGTCCAATATAAATTCTTATTCTAATTTGATGGTAGCACAGCTGCTTGGTGTGAATTGCAGCGATATTGCTAATAATTTTAATGATGAACCATTAATCAAAAAAAGAATGAAAATGATGAAAACAAAACAAACTCAAAAGAGTATGGCACTGATCTACGTGCTCGCTCTACCGGTAATGATGGTAGCCTTCTTTACGGTTGGCAATCCTAACGCCATCGCACAAGAAACCCCTTTAATTCAACAAAACGAACCGGAAAAAATCTATGATCTGGTCGACCAAATGCCGGAATTTAAAGGAGGAACCGAAAAATTGTTCGACTTTGTTCTTCAAAACCTGAAATATCCAAAAGAAGCATCAAGCGGAGGTAAGGTCTTTGTTTCTTTTGTAATCAACACCACAGGTAAGGTGGAACAGGTTAAACTAGAAAAAGGCGCTGATCCGCTCCTCGATCAGGAAGCCTTACGCGTTATTAAATCCATGCCCGATTGGGTGCCCGGAAAACATGAAGGAAAAGTAGTGAATGTAAAAATGGTTTTACCCATAGCATTCGAGCCACGATAATTCACGCCAAGCATACTAATGCTTACCTTAAAAAGCCCGTATTTTTGCGGGCTTTTATCGTACCAGTAAATCGGTATCGGTCATGGAATCGAACATAGCCACCTCATCGGCAGTAAGCAACACCTCCCGGATGGAAGCGAGAATCTGCCGGGAAGACTGAATGAACACGCGGTTCACCATCAGCATTTCAGATACAGTTAACTCCGTAATTGATTTTTCCTGTGCCACCTGCTGAACAGCATGTACCAACTCCGTATCTTCTTTGTTAATATGCTTTAATAAGCGAGCCATTTCACCGGCAATATCTTCGTGTTTATCTTCTTCAAACAACTCAATTACTCTAAGGTAAAGCTGTATTAACCTTCTTCGAAAATCGAGGTTCCGGTTGTATACAAATTCATTGTCATCGCTTCCGAAATCATCAAAATTATGTTTAATGTCCTTCATGGACTTGGCTGAGTGCATCGCCATACGGGCAGCATGAAGCAAACGATTCATTTCGGCTGACTCCTCTTCCTGTAGTTTTTCGGCTTGTACCTTAGCTGTAAATGTAAAAATCTCAGCCTGAAGCAATTTCAAATTTTCATAGCGGTCTTCCGTCTTAATTTTTTGGGACGGCTGATTCTTGGTGAACACCAATTGCTCGTCGATATTCAAAATGGAGAGGTTGAACTTAAGGGTTTGCCGTATGAGATGCAGCACTTCATTCCGGATACTATCCAGGGCAGCCTCTCCCACTTGTGGGGTGATCTTGTGAATGTACTTCGTTAACTGCACCTGTTTATCGGGGAACAATTTCAATAGCAACCGGGAGAACATCCCGATAAAAGGTAAAAACAAGATGGCTCCGGTTACATTAAACAGCGTATGAAAAAGGGCAATACCGATTACCGCTTCCTGATCACCAACCAGTTTCATCACCAGCATCGTAAATGGAATAAACAAAGCCAGGCCGACAATACCTGTAATCAGGTTGAAGATCAAATGGCTGAATGCCACACGCTTTTTCATCTGGGTTCCGCCGATCCCGCCGATTAATATGGTTGCGGTAGTCCCGACATTCGCTCCGATGATAAATGCCGCCGCCGCATTAAAATCAACCACTCCGGCATGTAACGCCGTTAACACAATGGCAATACTGGCAGAACTACTCTGCATCACAGCCGTCAGGACCAGTCCGAAAAACACATAAACCATAATGCCATAGTGAGGCAGATCGGCTATATCGATCTGGTTTGTGAATTCCGACACGCTATTCTTCATATAATCCAATCCCATAAACAGAAAACCGAAGCCGACCATCAGCTTGCTGATGTACGAATAACGTTCCGATTTCCCTAAAAAGATGAGGATGAGTCCGCCGATGCCGATCAAGGGCAGCGAAAAACTTTCGATATCCAGCTTAAACCCCAGCATAGCCACGATCCAGGCCGTGAAGGTGGTACCCACATTGGATCCGATGATCACGCCGATCGCATTTTCCATCATCATGATCCCTGCCCCGACAAATGCCAGGACCATCAATCCGACGGCCGAACTGCTCTGTAAGATGGAAGTGGTTAATGCTCCCGAAAAAATGGCTTTGACCCGATTGGAGGTATTGTCTTTGATGAACTTCTTAAAGGAGCGGCCTGCCAATCCCCTGATGGACTCTTCCAACAGGAACATGCCAAACAGGAAAACGCCTAAACCGGCCAGCAGTTTCCATATATCGAGTTCTTCAAACATGATTCAAAAATAAGTAGCGCCCGGGAAGTGAAAAATGATCTTGGTTAGCTTTACACGCGGACACCCAACACGCAAACATCATCAATCTGCTCCAGATCGCCACGCCAGGCATGAAAAGTTTCCTTGATGATGCGATACTGTTCCTCCATCGTTTCCGATTGAATGGATAGCAGCAACTCTTTAAAGGGTTTATACTTGAATTTTTTACCCTTCTCCCCTCCGAACTGATCGGCAAACCCATCGGTAAATGAATAGATCGTATCGCCTTTTTGCAATTTGAAATTATGCAGCGTGAACGGCTTACTTTCCACATAGCTGCTGATCGGTTGTTTGTCGGCTTTCAGCTCGATGAGTTCCTCTCCCCGGACAATATACAAGGAATTATTGGCCCCCGAGAATTTAAGTTCCTTATTCTTCCTGTCGAGCGTACACAAGGCAATGTCCATTCCATCCTGTACGTTTTCCTGACTCTTCTCGAAGGTTTCGATAACCAATTCCCGAACTTTATCCAACACGATCGAGGGGTCGGTAAGTCCGAATTCACGCACCGCCCGGTTCAGCGCATTGTGGCACACCACACTGATCATAGCCCCGGGAACTCCGTGTCCCGTACAATCCGCTGCAGCGAACAGCACCTCATCTCCGACATGCTCCATCCAGTAGAAGTCACCGGCAACGATGTCCTTGGGCTCATAATAAATAAATCCGTTTTTCAGGTATTCATTCAACAAACTTTTAGGTGGCAGAATGGCTTCCTGAATCCGTTTCGCATAAGCAATTGAATCGGTAATATTCTTGTTCTTCTCTTCAATGATCAGATTTTTCAGGTTGATCTCATCGTTTTGCCTCGACAACAGGTAATTGTTTTTTTTGTTGATCCGATAGCCTCTGTAAATAACAACACAAACGATCAGCACCAGCCCGATAACCAAAACCATTCCGTTTCGCATTAATTTCTGCTCTTTCACTTCTGCGGCGGCTTTTTCCAGTTCAACCGCTTTCAGTTTTTTGTCTTTGTTAAGCATGGCTATTTCAGCCTCCTTCTTCTCATTCTCGTATTTCGATTCCAGCTCTCCCACCACCTTGAGTTTATCGTTGTTGGTCAGGCTGTCTTCGAGCTGACGGTAATCCATGTACGTATCGAAAGCCTGTTTGTAATCTTTCTTTCGATAGTAAATGTAAGCCAGGGTACGTGCGATCTCCTTTTTGCGCAAAAGCTGCTTATTGGTTGTTTTCAGGGCATTGGCACTTGCTTTCCCGATGTAATCCAGTGCAATACTATGATTGCCATCTTGCGAATGGTACTCGGCCAGGCTACGTTGAATCCAGGCAATTTTATCCCATTCCTTTTCTTCGGTGAAAATTTTCAATGCTTTTTCCAGCGACTGAATCGCCTTCTTATAATTCCCCTCATCGGCGTAATCGCCGGCCATATTACCGGTTAGCAAGGCGATCATGTTCTTCTTACCCATCTTCTCATAAATGGCCAATGATTTTTCATTGTATTCCCGGCCTTTTTTGGTATCGCCCAATTCGGCATACATGCCTGCCGACAGGTATAAGCCTTCTGCGATGATCGATTCGCTGTTAATCTCCCTACCCAAAGCCAGTTCTGTTTCGTAATATTCCAGCGCTTTCTCCAGGTTATCCTGACGCTTAAAGACCGAACCGATGTTGTGCAGCAAGTGGCCGTAATCCTCATTCCGGATGTTGTTCTTCTCGAAAATATCCTGTGCCTGAACATAATATTTCATGGCTTCAGGATAATTCCCTAGGCTATAGAATTTACGACCGATCTGACTTAAGAATTCACCCTGCTCGCCCTTGGATTCGACTTTAGAGAGTATTGGAAAAAGGTATTTGGTCTTTGGAACGGCATCTTCCAGCGATCCTCCTTCAAAAAACAAATTGATCTCCAGAAAAAGCACCTCCATCTGCAGGGAATGCAAGGTATTGGTCTGCGCCAGCTTAAATGCCTTTTGAAGTGTTTTCCGGCAGGTTTCTTCCTCTCCCTGGTTGTAGTAAAAAAGGGCTTCCGACTTCAGCCATTTGATCTGCAGTTTAGGATCGCGGGATTTGTTTACAAGAGCTCTTCCTTCCTGCATCACCTGTTTTCCCAAAGTTGCTTCCTCAATATCAGGGAGCATGTCCCGTAAAAAATAAACCTTCGCCGAATCGGACGTAAATTCACCCAGTTTCTGATCAATTTCTTTTTTGGAAATACCTCCGGCTATTGCCTGAAAAAGGCATATGAAAAAGCCGATTGAAAACAAGCTATATTGTAAAACCCTTTTCAAAACCTAGTTGTGTCCAGCCATAAAGGTAATACAATTTGGGAATTTTAATAGCCCTGCACTCAAATAATCAGTTTAATCGCTAATTTTAGCCGGATGAAAAAAGGAATATTTTACCCGCTCATTCTTGTGTTTGCCGCCTGCAGCAGTGAACCTGCTACAGAGTCCGGTTCGACCGATCATGAAACCAGTCGCGTTGTTGATACCGAATCCAATGCCCTCGACTCCATACATCCCAACAACCTCAGCGACGACCTTTCCTGGATTGTTTCTCTGGATATTCAGGAAGGATTTCTTCAATCGTATACCATTACCTATCAAAGCGGAGAAGAACTCACAAAAGATGCTGATCAACGTTTAACCGTTGGCGGAGTAGATTATCCCGACCCTTACTTTCTGAACGACACTACCTACTTCGTACCCAATATCGGAGCATCCGAAAACGGGCATTACGAAATGTATATCTACTACAGTGGCCGGGCCGAGTATAAGGAAGTCAGTTCCAATTAGAAGGTATAGCGGATTCCCAATGCCGCTCCCCAACCGAAGCCATCATCGTATTTTGCAAACCCCCACATAGGACGGGTATCCAAACTTATCTGCAAAGGTGTATCCAAATTGACATTGAAATCATATTCAACTCCTATATCTCCTCCGATTGCTATGAGCGAATTGTTTTTATAAAAAAACATCTGGGCTCCCGGTCCCGCAAACCAGTTAAACCCTTCGCCAAGCCCCCAAACCCATTGGTAGATTCCGGCTATGCTCATCGAAGAAGAAGAATATTTGGAAGCCAATCCCAAATCCAGCTCCAATCGGTTTTTATCACCGAAACCATGCTGATAAGACACTTCAAATCCGGTTCCATAATACCCTCCTCCCAGTCTTGCACCGATGGCATGAGGTTGAACTTGTGCATTCAATCCGATGAATGCCAATACTAAAACGAATAATAAGCTGTACTTTTTCATAATTTCAATCTTGTTTCAGCTAAAATACAAACAGTACAAGTCCTTTTTCTGTTTCATGCCACATAGATATCAACAGGAGTTGTTAATGAACTTCTATCAAATAGCAGACAGTCGCAGATTTTAATTATCTTTATTTTTATCAAAATTAAAACGGCGATCAAAAAACTTTGGGAAAAAATATCTTACCTGGGATTAAGCGACCTGAAAGAGGGTGAAGCCCTGGAGTTCTATCGGGAGATCATCCTGATCAACCGACTGGTCAGTTTCATCCTGGTGATCATGGTATTCTACCTGCCCATCGAGATTATTTTTAACAGTACGGAACTGGTTCCCTACATCATTCTGGAAACAAGTGTTCTGGCTTTAACCCTGTTTTTTAACTACAAGAAATGGTTCAGGTGTACCCGGATTTATTTCTTTTTTGCCAGCCTGGTCTCCGTCCTGCCCATGATGTACTTCGTACCCGTAGGTGCCGGTCACGAATTCCTCCTCTTGCCTATTGCGATCCTGCCCGCCCTCCTGTTTCATAACAAAACCCTGGGATTTGTAATGTTTACCCTGGTACTGGTTGTTTTTTTCGTGGTGTTGAATACCCGTGAAATGGTCGACGACATCATCCAGGCGACTCCCGAGCAGCTGGCCTTCTTCCGGAATATCTACCTGGCTATGGTCTTTGTACTCACCTTTACCATTGCCTTTTATTTCAGAACCATTGTCAACGATTTTGAGAATATCATTAAAACCAAGAATTTCCTCCTGAAAAAATCGAATGAGGAGATCTCCCTTCAAAAAACGGAAATCGAAACTGCTCATGGCGAAATCAAAGCCAGCATCAGCTATGCTAAACGGATTCAGGAAGCGATCCTGCCATCCGACAACTTCCTAAATAAAATCCTGCCGAATTCCTTCGTTTATTACCGCCCGAAAGACATTGTTGCAGGCGATTTTTACTGGCTTCAGGAAGTGGATGACCACATTTTATTCTCAGCTGCCGACTGCACCGGGCATGGTGTTCCGGGTGCCATGGTGAGCGTGGTCTGTAACAATTCCATGAATCAGGCCGTGAAGGAATTTGGAATCCGGCAACCCAGTCTGATCCTGGAAAAAACCCGCGAACTCGTAATCGAGACTTTTTCTAAAAGCATTGACAATGTGCAGGACGGGATGGATCTGGCACTGTGCTCCCTCAACCTCAACACCAAAGTCCTGCAATACGCCGGCGCACACAATCCCCTATGGATTATCCGAAAAGATTCGGATGAGATCGAGGAGGTTAAAGCCGATAAGCTTCCGGTTGGGAATTATGCCCACATGACTTCTTTTACCAATCACCACATCCAGCTTCACGAAGGGGACGCCATTTACCTGTTTTCGGATGGTTATGTGGATCAATTTGGTGGAGAAAAGGGTAAAAAATTCAAAACCACTCAATTCAAATCTTTATTGCTCTCCATCAGGGGTTTATCCATGGACGAACAAAAGGATGCTCTTGATGCGGCATTTATATCCTGGAAAGGCAATTTGGAACAAGTGGATGATGTTTGCATTATCGGTGTAAAGGTTTAAATGTTATCTTAGCGGAATGAGTCGCTTAATTCTACTTCTCGCTTTTTTCTCCCTGTGGTCGATGAGTACCCATGCGAACAAGATCGACAGTCTGGAGCATTGCGTGTTGAATGCTACCGGAACCGACAAAGTAGACGCCATTCTGCTGCTTGGCGGAGAATATCAGTACTCCAACTACACCAAAGCACTGAAATATGCCGAGGATGCTTTATTTATCAGTAAGAAACTGAATTATGAAAAGGGGATCGCGACCGCTAAAATGAATATCGGTTATTCACTCACCGATCTGGGAAGATATGATGAAGCCATCCGTAATTACCAGGAAGCCCTCGTACTGTTTCAACAGCTCAAAGACAGGAACAATGAAGCCATTTGTTTTAACGACATAGGCTACATCTACCAATCTCAGGGGATGATCGATTATGCGATAGACAGCTACCTGAAAAGCTTAAAAATTCTGGAAAAACTGGACGATGAACGCAGTACCGCTGCCTGCCTGAACAACATCGGGCTACTCTATCATGAACAAGGGAATTTCGAAAAAGCACTGGAATACTATAAGAAAAGTTTGGAGACTAAAAAAAGCCTGAATGATCAGTATAGTATCGCTTTATCACTCAACAACATCGGAAGCCTGTATTTTTCACAGGCCAATTATATCGATGCTCAGGAATACTTTTTTGAAAGCCTGAAGATCCGGAAAAAGATCGATGATAAAAAAGGAATTGCCCAATCGCTCACCAACCTGGCCGGAATCTACCGGGAACAAAAGAAATACGATACGGCATTGGAATACCTGAAACAGGCCGAACATATCCAACGGGAAATGAATGACCCCGTTGAACTGGCCAATACCGTTAACATCATGGGGGTAATCTACAACAAAAAAATGACCTGAAGAATGCCGATATCTACGTAAAAATGTCCTACAAAATGGCTCATGAACTGGGGTCTCCCCAACAAATCCAAAGTGCTGCCATGGCCATGAGTACACTCTACCGGAAACAGGGAAAACATGAAGAAGCCTATCCCTACCTGCTGGAGCACAAGCTTATGTCCGACTCCCTGATGAACCGTGAAAACACCCGAAAACTAACTCAAGCCGGACTGCAGTACGAATTCGAAAAGAAAATGCAACGCCGTGAAATTGAGCAAATGAAAAAGGATCATGAACATGAAATCGAGATCGAAGAACAAAAAATGATCTCGTACTCCTTTGCCATCGGTGCCGGTGCCCTGATCATCTTGTCTATCGTAATCCTTAAATCGCTACGCGACAAGAAAAAAGCCAACAAACGAATTACCCAGCAAAAGATTGAGATCGAGCAGAAAAGCAATGAACTGGCCGAGGCTCTCGAAAATATAACCGACAGTGTGAAATACGCCAAACGCATTCAGGAAGCTCTGCTCCAAAGTGAAGAACATGTTTCCAGTCATTTTCCGACTCATTTCATCTTATTTAAACCCAAAGACATTGTTAGCGGGGACTTCTACTGGTCGTATGAACAGGATAATGAAGTGTATATTGCTGCGGCAGACTGCACCGGACATGGTGTTCCGGGTGCCCTGATGAACATGCTTGGGATCAGTTTTCTGAACAGCATCAATGCCGAAGCGAACAACCTCTCTCCCGCTGCAATTCTGGACAAACTCCGCAAAAAGGTCGTTCAGGAATTACACCAGACCGGCAAAGACTGGAGCTCCAGGGATGGTATGGACATTTCTCTCTGCAAAGTTAATATCGAAACACAGCACGTGGAATGGGCAGGTGCCAACAATCCACTATGGATCGTCTCCGAAAACGATATCCGGGAAATCAAAGCGGACCGGCAGGCGATCAATTACAATGAAAAACCACAGCCATTTACCAATCATAACATCCAACTGAAAAAAGGTGATCAACTTTACCTGTTCAGCGATGGCTATGCCGACCAGTTTGGCGGGCCTAAAGGCAAAAAATTCAAATACACCAGTTTAAAGAAATTGATTCTGTCGCTTTCCGGAGAAAGCATACAAAGGCAAAAAGAGTTACTCGATAAAAACTTCGACGACTGGAAAGGAAGCCTTGATCAGATCGATGACGTATGTATCATTGGTATTCAATTGTAATATGATGAAAATGCCCTATTACCTGATTCTATTCCTCTGCTTTTCTTGTGGTTCTCAGGAAAAGACGTCACAGGAATATAAAATCAAAAAGCCTTCTACCGACGGAACGACAAGCTGTGAACTGATCGAAAAGGAATTCATAAACAAGGGTGGAAAAATAACCGAATACAAAGAATTGTACCTGCGTTGTTCGATTCAGGATTACTTCATTAAACTCTGTGAGGGTGAGGTAACGCTGGATGAGCTTAAACCCTATATCGGTTCAGGCATTACTGTAGAGATGGAGATCAAAGACGGTTTCTGGGATCATTGCAGCGACGACCCGGCCTACGCTCAAAGCCGGACAGGCACTTATGTCGTGATTCATTCCATCAAAAAGTGATTACTTTTTCTTAGCTTCCGATTTCAGCTTTTTCATGGATTTCTTCACAGAATTGCTGTATTCCTCATCATGCCAGTATTCACCTTCATCAGGATTGTATTTGATCAAAGCCGTCGGGAAATCCAAATCTGAAATATCAACCCCTTCAAACTCCTTCAAATCCATCAGATCAACCCGGAATTCATACAGGTATTTACCGGCAAATTCCGTTTTTTCCATCGTCGAAATCTGAATGCGTTCGGTAACACAACCGTCCAGACTGATCTCAACCATGTAACGCAGGTCACTGAAAAGAATGAATTCGAACTTGCTCTTCTTGGTCTTGGACATTTGAACCATTTTGTTGTTCTGGTACAACTTAACTACTGCATCATCAATCTTCACATCATCCTTAAACACGTAACCTTTAACCTGAAGCAT
>JAGQZT010000021.1 GCA_020435335.1 Flavobacteriales bacterium | reverse complement strand
GGAGAATTTGGTTCCTTTAGGAACGATTTCTTCGTTGTAGTAGTTAACAACACCTTGGGATGTTTTTCCATTAACAACGGTAAACAATTTATTGATCAGCTCTTTTTTGAGTGATGCAATTTCCTTGTTGTATTCGTCGTCATATTTAGCGATCAGGTTCTTTTCTTCAGCTCTTGCTTTTTTGTCTTTGATCGCACGTTGGAATAATTTTTTATCAACCACAACTCCTTTTACGGAAGGTCTAACTTTCAGAGAAGCGTCTTTCACATCACCGGCTTTATCACCGAAGATCGCTCTCAGCAGTTTTTCTTCCGGAGTCGGATCGGTTTCACCTTTCGGTGTAATCTTACCGATCAGGATATCGCCTTCCTGAACCTCGGCTCCGATACGGATGATACCGTTCTCGTCCAGGTCTTTGGTAGCTTCCTCACTTACGTTAGGGATATCGGCGGTCAGTTCTTCCAGACCACGTTTAGTATCTCTAACTTCCAGAGAGAACTCTTCGATGTGGATGGAGGTGAAAATATCATCCCGAACCACTTTTTCGGAGATTACGATCGCATCCTCAAAGTTGTATCCTTTCCACGGCATGAAGGCTACTTTCAGGTTTCTACCTAAAGCCAGCTCACCGTTTTGAGTAGCGTATCCTTCACACAGCACCTGGCCTTTCACCACTTTATCGCCTTTAGAAACGATCGGGCTCAGGTTGATGCAGGTGTTTTGGTTGGTTTTTTGGAATTTAGACAGGTTGTAAGTCTTGGAATCACCCTCGAAGCTTACCAGTCTGTCTTCTTCATTTCTGTCATATTTAATGGTGATGGTGTTGGCATCAACATATTCAACCACACCGTTACCTTCCGCATTGATCAGTACTCTGGAATCTTCAGCCACGCGAGCCTCCAATCCGGTACCAACTACAGGCGATTCGGCGTTCAATAATGGAACGGCCTGACGCATCATGTTCGATCCCATCAACGCACGGTTCGCATCATCATTCTCCAGGAAAGGAATCAATGAAGCGGCGATCGAAGCAATCTGGTTCGGAGCAACGTCCATTAAACCGATTGTTTCCGGTTCAGCTAACGGGAAGTCACCTTCCAGCCTGGATTTAACTCTGTCCGATAAGAATTTACCTTTATCATCGATCTGAGCATTAGCTTGTGCGATGATACGGTCATTTTCTTCTTCGGCACTCAGGTATACCACCTCTTTTTTCAAATCCACTTTACCGTTTTCAACGTGGCGGTAAGGGGTTTCGATGAATCCGAGTTTATTTACTTTTGCGTAAACACAGAGTGAGGAGATCAGACCGATATTCGGACCCTCAGGGGTTTCGATCGGACATAACCTTCCGTAGTGTGTATAGTGAACGTCACGAACCTCGAAACCGGCTCTCTCTCTGGAAAGACCACCTGGTCCGAGTGCAGACATTCTACGTTTGTGTGTAATCTCGGAAAGTGGATTGGTTTGATCCATGAACTGAGATAACTGGTTGGTTCCGAAGAATGAATTGATCACGGAAGATAAAGTCTTCGCATTGATCAGGTCGGAAGGGGTGAACACCTCGTTGTCACGAACGTTCATCCTTTCACGGATGGTTCTGGCCATTCTGGACAGCCCCACACCGAATTGATTGTACAATTGCTCACCAACAGTTCTTACACGTCTGTTACTTAAGTGATCGATATCATCAACGATGGTTTTGGAGTTGATCAGTTCGATCAGGTATTTAATGATGGAGATGATATCCTCTTTAGATAGTGTGCGCACATCTTCGGAGATATCCAATCCTAATTTCTTGTTGATTCTGAAACGTCCAACTTCACCTAAATCGTAACGGGTTTCAGAGAAGAACAATTTATCGATAACACCACGAGCTGTTTCAACATCTGGTGGTTCTGCATTACGCAGCTGACGATAAATGTGTTCTACCGCTTCTTTTTCAGAGTTTGAAGGGTCTTTTTGAAGCGTGTTATAAATAATGGCAAAATCTGCCGAGTTTACATCTTCTTTGTGGAGGATGATCGTTTTAGTACCGGATTCGATAATTTGATCGATGTGTTCTTTTTCCAGAACGGTTTCACGGTCGATGATCACCTCATTTCTTTCGATAGAAACAACCTCGCCGGTATCTTCATCCACGAAATCTTCCACCCAGGTTTTCAATACACGGGCAGCTAATTTTCTACCTAAAATTTTCTTCAGACCTGATTTACTTACTTTGATTTCATCGGCCAGATCAAACAGTTCCAGGATCTCTTTATCGGTTTCGTAACCGATGGCTCTGAACAAGGTTGTAACAGGTAATTTTTTCTTTCTATCGATATAGGCGTACATGACGCTGTTGATATCGGTAGCAAACTCAATCCATGAACCTTTAAAAGGAATAACCCGGGCAGAGTAGAGGGTAGTTCCGTTGGCGTGCGAACTTTGTCCGAAGAACACACCCGGAGAACGGTGTAGCTGGGAAACGATAACACGTTCGGCACCGTTGATCACGAAAGTACCTTTAGGGGTCATGTAAGGGATGGTACCTAAGTAAACATCCTGTACAATGGTCTCAAAATCCTCGTGTTCCGGATCGGTACAATACAGTTTCAACTTGGCCTTCAGTGGCACACTGTAGGTTAGTCCTCTGTCGATACACTCTTCGATGGAGTATCTTGGCGGATCAACGAAGTAATCCTGAAACTCCAGTACGAACTGGTTTCGGGCATCAGTAATCGGAAAGTTTTCACTGAACACGCTGAACAAACCTTCTTCTTCACGGTTTTCAGGGGTTGTCTCCAGTTGGAAAAATTCCTGGAAGGATTTTAATTGAATGTCTAAGAAATCAGGATAAGCTAACTGATTTTTTGTTGAAGCGAAAGAGATCCTTTCTGCTTTTCCTTTTTTTAAGGATTTATTCATTAGTCTGACTGAGTTTAGTAATTATTAAGCTTCCCACATGGGAATCCAAAATTTAATACACTTAACTCTTTGTAAATCAGCACACTACATTTAGCGGCCTCAGTTTTCCATTTACTAGGAGTATATAAGCACAAAATGGTTTAGATCCTTTTTTACCCAAAAACGAGTAATCAAGAATCTAAACCGTATGTTTTAGAAGGTAGAAATTATTTGATTTCTACTTCAGCTCCAGCTTCTTCTAATTGAGATTTCAAAGCATCAGCTTCGTCTTTAGTAACACCTTCTTTCAATGGTTTTGGTGCTCCGTCAACTAAGTCTTTTGCTTCTTTCAGTCCTAGTCCAGTTAATTCCTTAACTAATTTTACAACTGCTAATTTAGATGCACCACCTGATTTCAGGATTACATCAAATTCAGTTTTTTCATCACCACCACCAGCAGCATCTCCACCACCGGCAACAGGTCCGGCAACAGCAACAGCAGCAGCAGCAGGTTCAATACCGTATTCTTCTTTCAGAATATCAGCTAATTCATTAACTTCTTTTACAGTTAAGTTTACTAACTCTTCCGCAAGTTTTTTTGTATCTGCCATTTTATCTTAATTTAAAAATTTGAAACAATTTAATTTATTATAATTTGAGTGCGTACAATGATTATTCAGATCGCTCTGATAATGTTTTAACAAGTCCGGCAATTTTGCCACCTCCGTTTGCTTGTAAAGCAGAGATAACATTTTTCGCAGGAGATTGTAATAAGCCGATGATATCTCCGATAAGTTCTTCTTTAGATTTAATTGCAACTAGTGCATCTAAGTTCTCATCACCGATATAAATAGCTTCTTCGATGAAAGCTCCTTTTAGGATTGGTTTTTCACTTTTTTTACGGAATTCTTTGATCACTTTTGCAGGACCGTTTCCGGTAGTTGCAAACATGATTGAAGTATTTCCTACCAGTGTACTGTACAATTCGTCGTAGTTACCTTCAGCTTTTTCCATCGCTTTTTTCAATAAGGTATTTTTTACTACTTCCAATTGAATGTCACCGTTAAAGCAACTTCTTCTTAATTTGGAGGAGCCATCTGCATTTAAACCAGCAATATCAGCCAAATAGAACACGCTAGCATTGTTTAGCTTTTGTGTCAACTCGTCGATGAACTGGTTTTTTTCTTCTCTTGTCATAACTATGTTGTTAGATTAGAAAATTATTAAACCGCAAGTGATTTAGGTTCAACTTTAACTCCCGGGCCCATGGTACTTGATAAGCTTACGCTTTTCAAATAGGTACCTTTAGCTGCAGTAGGCTTTAATTTCATAATAGTCTGGATCAATTCCTTGGCATTCTCCGCTAATTTATCAGCTCCGAATGATGCTCTACCAATGGTAGTATGAATGATCCCGGTTTTATCTACTTTAAAATCAATTTTACCTGCTTTGATGTCAGTCACAGCTTTTCCGATTTCCATGGTTACCGTACCGGATTTTGGGTTAGGCATTAAACCTCTTGGTCCTAATTGACGACCAAGGGCTCCGACTTTACCCATAACACTCGGCATGGTAATAATCACATCGATGTCGGTCCAACCACCTTTGATTTTCTCAACGTAGTCATCTAAACCAACATGATCGGCTCCGGCTTCTTTTGCTTCGGCTTCTTTGTCAGGTGTACACAATACCAATACTTTTACATCTTTACCTACACCGTTTGGTAAGGCTACAGTTCCTCTAACCATTTGGTTCGCTTTTTTAGGATCAACTCCCAAACGAACTGCAATATCAACAGAGGCATCGTATTTAGTAAAGGTAACATCCTTAACGATTTGAGCGGCTTCATCCAAAGAGTACTCTTTGTTAGAGTCGTACTTCGACAAAGCTTCTTTCATATTTTTTGTTAACCTAGCCATTGTTTATTTATTTAATTATTAAACTTCTGCTGGAAATGTACCCTTTACGGTAATTCCCATACTTCTCGCTGTACCGGCAACCATTCTCATGGCAGATTCAATTTTAAAGCAATTCAAATCAGGCATTTTGTCCTCAGCGATTGCTTTAACTTGATCCCATGTTACAGAACCTACTTTTTGACGGTTTGGTTCGGATGAACCACCTTTCAGTTTAGCAGCTTCTAATAGTTGTACGGCTGCAGGAGGAGTTTTAATTACGAAATCGAAGGACTTATCGGAGTAAACCGTAATAACAACAGGTAATACTTTACCGGCCTTATCCTGGGTTCTTCCGTTAAACTGCTTACAAAACTCCATGATGTTCACCCCTTTGGCACCTAATGCAGGTCCAACTGGTGGCGATGGGTTTGCAGCCCCCCCTTTGATCTGTAATTTAATTAATCCGCTTACTTCTTTAGCCATCTTAATTATTATTTAGTTTGCACGTTTTCAGTCGGAAGCATTAATATTGAACTGAAATTGTACAAGGGATTACATGTTAACTTTCTTTTTCTACTTGTAAGAAGCTGAGCTCCAGTGGTTGCTTTCTTCCGAAAATCTTCACCATCACTTCCAGCTTTTTCTTTTCTTCATTAATGTTCTCAATCGTTCCGTTAAATCCGTTAAATGGCCCGTCAATTACCTTGATGCTTTCGCCAATAACGTAAGGAATGTTGATTTCTTCTTCGGTGTCGGCCAACTCATCCACTTTTCCGAGGATGCGGTTCACTTCTGCCAAACGGAGTGGGAGAGGGTTTCCTTTCTTCTCTGCTCCTAAAAATCCGATCACACCATTTACTCCTTTGATTACGTGAGGTAACTCTCCGGATAAATCAGCTTCGATCAAAATATAACCGGGAAAGAAACTTCTCTCCTTGCTAATTTTTTTACCGTTACGAATTTGATAAACTTTTTCGGTAGGAATCAGGATCTGTGAAACATAGGTAGTCAGACCATTACGTTCGATCTCACTCTCGATGTATTTTTTCACCTTGTTTTCCTTCCCGCTTATCGCTCTAACGACATACCACTTTTTACTTGTGCTTTCCGCCATAATCGTTAAAATAAATCGTAAACAATTTGCATCAATTTGCTGAAGGATTGATCCATCGCAAAAATGATGATAGCAAAAATAATGGAAGCGACCATAACCACGATCGAGCTGCTTTGCAATTCAGACCAGGTCGGCCATGATACCTTATTTACCAACTCGTCTACCGACTCTTGAATGTATGTTCCGATTTTTGCCATATTCTATTTTTTTGCACGGGTAGAGAGACTCGAACTCCCGACACCTGGTTTTGGAGACCAGTGCTCTACCAACTGAGCTACACCCGTAAATTTCTTAAGTCAAGAAAGGTACCCGCGCGTGCGGATACCTTTTCAAGACAAAATTTATGAGTTATTATTATTTAATAATCTCTGTAACCTGACCAGCTCCAACGGTTCTACCACCTTCTCTGATGGCAAATCTTAAACCTTTGTTGATAGCTACAGGAACGATCAATTTTACTGTAATTGATACGTTATCCCCAGGCATTACCATCTCTCTTCCATCTTCCAGGTAAATCTCTCCGGTAACGTCTGTTGTTCTTAAGTAGAACTGAGGTCTGTATTTGTTGTGGAAAGGAGTGTGACGACCACCTTCTTCTTTCTTCAATACGTAAACTTCAGCTTTGAATTCTGAGTGAGGAGTGATAGATCCTGGTTTAGCGATAACCATACCTCTTCTGATATCAGATTTCTCGATACCTCTCAACAATAAACCAACGTTATCACCAGCTTCACCTCTGTCAAGGATTTTTCTAAACATCTCAACACCAGTTACAGTAGAAGATAATTTCTCATCACCCATACCGATGATGTCTACCTCGTCACCTGAGTTGATTACACCAGTTTCAATTCTACCAGTTGCAACGGTACCTCTACCAGTAATAGAGAATACGTCCTCAACAGGCATCAAGAATTCTTTATCGATATCTCTAGGAGGCAATTCGATGTAAGTATCAACAGCATCCATTAACTCTTCAACTGTTGCAACCCATTTATCTTCACCGTTCAATGCACCTAATGCAGATCCTTTAATTACAGGAGTGTTATCACCATCGTAATCGTAGAATGATAATAATTCTCTGATTTCCATTTCAACTAATTCCAATAATTCCTCGTCATCAACCATGTCAACTTTGTTCATGAAAACAACGATTCTTGGAACACCTACCTGACGTCCTAAAAGGATGTGCTCTCTGGTTTGTGGCATAGGACCATCAGTTGCAGCAACAACCAAAATAGCACCGTCCATCTGAGCAGCACCAGTTACCATGTTTTTAACGTAATCCGCGTGACCAGGACAATCTACGTGAGCGTAGTGTCTGTTCTCGGTTTGGTATTCAACATGTGAAGTATTGATAGTAATACCTCTTTCTTTTTCTTCAGGAGCGTTATCGATCGTGTCGAAATCTCTTGTTTCAGCAAACCCTTTCCCAGCTAAAACTTTAGTGATAGCTGCAGTCAAAGTAGTTTTTCCGTGGTCAACGTGACCAATTGTTCCGATATTCAAGTGCGGTTTGGAACGTTCAAAATTTTCTTTAGCCATGATTATTGGTTTATATTAAAATTTAAGTTTATAATTTATTAATTAGTTTCTATAAAATAAGAGCCAATGACGGGACTTGAACCCGTGACCTCTTCCTTACCAAGGAAGTGCTCTACCGCTGAGCTACATCGGCTGAACTCTCACCGATATAAGAAAAAAAGAGCGGGAGACGGGATTCGAACCCGCGACCCTCAGCTTGGAAGGCTGACGCTCTAGCCAGCTGAGCTACTCCCGCTAATTTTAAATTCTCGTGGGGAAAGCAGGATTCGAACCTACGAAGGCGTAGCCAACAGATTTACAGTCTGTCCTCGTTGACCGCTTGAGTATTTCCCCAACGTTTTCAATTTGTTGTTCACTTCTTTAAAGAACCGAGCCGATGGAGGGAGTCGAACCCACGACCTGCTGATTACAAATCAGCTGCTCTAGCCAGCTGAGCTACATCGGCTTATCCTGCGATTTTAGTGGTTTTGCCACATAAAAAAGCAGACCTCTCCGTAAAAAGGTCTGCAAATGTATAAAAGATTTTATACTAAACAAACAAATGATATTTATTTTTTTCTATTTATACTTTTCTGAGTTTTTCTTTGTGCTTTTTTAATTGTCTCCGAAGCGCCTCAACGGCGGTATCGGTTGCCTCCTCAAATGACTTACATTGTTTCTTGGCAAAAATGTCATTGCCCGGGAGCAGTAGCTTGATTTCCGCCACTTTATTTTCCGTGTCGTGCGAATTCTCTACTTTCAGGATCACTTCTCCGTCGATGATCTTGTCGTAATAGTTCGCTAACTTGTCAACCCGATTCTGAATAAACTCGATTAACTTTCTGTCTGCATCAAAATGTACTGAAGTGATTTTTAAATTTACTTTCATGATGGCCTCCTTGTTTTATGCCTTTGGATGGGCTTGTTTATGAATGTTTTTTAATTTTTCAATGGTATTGTGTGTGTAAACCTGCGTGGCTGATAAATTGGCATGCCCCAACAACTCTTTGATCGAGTTTAAATCTGCCCCGTTGTTCAGCATGTGTGTGGCAAAAGTATGTCTTAATACATGCGGACTCTTCTTGCGGTTACTCGTAACCATACTAAGATAGTGATTTACGATTCGATACACAAGCTTTGGATACATTTTTTCTCCTCTTGCTGTGATAAATAAACGGTCGCTTTTAGATGTCACTTCGGATCGGAAAGAGAGGTAGTGCTCTATTTCTTTCAGTGCCTTCGGGCTGACCGGAATGATGCGCTCCTTGTTTCGTTTTCCTAATACTTTCATGGTCATGCCGGCACGGTTCACGGCTGAAGTCTTCAATTCAATAAGCTCCGATAGCCGCATGCCGGTATAGTAAAATAAAGAAAGGATCAACTTGTCTCGGACGCCTTCAAAATCATCTTCAAATGTGATGCCTTCAAAAAGGTCGCCCACTTCCGATTCGGTTACAAAAACGGGTAGTCGTTTTGAAGTCTTCGGGCTGATCACTTTGGTTAACGGATTATGATCGACCAATTGCTGTTTCTGCAAATATTTGTAAAATGATTTTAGGGATGAAATTTTTCGATTGATGCTCCGGGCGGCGATGTCACCTTCAATTAAACTTACGATCCATGATCGTATAAATCCGGAAGAGACATCCTGAAAAGATTGAACGTCAAATTCTTTTTCCAGAAACAAGGAGAATTGTTCCAGGTCTTTTTGGTAAGCAGTAACGGTGTGTTTGGAATACCTCTTCTGGTGGGTCAGATAATCACAGAATTCTTGAATATGAGGCATAAAAAAAGTAGTTTATCTTACTAACGAATTATCTCTGATAAAGTTATAAGATAAACTACTAAAATATGTTAAAAAGCGAAGG
The DNA here is from genome assembly GCA_020435335.1 of Flavobacteriales bacterium. Classification (GTDB taxonomy): domain Bacteria; phylum Bacteroidota; class Bacteroidia; order Flavobacteriales_E; family Vicingaceae. Next base: position 7,296 of record JAGQZT010000021.1, on the reverse strand, counting down.
TTTTTTACTCTTCAGCTTTCTTTAGTTGCTCAACGTAGATCGCTTTAAGCTTCTCGGCTCTTTTAGCCACAGATGGCTTGGTGAATTGCTTTCTGTTTCTCAATTCTTTTAAAGCTCCGGTTCTTTCAAACTTCTTTTTGTAACGCTTTAAAGCTCTCTCGATGTTCTCTCCTTCTTTGATTGGAATAATAATCATTTTGTTCTCCTTTTTAATTTTTTAAGGGCTGCAAATGTAGTTAAAAAATATTATTGTCAACTATTTATTTTAAAATTTCTCTGGAGATCACTACTTTTTGGATCTCAGAGGTCCCTTCACCGATGGTCATCAGTTTGGAATCCCTTAAGTATTTTTCTGCCGGATACTCTTTGGTATATCCATATCCTCCCATGATCTGAACAGCCTCATTACCGCATTTTACGGATACTTCACTGGCATAGTACTTCGCGAAAGCACCTTGCTTGGTCATTGGCTTTTTCTTATTCTTAAAATCGGCCGCCTGATAGGTCAGTAATTCGGCCGCATCGATGTCGGTGGCCATATCGGCCAACTTAAAGGCAATGGCCTGAAAGTTAGAGATCGGCTGACCGAATTGTTCTCTTTCTTTGGCATATTGTAAGGATGCTTCATAAGCTCCCCGGGCAACACCACAGCTTAATGCGGCAATCGAAATTCTTCCTCCATCCAACACCTGCATCGCCTGAACAAATCCTTTACCTACTTCTCCGATCACATTCTCCTCCGGTACACGCACATTGTCGAAGATCAGTTCCGCAGTCTCACTGGCACGAACACCTAATTTATCGGTGATCTTAACGGCTGAGAAACCAGGTGTTCCTTTTTCAATGATGAATGCCGTGATTCCCTTGCTGTCCAATAATTCGCCGGTTCTTACCAGCACTACGGCAACATCGCCGCTCAGCCCGTGAGTGATCCAGTTCTTGGTACCGTTGATCACCCATTCGTTCCCATCTTTCACAGCGGTTGTTTTCATGCGCATGGCATCGGAACCGGTATTGGCTTCCGTTAATCCCCAGGCGCCGATCCACTCGCCGGTAGCCAGCTTGGGTAAATATTTTCTTTTCTGCTCTTCATTTCCGTGATAGTAGATATGTCCGGTACACAATGAATTGTGTGCCGCAACACTTAATCCAACGCCTCCACAAACTTTGCCCAATTCAATCAGGGCAGTTACGTATTCATGGTACCCGAATCCTGAACCGCCATACTCTTCCGGAACATAGATGCCCAGCAAGCCCAGCTCGCCCATCTTCTTCATGACGTCAACTGGAAAATGCTCGTCCTTATCCCACTGATAACGATTCGGTTTAATTTCTTTTTCTGCAAAATCACGCACCATTTGCGCAATCATTTCTTGATTCTCACTGATTTTAAAATCCATCGCTAAAAAATTAAAAGTGCACTAAACTACTAATATTTTCGGAATATTTCCGAAGCATCTCCTCTCCATGCAGGAAATCGAGCGTCACCACAAAGCTGAATCCACTCACTTTGGCTTTCTGCATTTGTACCAATTCGGCAGCAGCTCCGGCCGTTCCGCCGGTCGCTAAAAGATCATCGTGGATCAACACGTTCCAGTTCTCCTGAACCGCATCTTCATGCATCTCGATTTCAGCCGATCCATACTCCAGATCATAAGCGTAAGAAACCGTTTTGTAAGGAAGCTTTCCCTTTTTACGGATAGGAATGAATGGAATGTCCAACTTGTTGGCCAGCATAATACCGAACCAAAAACCCCGACTTTCGATGCCTGCAATGGCATTTAACTGGCTGTCCTTGTAAATTAGAGCCATTTCATCTACGATCGACCGGGTAAGCTCGGCATCAAGCAGGAGGGGGGTGATGTCTTTAAAGATGATGCCCGGTTTGGGAAAATCCGGCACATCTCTGATCACTCGCTTTAAAGTTTCCGTTAGCATGTTTACTCTATTTTTAAATAGGGTACAATTTTACGGTATATTTCGTCCGTTATCAAATGAATTTTTTGAATATCCGTTACAGATTTAAACGGGCCATGCTCTTCGCGATAATTCACTATGGAATTTGCCAGGTTCCAGGAGATGTATGGGTGCTCTTTCAATTCGGCAGCCGATAGTGTGTTCAGATTCAATTGAACCGGTTTTGCATTTTCAAGTACTAACTGCTCCTTAAAGCCTTCATAGGTTTCTTTTTCCATATTCCAGACTTCCAGCAATTGTTCCTTCCTTACAAACCCTCCCAGGCTGTTCCGGTAATTGACAATAATAGAAGCATATTTTTCAGAACGGATTCCGTTCAATTGCTTGAATGTGGCTGCATCAGCTGTATTGATGTTTACGTTAACACGTGTTTTGGAATGAGATGTTTCCGTTGTGGTTAGCTTTTCAGGTAAAAGAATGTGAGGCTCCAATTTGGAGTAATGTTCAGGAGATAGCCCGTAAATCTTTGCTACATCAGATCTGATTTTCCAGACTCCTCCCTTTGCTTTGTATTTGTTGATGTTTTCGATTTGCCAGGATTTAAAACCCAGCTGAGTCCATTCTTCATTCGAAATGGTATTGGGATCAAAATCAAAGTAACTAACCGGATGATCTGCTTTTGAATGGGACTGGGACTTCATTTCTTCCGGAAGGAGGATGAAAGGAGCGAGTTCCTGGTAACGTTCTTCCGTTAAACCATAAATCCGGGAGACATCTTTTTTGATCTTCCAGCTTCCGCCATTTGCTTTGTACTTGTTGATGTTCCTGATCTGCCAGTCCTTGAATCCTAATGCTTTCCATGCCGAATCGGAGATCAGGTTCGGGTTGAATGAAAAGTACTCGACTTGTTTCGGAGCGGTTGATTCGGAGTTTGTCCGTTCCTTTTCAAAGGCGGTTATTTGTTCTTCGAATTCGGAAAAGTCGGTCGTTTGGCTGGAATGCAAGTAACCCGGAATGAATTGAGCGAGAATCATCACACTGATGAGGCTGAGCAGTACAACAGCACCCCGCTTTTCACTTTGGTTAAAAGCAAAATAGTCCTTAATCTGCATAGGGTAAACTATTTAGCAGCTGCCCCCTTGATCTTGTTTCGGTAGATTTTCAGTTCTTCCCTTACTTTAGGTGAAAGCAGGATCAAGCCGATCACATTCGGGAACACCATGGCAAAGATCATGGCATCGGAGAAATCGATTACCGCACCTAAACTGATTGATGCACCTACAACAACGAATAACAGAAAGATAATTTTATAGGCGATGTCGACAATTTTTCCTTTTCCAAATAAGAACTTCCAGGCTTGCAGTCCGTAGTATGACCACGATAACATGGTGGAAATCGCAAAAAGAACGGCAGCGAGCATCAGAATCCAGGATGAACCATTTAAAACCGAATCAAAAGCAGTTGCGGTCAGTTCAATTCCCCCAACCGAAGATTCCCCGTAATTGATAAATCCACCCTCGATGTTGGTGATGATCAAAACCAATGCGGTCATCGTACAAATCACTACCGTGTCAATAAAAGGCTCCAGTAAGGCAACGATACCTTCACTAGCCGGGTATTTTGTTCTTACGGCAGAGTGGGCGATGGCTGCAGAACCGACACCGGCCTCATTGGAGAAGGCAGCCCGCTGGAATCCTACGATTAATACCCCTACTAAACCTCCAAGGGAGGCGCTGGGATTGAATGCACCGTCATAGATTAATCCGAAGGCTTCGCCTATATGAGAGATGTTCATGAAGATGATCACCAACGCTGTTCCAACATACAAGGCAGCCATAAAAGGCACTACTTTTTCGGTAACTGAGCCGATTCGTTTGATTCCGCCAATGATTACGGCACCGACAATAATGGCCATAACAATTCCGATGATTGCTCCTGCCGCTCCGCTTTCGATGCCGAGTTTACCAATGAGTTGTGCCGCTGCTTGGTTGGCCTGAAACATGTTTCCGCCTCCGAAGGATCCTCCCACACACATGATGGCAAAGAAGATGGCCAGGAATTTTCCGATGAAGCCCATGCCTCTTTCTTTCAGTCCTTTTGATAAGTAGTACATCGGCCCACCGTGAACGGTTCCCTCCGGTGTTACTTCGCGGTATTTAACCCCCAAAGTACATTCGGTGAATTTGGAAGCCATTCCTAACAAACCGGCCACGATCATCCAGAATGTGGCTCCCGGTCCGCCGATGGAAATGGCCACAGCCACCCCAGCGATATTGCCTAACCCAACCGTAGCAGATAAAGCTGCAGTCAACGCCTGGAAGTGAGAAACTTCCCCTTCGGCATTTTCCACGCCGATGGTTTCGAACACATCACCACCCGGAGTCGGGTCACCCTCGGCTACGTCGGCTGTATGATGATCAATGTCGTCATAATCTCCTTTAACCACTTTAATGGCTGTCCGGAACAAAGTGAAATTGGCAAATTTGAAGTAAACTGTAAAGAAAACAGCACCTAGTACCAAAATAATCAATACTAATGGCACCGAATAGTCACCCAGTTGGATAGGATAAAAGATTTTTCCACCCACCCAGTCGGCAATCGGCCTGAAAAAAGAATCGATCTTTTGGTCGACACTCATAGTTGGTTCAACTTCTTCCTGAGCAAAGGTTGCAAAAGGGGTCAATATAGAAATGATAAACAGAAATAGGGCTTTGAATTTTGTCATGTTGTTAGGTGTTTTTTCAATCAGCTTCAAATATAACTAAAGTTTATCAATTTCCGAATGGCTGATAAATACACCCGCCTGCATGGTCGGCACTTGATCCGGTAACGCTTTTCAATACATTCTTCTCATGTTTCCAGCGTAAAACTCCCAGAAACCCGAAGATCAGAGCCTCTTTAAATTCGATCAGCGAAGGAGCAGGAATGAACGGTTCCTGGTCAGCATAATGTGCAATCCGTTCCATGAAATAGGTGTTGTAAGTACCACCTCCGGTAAAAAGAGCTTTTCCTTTGAGGTGATGTGCAATTTGTTGTGCGGCATGTTCGGTAAAGGTATGCAGCAGATCAGCCGTGTTACCTTCCAGTTTGGGGAATACCCGGGCTGCTACCCATTCGTATCCTAACGATTTTGGCGGCAGTTGCTGGTAATAGCTCAGTTTATTGAGTTTGGCTAACAAGGGTTTATCCAGTTTCCCGGAGCGGGCAATTTCTCCGCCTTTATCGAGTTCCAGACCCATGCGGTTGGCGAGGTGGTTGAAAACCAGGTTCACCGGGCATATGTCGAAGGCCATCCGTTTCTTGTTTTTTTCGAATGAGATGTTGGCAATCCCACCCAGATTCACACAGGAGTCATATTCTCCAAACAACAAGCGATCACCGATGGGGACCAGGGGAGCGCCGTTGCCGTGCAAGACGAGGTCAACGGATCTGAAATCACAAACAACCGAAAGTTTGGTAATGGCAGCAATATTGGCTCCGTTACCGATTTGCAAGGTAAGCTGTTTTTCAGGTTGGTGAAAGACGGTGTGGCCGTGAGAAGCGACAAAATCGATTTGCCTGGCCGGAATTCGTTTCTCTTTTAAGAAGTGGCGAACGGCATTTCCAATGAAATTCCCCAGTTCATTGTCGATCAGGGAAAGCTCTAATCCACTGCATGTCATGGTTTGTTTTAATCGGCCTTTCATCCCAGAAGGATAGGGAAGGGTAAGGGTTTTGTGGACGGTGTATTCCCATCGGTCGGAATGGGTGAAAGTAGCGTAACATAAATCCAAACCATCCAGCGATGTGCCTGACATGATCCCGATGACATTATAGCGTTCCATAAAGTTGGTAAAATCGGATTAAAAATATAAATTTGTTCTCCTTCAAATTTATAAATAATTAGTGATGAACATAGAGTTAACAGAAGAACATTTAGCAGTAAGAGATGCAGCAAGAGATTTTGCACAAAATGTATTAAAACCAGGTGTAATCGAAAGGGATGAAAAACAGCAGTTCCCCGCCGAAGAGATCAGACAATTGGGAGAGTTGGGATTTTTAGGTATGATGGTTGATCCGAAATACGGCGGCGGCGGAATGGATACCATTTCTTACGTCTTAGCCATGGAAGAGATCAGTAAAGTGGATGCATCCTGCGCTGTAGTGATGTCTGTTAACAACTCCTTGTATTGTTGGGGAATTGAGAAATACGGAACCGAGGAACAGAAACAAAAGTATTTGGTTCCTTGTGCTACCGGAGAGAAGATCGGAGCTTTCTGTCTTTCTGAGCCTGAAGCGGGTTCGGATGCTACTTCTCAGCGAACTACTGCTGAAGATAAGGGAGATTATTACTTGTTAAACGGAACAAAGAACTGGATCACCAACGGTGGATCGGCTTCTTTCTATATTGTAATTGCTCAAACGGATGTTGCTAAAGGCCACCGTGGAATCAATGCGTTCATCGTTGAAAAAGGCATGGAAGGATTTAATGTCGGAGCGAAGGAAAATAAATTGGGAATTCGTGCCAGTGATACACACACCCTGTTGTTCAATGACGTGAAAGTACCGAAAGAGAATCGTATCGGTGAGGATGGTTTCGGATTCAAATTCGCGATGATGATTCTTTCCGGAGGACGAATCGGTATTGCTTCTCAGGCGTTAGGTATTGCATCCGGTGCTTACGAGTTGGCTCTGGCTTATTCGAAGGAGCGTACGGCGTTCGGTAAACCGATCTGTGAACACCAGGCGGTTGCTTTCAAGTTGGCCGATATGGCCACTGAAATTGAGGCAGCCCGCTTACTTTGTTTAAAAGCGGCTTATTTGAAAGACCAAAAACAAAACTTTGATAAAGAAGGTGCTATGGCGAAAGTATTTGCTTCTAAAGTAGCTATGGATACTACAGTAGAAGCTGTTCAGGTTCATGGGGGGTATGGTTTCGTGAAAGAATACCACGTAGAGCGTTTAATGCGTGATGCGAAGATCACTCAGATCTACGAAGGAACCAGCGAGATTCAAAAGATTGTGATCTCAAGATCAATATTAAAAGACTAATAAATTACCTGGGTAATAGAAAAAAGGGACAAGTTATTGTCCCTTTTTTTGGATGTAGTCGGCAACCTGTTCCAGCCGGATACCACGGGACCCTTTGATGAGAATAGCAGCATCAGGAAGTTCATGCTGTGTTAAATGATCAATCAGTTCCTGGGCATTTTTAAAATACTGAAAATCATGTTTCTGTTCCAGTTGAGCGAATTCACTACCAACAAAATAGGTATTCAGGTGAAGCTCTTTGGCTTTGTCAACAACATGCTGGTGTTCTTGCCGGCTCACAGCTCCCAATTCCAGCATGTCGCCCAGGATCATGATTTTATTCGGTGAAGGATTGGTAGCAAAGCTTTC
>JAGQZT010000020.1 GCA_020435335.1 Flavobacteriales bacterium | reverse complement strand
TAATCATCCACCTGGATAAGTATGCTATCCAAACGGGATATGCCTTCAGCCTCGGCAATACCAAAGCCGGCAAAAAACACCATAAAAACAACTGGAAGAATATATCTCATAACACCTGTACCAAAATAAATAAAAATTGCAAATTGATTTGAATATTGATAAATAATTTATAGTTTGGTGGGGATTAAAATAATTTATTAACGTCCTTTTGAGGACATAAAACTGTTATTATGGCTGACGGAAATTTAGACAATCTTTTTCCTCCGGGAAACAACGGAACTGCTCATGGTGTAGGAATGATCACCGGAAACGACGGTTCTTCATTTGTATTTCAAACTCCAAGAGACAACAACAATTCTCAGTTATCACTGGGTCCTATCACTTATACACTTGATGCTTCCGGAAAGCACATCGAAAGTGTTACTCAAACTACCGATAATCCACTGGGAGGAAGTTGATTCCAGATCGCTTATAAAAAAAGGCTTATGATCTCATAAGCCTTTTTTTGTGCCCTAACGGGATTTAGTATGCTTTCAAGGCATCTCTGTACTCAAACATTTCCTGACGGTTCGTCGGGTTGTTTCGATCCAGCATCAGAGACAACAGGTAATCCAGACTTTCTACACGGTCCTCATCGGATTCAATTTCATTCTGAATCAGTTCCACTTCAGCTTCTTCATCGCCTTCCGTTTCTGTAATGGCCTCATCGGCAGGCAGCGGAATATTAAACGTATTATTGGCTTCCAGATGTTCATATGTTAGCCTGATCACCTTGGTTAAGGTTGGGTCCTGTTCTTCCAATGCAAAAGGTCTTAATTCTTTCAAACCGTCAATAATCCCGTCCAACTTCTTCATGCCATTCTTTGCCAGATCTTTCTGCAATTTTACAATCAGTTTATTTCCTTCAATACTTTCCATTTGGTATTTGTTTTATTTGTTTGCGAATTTATCATTCTTTCTTTATTTTTCCATACCCTTTAAAACTTTATTTATGAAAAAAACGTACCTGCTCCTTCTCCTTTCATCATTTCTGGCATGCTCCTCCGAAGAAACCCGTCGGGAAACCATTGATGAGTTGCCGGTGGACAGCAACGTGGCAGAAGTTTCTCAACCCGATGAAAACGGCATGGCTCCGGAGGACGCTGTTCAGGAAAACCCATTAACCATCGAAGACTTCCCCCACAAATGGTATATGCTGAATCCGAAAGAGGAGAACAGTGAAGAATATGTGATCAACAAATGGTGTGAAGCTGAAACCCAGCAGATTCAGATCAGTAAAGAAGGAGAAGATTGGTTCGTTTATGTCTTGCTCGGTCAGGATAGCGAACGCTTCAAGATCATCGAATTCGATGCTTATGAAGAAGAGCGGGAACTATACCAGGTTATGTACGGATCCTTTGTTTTGGAAAATCCGTATCAGCCGGAGGCCGATCCGGAAATTTATGAATACATGTGGAACAAAGACCTGATGTTCTGTCATTTTGATGGATTCTTTCAGGACGGAGCGATGATGGTATCCGAGCAAAACAAGGATCAGTACGAACTCATTGAGGAAGACTGCGACTACCTGAACGACATGTGATGAAACGATATGTAACCTTGTTTTCATGCCTTCTCCCCCTTTTCTTTTCCGGATGTTCCTGGGTGGAGCATTTTTCCGTAGGCAATTTATCCGATCAGGAAATATATGTCACCTACCGGCTAGCCGATGATTCGGGAGGCAGTTTCCCCATTTTTGAAAAGAATCCTACCTGTTATGGCGCCACATCCTCCAAAAAAATCGATTGGTCCAAAACGATCAGCCTTCAGGATCTGGATGATAACGAGCATATTTTCCGTGCGACAATCCCTCCTCACAGCATCCTGATCATTGGCAACCTGCATAATCAGAATTACACGAGCCACGACCAGGAATTCTTCAACGGCAGGGTATTTAACCTGGAATGGATCGAAATTGAAGTCCATGAGGAAGCCATCCATATTTCCAAAGATACGTTCGATAAAAATTTCACCAAGAAAAACGGATTCATTAAATTCGACGTGTTATGAAGCTTCCGTTTTATTTTATCGGACTGATCACTTTATTTACGGCCTGCACAGAAATTCAGCCGGAATTACCCAAAGGTTGTGAAGAGCCGACCATGCCTGGTGATCATATGATGTCAGGCGCCTCTCTAATCGTATTGGGCACCATACAGGATGCCGGATCTCCGCAGATCGGCTGTCGGAAAGCGTGCTGCAAAGACCTTTATGACCAACCGAATTCGGACCGTAAAGTCGTAAGCCTGGGACTGATTGATCCTGAGTCCGGAAAACAATACCTGTTCGAAGCTACACCGGATATGGTTAGTCAGTGTCATGAACTTGGAAATTATGCCGGCCCCGGGAAAAACCTGCCGGACGCTATTTTCCTCACGCATGCACACATCGGTCACTATACCGGACTGATCCATTTGGGAAAAGAGGCCGTCAATGCTTCAGACATCCCTGTTTATGTGATGCCGCGAATGAAGATTTTTTTGGAGGAGAACGGTCCCTGGAATCAGTTGGTTCATGACCAAAATATTTCCCTGCAAACACTGGAACCTCAAAAGCCGGTGATGTTGTCCGGTCAACTCAGCGTTACACCCTACGTTGTTCCACATCGTGACGAATATTCCGAAACCGTTGGCTTTATCATTCATGGGCCGAATAAATCTGCCCTGTTTATTCCTGATATCGATAAATGGGAACGTTGGGAGACAGACATCATTAAGCTGATCGATTCGGTTGATTACGCCTTTCTGGATGCCACTTTTTACGATGGAGAAGAATTGAATGATCGTGATATGGCTGAAATCCCACATCCTTTTTTGGTTGAAAGCATTTCGTATTTTGAATCACTGCCGGAAACGGAAAAGAGCAAGATCTATTTCATCCATTTCAACCATACTAATCCCGTACTGGACCCATCAAGCAAAGCCCGCCAAACAGTGCTTGAGAAAGGCTTTAACCTGACTCAATTACACGAAATTTTTCCTTTATGATCACGTTTACCGACACAAAAGCACTTGGCAAACAGGCTATTATTGAGTTATACAAAGATGCCCGGTGGTCGGCCTATACCAAGGAACCGGATCTGTTAATGAATGCCATTGAGAATTCCCTGTTGGTGATATCGGCCTGGGATCAGGATCATCTGGCAGGACTTATTCGGGTTGTTGGTGATGGTAAAACGATTATTTACATTCAGGATATTCTGGTTTTGAAATCCCACAAAAGACAAGGTATCGGCACACAATTAATGAAACAGGTACTCGCCCGATTTCCGGAGGTGCGTCAAACCGTCTTGTTAACCGATGATTATGATGAAACCAGAGGATTCTACGAAAGCCTTGGATTTGAGAGCTGCGATAAGGGAAAACTGGTCTCCTTTGCCCGTTTTAATCCATAGTTTTTACACATTTTTAACACTTCGGCACGTTTCCTGTCTTTACTTTTGCATTATGAGAGTTGTCATCTTCATTTGGTGTTGTGTATTATTCCTCACACAAAGCGGATTTGCCCAACAGCAAGGCATAGAAGTAAAAGGTGTCGTTTTGGCGAAGGCCGACTCCACGCCTATCCCCAGAGCTCACGTGCTCAACCTGACAGCCAAACGCGGTGTGATCACGGATGAGTCCGGCGCATTTCTCTTTACCGCGCAACCGGGTGATTCGATTCTGGTTTCCGTATTGGGTTACCATGTTTTTATGATGACAGCCGAAGAATTACCCGAAACCATATACATGGAAGAGCGCAACTACCAACTGGAGCTGTTCAATGTAATGCCCTACAAGACTTACGAAGAATTCAAAGTAGCCTTTATCAACCTGAACCTGAAGGATACCAACCGGGTAATCAGCAAGACCATCTATTTAAGCCGGGAAGAATTGATCGGAGCCGGTTATCGCCAAAATGCCGATGGTGGATTCGGGGTGATCATTCCCGGGGTGATCAGCAGTATTTTTGATGCTTTCGACAAACGGACCAAGGACAAAGCCCATGTAGAAGAACTGATCGAGATGGAAAAATACGAAGCTTATCTGGCTACCAAATTCAATCCTGAATTAGTAAAACGCATTACCGAACTGGAAAATCCGGCTAAACTCCATGACTTTATCGATTACTGTGATTTCAGTAAACAATACATCCGGGATCACAACAAATACGACATCATTACCCGCACATTTGAGTGCTATGAGGAGTACCTTGAAACCGACAACTAAAATTAAAGAGGGTTCTTTCCAAAAACAAAGAACCCTCCTGCATTTTAACCCGGAATGATCCGGAATACAGCCTGAATTTCGTAGCGGAGTTTGATCGGTTTCATGCCCAGCTCATCTTCACTCCCCGATCCTGAACTAGCTGATCCGCCTGCCGGCATGCTGACCGAAGAATTGGATACCGCATTCATCCCCCCATTATTGATCGTGGTCGTTTGACCACCATATCCACCATACCAAAATCCATAGTATGGATCGTAATGCGGATAAAGGCCACCGGTATGCGTTGTAGTGGTTTTAGACTGCGGGTCATCCATTTCCACGATCGTTACAACAGCTCCCCGCTTTTCCCCTACTGCTTCAAGCAAGTAATCCGCTTTTTCCAATGCAGCTTGCACGGCTCTTTCTTTCACCATTTTTCGGTATTCCTGGATTTTTTGATTGGAAGACCCGTTCAGCTGGATGTTCAGAATAGCCTGCCGGTTCACATCTTCATCTTTCAGATATTGAATCATCTTATTTAACTGGCCTGATGATTTCATCTTCACGGTCATGTTTTTCTGAACCAGATGGTTGTAATAATCCCACCAGTAGTGCCAATAGTTCCAGTTGTACTTCCAGGCGTAAGCCGTGTTGATCACTATATCCTCTTTGGGGATACCTGCCTTACCTGCGGCCTTCACGATCTGCTCTTCGATTTCACTGATCCCGGCTTTCTTTTTATTGTGAACGACCCAGTATTCCCGGTAGCTGATCTCCAGCGACATTTCATCGGGTGGTACCAGCATATCGGCACTGCCGGTTACGGTAATCGTTCGGTCTTCCGAACCGGAGTTTCCATTCACATCCGGTGTCCGGAAGGCGAATACCAGTATAGCTGCTGCTCCCAGCAGCAAATAATTGGTGTTGATCTTCATTTCTTTCATGGTTTTTAATTTTTAGATTTTACTCAAATGTATCGGCTCTTGCCCATCCCGAAAACCTAAAATGAGTAATCGGGTTGTTTGAATGAGTAAAGCGGTATGCTTGTTTTTCTTACCTTTAAGCCATGATTAAACTCATCCGTACAAATTCAGCCCATTCCGGTTTTATTTCTCTGGTTAAGGAGCTTGATGCCTATTTGGAACTTGTTGACGGAGATGAACATGAATTTTACGATCAATACAATGGTATTGAGGATCTTCATCATGTTGTGGTTGCCCTTCATAACGATTCGGCTGTAGCCTGTGGTGCTTTTAAAGCATTTGACACAACAAGTGTGGAGCTGAAACGGATGTATTGTCATCCGGATCACCGGAATACAGGAATTGCATCCCAGGTTTTACAGGAACTTGAAAAATGGGCTTCGGAGCTTCAATTCCAACGATGCATCCTGGAAACCGGGAAGCAACAAACCGAAGCGCTATCATTTTATCAGAAGAACCATTACCGACCAATCCCGAATTTTGGTCCGTATACCGGTGTGGCGAATAGTTTTTGCTTTGAGAAGTGCTTGTCTTAGGGTAATTATATTCCCAAAACATCATTTCCACCCTATTTCCTTAAAATCAAAACCTTAGCTATGTAATTAGCGTATAGTTCCGTGTTATAACTTAAGCAAAAGAACCGTCCAATATTTTTTCTAAGTAAACCATGAAGGTGTTTGAATGGAAAATCCGTAAGGCGAAAGCCATTTCTAAAAAAAAGAAATTGTTGATCAGTTTTGCCTGTGATGATCTGAATTACCGGGATCACATCATGCGGCAATCGTGGGCACATGCCTATGAAATCGTTGAAATTCCTCCGAAAAAGAACACTTCAAAGCAAGCCTGGCAGACACAATGCTCCAATCTGATCAACAAATGCGATGGTGCAATCGTTTTAATCGGTCCGACAACACATTTAGCCGAAAAAGCCCGTAACGAGATCCGATTGATTCACCGGTCCAACCTGCCTGTGATCGGCATTGAGATCAATCAGGCCCATGCTGCTCAGGTTCCCCGAGAACTCCGGGATGTTTTTGTAATGCGCTGGAATTGGGATCGTTTTGAAGGCTTTGTTCACATGATATGAGTTACAGATCAGCCAGCCTCGCTTCAACCTTCACTTTCACCGCCTCACATTTCTTCAGGTCGGAACTCAGGGTCAGGAATTTTTTACGCTCGCCGTCGCTGATGTACATGGCCACGGTATTGGGCGGGATAGTTCCCAGGTTGTGGGCATAAAGTGTCAGGTAGTATTCCTGATCTTCCTCTACTTCCACTTCAAATTCCAGCTTATCCTTACTGATCGTATATTCATCCAGGATGTTCTTGCTATTCAGAAACAACGAGATCACATCGCCGTCCTGCGTCCGGTTATCCCACACGGTAATGGTTAATTTATTCCCCCTGAACAGCAATTCCTGGCCGGTTTTGATGTTTCTGCCGTCGATATGATCTGGAACAACCAAATCCAATCGTACTTCTTTTTCGGAAACCAACATCGTGTCGGCCGGTTGCCGAATCTGATCAATTCCAGGAGGACTTACCTGATAATATTGCATATTGTCGATTAACACATTCCCGCAATACTTGGGTAAATCCACATAAAATGCCTCCAGAATCAGAAAAGGGGTCCGCTGACTGGGCTCCAACTTGAAATAATACGTTTTCCAATCGCTATGACTCACTGCACCGCTTTCCCACAACAACTCTTTTTGATCCAGTTCGTTTCTTCCCCAAACCCGCAGTTGTGCAGGGCGGTCGAAACGGATGGTATCAGCCTGAAACAGCGGATCAAAAGCCAGATCAATGCTGTAATCATAAGTCTCCCCGGCGAGCAATGGTTGTTGTAGTTCCTGCTCACAGGCTTCATGCAGGTAACTGTCGTAGATGCTGTAACCGCGACAGACCATACTCATATACGTATAGCCGTGCGAGGCCGTTTGGCTGACCTTCCAGGACCCGGGTTGCGTATCCGGCGAACTGGCCTGACCGTAAGCCATCCATCCCTGTGGTGTTATAGCCGCTCCCTGCGGGCCTTCAAAACTCGGGTTAACCGGTTGTTGTGCCATTAATGTAACAGAAAGGCAGAGCAATGCTGTTAACACCATGAACTTGATTTTGACATTGCTCTGCATCTTTCTTTAATTTATTCGTCATTGCGAACGAAGTATGAGTGACGTAATCTCGATTTAAGATTGTTTCGTCCCGATAGCTCCGGAACTCGCAATGACGGTAGTTACTTATTTTCTAATATTAATTTTCCCGGTGCTGCTCCAGCATTTGTATTCGTTGGTGTAGTACAGGTATCCTGAAGAGGCAGGTGCTTCGAACGAACCGGGCACTTCGGCTTTCAGGTCCAGGTTGATGGTATGTGCTGCATCAGGAGCCAGGTCGCGGAAGTAGAAAACCACGTAGTTGTCGGTGATCTCGTAAAACCCGATCTTACCTTTTTCCTGCAACTCTTTTAACTGCCAGGGTTGTGCGCTCAATCCCGAAGGAATCCCTACTACAGCCATGGTCATCGGCAACCCTTTACCCTGCTTGTTTTTCACTTCAGTGGTTAACCGAACAGTCTCTCCTACTTTACAGCTTTTTGCTGACAGGTTGGTGGATACATCCACATTGCATTCCTCTGCGGATTCAGGCAAAGTGGTATTGTAATCAATGGCAACGGTATAAGGCATGGCCGATTTCGTCCCTTTGTATGCCACTTTCACCTTGTGCTTGCCTTCATTCAGGTATTTCTCGAGCCCTTTGAACTCAATGGTTCCTTTCTCACCGGCTTCGTAGTGTTTTGAGGCCACCAACTTACCATCCACATAACATTCCAGCGTACCCGCTTCTTCGGTCTTCTTGGAAGAGGCAGCATAAGCCGTGAGTGCTTTCAGCGCTAAAACCGTACCCTGCGTTGATCCGAATCCTCCGTAGGAATTACGATTTTTCACCAGAAATTCTACTGCTTTATTCAAGGCTCCGGCATCCGGTTTATCGCTTTTCAACATCGCTAACACCGCAATAGCAGTTGTTTCGATCTGTAATGACGAACCTCCTGAACGGGTAATGGAATGATCTGATGAGAAGCTTCCATCCCCTTTTTGAAGTTTCAGCAATTGTTTCATCACAACGGCCTCACGCTTGTCATTGAAATTATTCAGGGTGTTGGCCATCATGGCCAGTTGGTAACCGTCGTTCGATTTTACGGCGGCCTCATAAGCCAGCTCGAATTCTTTCAGGATGTCTTGTTGGTATCCTGCTTCAGACAAGGCATACACAATGTAACCGTTCGTCACTTCATCACTGGCTCTTCCAAACTGATCCAGGGCTTGCGGATTCTTTTTAAAGCCTCCTTTGCCGTCCTTTCTGCTCATGATCCAATTGGCGGTGCGTTCCACCATTTTATTGCTCACATCGGCGTAAACAGTCTTCATGTCGTTGAACTGCATGAGTCCGTATGCTGTTAACGCCTCATGTCCCGGAGCTGATCCGAACCACTCGTACCCTTTTTCTTTGGTTTCATAGCTGGTCAGTTTCTTGTAGCCTCTATCCAATTTACCATCAATGCTGGCTAACAAGGCGTCATCATTAAACCCGGTCTCTTTCATGTAATTCAATGCCATGATATTCGGGTAATTGCTCATGGATGTTTGCTCGAAACAACCTGAAGGCTCCCTGATGATGCTTTCGATACCGGTCATCAGATCGCTCACTACATTCGGGAAAGCCGTTAAAGAAGCTACCACCGATCCGTTCACCGGATTGCTGATGTTCACCACATATTCCCCGCTGAGTTCCTGGCCGGAAAAGGCCATGGTAACCGGGAAGCCTTTCGCTCCGATCTTGATCTCCTGGTTGAAGGCATCTTTCAGTCCATTGGCTTCGAACGCAATTTGCAGGTTATCCTCGCCGATTTCGTTCAACACTTCGTATTCCAGGTAGATGGTTTTGGTGCTTTTCGGAGGAATGGTGTGACTGCCTTCAGCAACATTCAGCACTTTGAATCCTTTAGGCGTTTTAACCGTCAGGTTCCCCGTAACAGTCTGATCGGTTGTGTTTTTCAGTGTTAACGGCACCTGAACGATGTCTTCGAACACCACCTGATTCGGCGCTTTGGCAAACATGGCAAAAGGAAGCTGCGTATAGAAGGTCTTCTCAGCTCTTCCGGCCATTCCTACTCCTACACCTTCGACAGTTGCTCTGAACGAGGTTACGTCGTCGTTGTTGTAGAACTCCACGTATGCAAGACCTTTGTTGTTCACTTCAATATCTCCGTTCCAGTAAACCGTAGATCTGAAATCGCTACGAACTTCAGGTGTTTGAGCCTGGCCGTAATCCGGAGCGGCGAACTGTTTGGTCCGGTAATACACCACACCGGCCTGTTGATTTCTGTTTCCCCGGAAATCCAGGTTAGCATCCTTCTTTTTCATATCCCACATAAAACCGGCCACCTGTTGCTCTACGACGATCTCATCCAGCCCATCATCCATCAGTTCCTCGGCTTCGGCCACTTCTTTATTTTCAAGCTTGAAAGCCCTGTCGTTATTCGGCTGAACGGCAACAGCATTCAGTTCATTTACTATTTCCACGTTCTTTAATAAACCTCCGGCAGCTTCGGCATCCCACACCTCTAAATCAACGGCTTCTCCTTTTGGTAAATCCTGAGGTACTGCCATGAAATCCGGCGCAGCCATCTTATTGACACCTTTGTGCGATTTCGATCGGGTAGCTGATGTTGTATAAGCATATGGCCTGTAGAGGTAGGTGTTGTAATTGGTGCCGTAATTATTAATATAAACAGATTGGCTTTGAAGTCCTTCGGCAGTAACCAGCAGGTTGACCGGTGCATACAGATCAAGACCATTAATTACGTATCTTCCGTTTTGATCGGTCTTAACCTTGCGATTCGTACCATCCTGAATGGTAACCGTAGCACCGGCAACCGGTTTGCTATCGGGATTAAAAACCACACCTTCCACACGAGCCTGTTCTCCGTTATAAGTAACAGCAGGGAACTCGTTTTCATTAAGTTGTTCCCAGGTAAACCTTCTCCATCCATCGGTCATAAGCAGGAAATCCAGTGCCTGATCGGCTTTCTCTTCTTTCGGATCGAAGTAGAACTTCGGCTCCTCCACTTTACTTCGGATATCTTGTTCCAGGAGCAAGCTGGACAATAAATTACTCGATTTATCGTCGGCGAAACTCAATAATTTATCATCTACCACAGCCATGGAGAGATTCGCCGGAATTGGCAATCCCCTTTCATCCGTCACTTTAAGGGTCATTTTCACCTTTTCCCTTGGTAAATACTGATCTTTATCTGTTTGAATATCGATATTCATCTGTTTGTCTTTATTTACAAACACCAGGCGTTCGGCACGTTCGATGTTCCTGCTATCGAATAAAGTAACCTGAGCCACGCCGATCGGAAATTTATCCAGGGGCACCTTGTAGGTATTGCTTCCACGTGTCACGTGAATTTCCCGGGAAAAATAATCCTGACCCCGAACCTGACACATGATGGACATCGTTTCGTCTTCTGTCGAATTAACGATCACTTTCATATCATCGTCATCATTTTCAACATTCAATACCCAACCTCTTTTCAGGCTTTCTGGAAGTTGGTAGGCTTTGCTGATTCCTGCAGGTTTTGTGATGAACACGTCGTACTCCTCACCGATTTTGGGTTCAAATTCAAAGGCCCCCATACCGTTGTGAAAGCTGGAGAACTCAGCAACCACATCACCTTCTTTATCTTTTACAACTCCTTCAATATCCGCAGGTTTACCAAATTCATCTAAAGCTTTAAATGCAACATTGGTTTCCAATCCTTCTACCAGATCACCGCCTTCGGGAAAGAAGGATAAATCGATATTTCCGAGGGTGATCGGAATGGATCTCGAAATACTTTCCGTTTTCCCTTCGAAGTCGATCATCACATTCACCAAACCATCATTGGTTGCCAGTTCTGCCGGCAGGTCGAATTTCACATAGGCTGTTCCCGTTCCGTCGGTCGTTAATTTTTTACCGAGTAATTTCTCTCCATTCAATTGAGCAACATAATTACACTCATAATCAGAAAGTGGTTTATTCTCAAGCGTGTTCAAATCGAGCTTGGCGATTACCTGATCTCCGGGACCATAAGCTTTACGTTGAAACTCCAGCTTCATTTTCAGGCGCGGAAGCACCACTTTTTGCACCTGAATTTCTTTTTCATAACAGCTGTTATCATTCTTTTGCCAGTTGGTATAGGCTTTCACCGTATAGATTCCTCCCATCACTTGATGATCTAAAAAGAAATCAGCATTGGCCTTCCCTTTTCGGGCAATCAGGTTGTGTTTCTGAACCACATTCCCCTTCGGATCAATCAACTCGGCATACAAAATCTCACTCTTTTTAGAAGCTTTCAGGTCTACTCCGTTTCGGACATAGGCGCTGAACCAAATGGTTTCACCTGGTTTATACATGGGTTTATCGAGATGCAGGTAAACCCGATCTTCCGGTCTTTCCTCATTAATTGTTTTTATTTTCTCTTTTAAATCCTTTAAAAAGGCGTTTGAGAGCACTTCTTCGGTGAATGTTCCCGGCATCAGGGAGGCCAGCATAACAACGCTCAGCAGCGCTATACTCAGGTGTTTAAATGTTTTTTTCATGATCGTGGTTTTATTAAATTCAACTATTGGATGTCGATAAAAATCAAATTCCATAAAGCGATCAATTATTTTTTGCTGAACTTTGCAGCGAAGGCTGTAAAATCTTTAATATATTAGTTGAGTGAAACTTTTCAGGTATTTTGTAACATCCATTGTCTTAGTCGGCCTGTTCCTGTCGAATACGGGCGCTTTTGGTCAGCAGGAATTAACCTCTGAGCAACGGCAGGCTTTGTTCCTTACCAGTTTCTTTAAGTATTCGGAATGGCCCAACGAAGCAAACATCGCCGAATACCAACTGGGTGTGCTGGGCGATGAAGGCAATCAGGTGTACAACGAACTGATTAAAATTACCGATACGCTAATCGTAAAAGACAAAAAGATCAAGGTCAACAAGCTCTCCGGAACGGAAGCGATTAGCAATGTACAGTTACTCTTCTTAGATAAATCGACCGACATTAAGCTGGAATCTATAAAAAATAAGCTGGCCGGACAGCCGACATTGTTTGTGACCCGAGGCTATCCTTTCGGCCAATCCATGATCAATTTTATTGTATCCGGCGACCAGGTGCATTATGAGATCAGTGAGAAACAATGTGAAGAAGCGGGCATCAAAATCAACTTTGCATTGACCATGGCCTCGGTTAAATCGGAAAAACAATGGGAGAAACTCATCACCAGGATTGAAGATCTGACGGAAAGCAATGAAGAGACCGTCGAAGTGAACACCAAGGAATTGGCTAAGATCGTAAGCGAACAGAAGCGCTTGTTAAGTGAAATATCGGCTAACACCAAGAAACTGGAAGACCAGAAGGAAAAACTGAAGGCTCAGCAGGATGAAATTGTGGGTAAGGAAGCCATGATCGCCAATGCCAAGCGTGAGATCAATGAGCAACAGCAGCTGATCAGTTCGCAACTGGCCAAGATCGAAGTGCAGGAACAAAACCTGGCCAACCTGAACACCCATGTGATGGCTAAGCAGCAGGAGCTGGCCGAACAGCAACGTACGCTCGAACTGGAAAAGGAAAAACTACTTGCCATTCAGCAGGAGTATGCTGATATTGAAGTAAAACTCAAGGAAAAAGAGCGACTGGTCAATGAACAGGGCAAAACCATTGAAGATCAAGTCGGAGAGATTTTCAACAAATCGAATAAGATCAAGGAGCAAGAGTCCATTATCTGGCTTTCGGTGATCTTCCTGATCGTTGTATCGATCCTGGGAGCTTTGGCTTTCCGGAGCTACCGCCTGAAGAAGAAAGCAAACGAGACCATTCTTTCCCAGAAATCACAACTGGAACAGCAACACAAAGTTCTGGAAGAGCAGCACCGTGAAATTACCGACAGTATCAACTACGCCAAGCGGATCCAAACAGCCATTCTACCTCCCTTGAAGCTTGTCCGCGGGTATATGCCCGACAGTTTCATACTGTACAAACCAAAGGATATTGTGGCGGGAGATTTTTACTGGATGGAAGGAGTAAATAACCTGATTATCTTTGCCGCAGCCGATTGTACCGGACATGGTGTTCCCGGAGCGATGGTATCCGTAGTTTGTAACAACGCCATTAACCGGGCTGTTAAGGAGTTTATGCTGGTGAAACCTAACGAAATTCTCGATAAGACGCGTGAGATCGTGATGGAGACCTTTGAGAAAAGTGATGAAGATGTGAACGACGGGATGGATATTGCCTTGTGCAGCATCAATACCGAAAGTAAAAAACTACATTTCTCCGGAGCCAACAACGGCATGTACCTGATCCGAAACGGTGAGTTGACTGAAATCAAACCGGACAAACAACCTATTGGAAACTACCGCGACCATAAACCTTTTACTTTACATGAGCATGACCTGCAGAAAGGCGATGTAATCTATACTTTCTCGGATGGTTATCCGGATCAGTTCGGTGGACCAAAAGGGAAGAAATTCATGTACAAAAATTTCAAGGAGTTATTGCTGGAGATTCATCAAAAACCGATGGATGAACAGCATCACTTGCTGGTAAAAGCGTTTGAAGACTGGAAAGGTGGCATTGAGCAGATCGATGATGTCTGCGTAATTGGAGTGAGGATATGAACGGAAATGGAGCAGCTTGTGGTGAGCGAAGCCGAACCATAATTGGAGTGAGGATATAAACGGAAATGGAGCAGCTTATGGTGAGCGAAGCCGAACCATAATTGGAGTGAGGATATGAACGGAAATG
>JAGQZT010000019.1 GCA_020435335.1 Flavobacteriales bacterium | reverse complement strand
CCTTATTGGCTCAGGCCGGAGTGTCGTTGAAGTTTAACACAACGGCTATTACACCATACAACGGCAAACCCCTGAAGCTCAACGCTTACCTCAGCAACAACATGGCTACACTGAAATTGTTCCCGGGCATCACGGAGCAACAGATCTTTTCCATCATTAACATTCCCGGATTAAAAGCCATCGTCATGGAAACCTTTGGTGCCGGAAACGGCTCGACGCAGATCTGGTTCATCGATTTGCTCATCGAGGCCATCAAACGGGATATCATCATCCTGAACATCAGTCAGTGCGAAGGAGGAATGGTGAATCAGGGTCAATATGAAACCAGCTCGGCATTCAACAAGATCGGTGTGATCAGTGGCAAGGACCTGACATTCGAAGCCGCCGTAACCAAGCTGATGTATTTACTTGGAACAGGCCTGCCTATTACAGAAATTAAAGGTTTACTGGAACAGCCTTTACGTGGCGAGATGACTGTTTAACTAATTTTTTACCCCGACCATGATGGCGACACATCCGTTCTGAACCAGGTTGGTTTTTTGGACGCTCTCTTCCATTTGCGGGATGGAAACCTGGATGATCAACTGCTGGGTCGTAGCCATTTTAAAATCCCAGCTCGGATTCATTTGATCTTCTTTACTTTCAAAAAGGATTTTGCGGGTTTTATCGAGTACTTTGAACTGAACATTCCCAACGGTCTCTTGAGAACACACCAAAACACGGTATTGCTTCCCGGCATTGAAAGTCATTTCAACGTCGGCCGATTCACCCGGATTGAAAACAGCGCTGGTCAGTTTCCCGTTGTGGATATACGGAGCCAAAGCAGGCAGGCAATTCTTTTTGGTGAAACGCTTGCATTGCGCATCGGCATGAAATGCAAAGAATACAGGCGCTACCAGAATAAATATACGGAGGATGGTTCTATTTAATGATCTCATTTCTAATGGTTTCGGTTAAATCAGCTATTTCAAAAACAGTTGCCTGGTCGTATTTCAGTGTACTTCCACCCCCGATGGTAGGAACATCACCTTCTTCCACACTGGCTTCGCCTTCCTGCTCTTCAATTTTATCAAAAACCTTTTTTAGCTTCTCCAGTTCCGTTTTGATGTGTTGCACTTCCTCATCATCATAGGAACCCATGAGGTCGATCAGGTTATTCAGCGAATATTTCTGATCGGCGATCCGTTGCATCAGGCCTTCGTTTGGAGTTTCGCGATTAATGGACTTCGTACCTAAGTAGAGCCCTTCGATCCAGCCGCCTGCGATAATCAACGCAGACAGATTATCCTGCCCGTTTTCTTTTAAGTAGGCATCGCAGATCCAGTAAGAATCATTTACAATATTCATCATCGAGTCCCTGTTGTTCATATTCTCTTCAATGCGCTCGACTGTTTCCGGGCTAAACGCCGCAGAAATCTCCAACGCATCAGCCATTTTCTTGGAGCAGTTCATGTAGAACATCGACTCTTGTGTTTGATCATAAATGTTGGCATAACTCAGATCGGCGCCATACACCCCGAGGTTCAGGGCCTGCTTGGCTGCAGTTGAATACTTGTCTACATTCTCAATGGGGTTGGTAAATTCGGTATTATAAGCTGCACCGGCCTCTTCAAAAATGGTTGCCGTTTCATAAGGTGACGGAACGGTTTGAAACACTTTTTGGGCCTTGTCGGCTCGTTTAACAGTCAATTCACCATGTGTCAGGTTATTTTCCTGACCTTCTTCAACATCTACATCTCCGCCACAGGCCATTAAAAGGGTGGTCGCGGTTAAATAAAGTAAGCTTTTTTTCATCCTCAAGTAGTTTCTAGGTAGATCAAATATATAAAATATTTAGAGGACGACCGAAAATAATAGGCCTCGCAGGAAATTCTATCTATAGAATCCTTTTGAATTAATCCGGGAAAATGGTGACCGGCCTTGCTAATCCTCACGGACAAAATACCATCACAAATTCCGAAAATCATGTTCCAACAGATCCAGAAACTCTTTTTTCCTTCTCCGGGAAACCGGAATGATGTTTCCCGTGGTTAATTCAATTTCTTCCCTGTTCTTGTGGTAAATCCGGATATGTTTTATGTTCACGATATGTCCCCGGCTTACTCTGAAGAACTCTGTATCATCCTCAAACAACTGTTCAAATTGCTTCAGCGTTTGGGTCGAAACAATCTTTTTATCGGTTAGTACCAGTTCTGAATAATTACTTTCCGCTTCAATAAAAACAATTTCATTGGAGGTGATCAATTCGATTTTGGACGCTCCTTTAATGGCAATTCTTTTTTCATTCGGAGCCTTTTTCATGTTGGACAAGAGCAGGTCAATCAATTCCTGATCGGGCAATGATTTTTGCCTGTTTTTTTCGACTTTATCAATGGCTCTTTCGAGGTCATCCAAATCGATCGGCTTAAGCAAATAATCAATAGCACTGTATCTGATGGCCCGAATGGCATACTTATCGTAAGCCGTCGTGAAAATCACCTCAAAATTGATCTTGTCGAATTTCTCCAGCAAATTGAATCCAGTTCCATCCAGCATTTCAACATCCAGAAAGACCAATTGCGGATTTTCCGCCTTAATAACCTGATACCCTTCTTCA
This sequence comes from Flavobacteriales bacterium, assembly GCA_020435335.1. Taxonomy (GTDB): domain Bacteria; phylum Bacteroidota; class Bacteroidia; order Flavobacteriales_E; family Vicingaceae. Next base: position 106,915 of record JAGQZT010000019.1, on the reverse strand, counting down.
ACAGACTGCGCCTGGTTTACTACATGAACCTGTTTGCCTGTTTCTGCTATAAGCCGTTTTAGAATAGCTATTGATTTCTGTTCATCATCAACTATTACAGCATTAATCATATCCGTTTTGTGTTTGATTCATAACCCTGATTTCCACTTTCGTTCCCAAAGCATCCCCTTGCTCATTCTTCAAATCTACAATTTTTACACTAACCGATCCCTCATTGAGAATATCTAACCGATCCCGGGTAATTGTCATCCCTACCGACCGTTGTCCGATCCTCCTTTTTGCGTTTATTTCTTCCGCTTTTTCTCTCCCTATCCCGTTATCTTCAATGGTACAATGCAAATAATCGCCATCCCGGTCTATTTTTATTCCGATCCTACCCTTTTGTTGGCTGTTCATTAACCCATGCCAAACGGCATTTTCCACATAAGGTTGAATTAACATGGACGGAATCTGATCGTAATCCGGATCTATATGGTCACTTAGCTCTATCGTATAATCAAACTGCTCTTCAAACCGCATTTTTTCCAGATTCATGTAAAGCGTTAACATGTCAATCTCTTCCTGGATCGTAATGATATTCTTTTCCGAAAGTTTCAGAACCGTTCTGATCAATTTGGCAAACTGGGTCAGGTATTTATTGGTATTCCTGAAATCACTCAGGGTAATGTAATGCTGAATAGCGTTTAGCACATTGAATATAAAATGAGGATTCATTTGAGCTCTGAGTGCCTTCAATTCCAATTCAACGATTTTTTTCTCGGTATCCGCTTTTTGTTTGATTTGTCGCTCACGGTACTTAAATGCCGAATAGATCACCAGTGAAACTAACCCTGCTTCAATCAATATAAACCACCAGGTAAGCCAAAACGGAGGATGAATGGTGAATGAAAGCGACACCGGATCACTCCATACCTGATCTTCATTAGTGGCTTTAACTTCAAATCGATACGTACCGGAAGTCAACGCCGGATATTCTACCTGCCTCAAGTTCGTTACCTGCCAGTTGGTATCCGCAGGCAACAACCGATACATGTAATCAACTGTGCCCTGACCTTTATAGTTCAACGCCTCATAGCCTATTTTAATGTTATTTTCCCGGTAGGAAAAATCCATCTCCTCATTAAAATCAAGGCTTTTTAAATTAGCCCGGAATGTTTTGAGATAAACCCGGGGCGGGGTAGTATTCCGTTGGATTTCATGAACATGGAATTGAATCAAGCCCTGAGTCGTAGCAACAAAAATCATGTCTTTCAAGGATACGATATCATTGATTTCTTCAATCAACAATCCATGATACTTCGTTATGTTTTGAATGATTGGCTTTTGGCCCTTATTGTATTGAACGATGGATATTCCCTTATTCGATCCCAGCCAGATGTTCTTTTTTGAATCGACATATATGGTGCGAATAATGTTGGAGGTTAACCCGTTCTGCTGGTCAATGATATCGATCAGGCTATCCCCGGACATCACTAACAAGCCGTAGCTCTTGGTTCCCAACAACATCAGTTGCTCATTTAATTTTTTGATACAGGTTATTGATGAAGATAAGTATTTACTCTTGGATTGAATCGGTTCAATACTCTTGTTATTATACCGTTTTAACCCATTGTTGGTGCCAACCCATAATGTACCTCCTGATCTCATAACGCTGGTACACCAATGTTTGCTTCCGGAAAATTTCGGGTTAAAAGTAAAATTGGCTTCCTTTCCCGACACTAATTCCATCAACCCCAAATTATTTACTGCATAAACGGTGTCACGATCAACATATAAACCCCGGAAACTATTCATATAACTATACTTGGCGTTAATTTTTAACCGTTCCTTTTTCCCGTTTTGGTAAATCATGATCCCTTTATTATCATCCCGGAGATAAAATAACCGGTCCGTATTATAATCGTAATGCAGGCCCGGCAACCTGTAGGATGTATTGGCGAGTTTCGTAAAATGGGATGAATCCGATAGCGCATGTTTATTTTCATACAATTCGCCTTTTTCCAACAAGGCATAAACGGTTTCACGAGCGGTATCCACTTCAAGGTTGATCACCTTACTATCATTAAACGACTCAATTTGAAAGGGTTTCGACGGCAAATAATAGATACCGTCATTCACGGTTAAAAACCAGTACCCGTTTTCTTCATCTTTAAATACGCGTGATACTCTTCCTCCTTTCAGGTAAACCTGTTTTACAACAATACTATCGTCAATAAGCTTACATTCATATACACCCTGCCGGAAAACCGGAATCCAAATTGTTGAATCGTCTGCATAAAGTGACACCGGAATATTTTGTAAAAAGGATAAGCCCTTTATTGTTTTGATGCTATGTGGAGCTGTTAGGTCAATTAAATAAGCCCTTTCCTTTGAAATATAGACAATGAGCTGATTCTTGAATTGCTGTAGAATAAAATTTCTTGTACTTGCATCGTTTTGAGTGATCGGGCAGGTAAAAACTATCGATTCGTAACTCGTATCGGAAGCTGACCGGTAAAATCTAATCGTGTTCGAATCCAATTGGTTTGAATACCTGGAAGCCTTGAATTTCTGCGGATCATTTCCGTGGCTGCCACTGTAATAATATGCCTGCTGATCTTGTATTACATTAATCCCCATATTCCTGTCGTGTACACTTAAAATATGAAGATTCCCCTGTTTATCAATTTGAAGCGTCCCTTTCAGCTTAAAACATAGCCATAGATTGTCTTCATCATCTACATGGATCGTTGCTAATTGTGCATGCCCGTTAACATAATTACTGATTTTGTCGTTGTGCCGGTAACTGATTATCTCCCCTTTTTCGTAGTAGGAGAGCATGCAGTTAAACGTGCCAAACCAAATTCGCCCCCGGGCATCTTCCGTAATCAGAAATACCGTATTGTCCGTAAGTCCGTCGCTGGCATCAAAGTTTTCAAACTCATACCCGTTAAACCGGCTTACACCTGCATCCGTTGCGAACCAGATATATCCTTTCGAATCCTGAAAAGCCGAATAAACCTGCGAACTGGGCAGCCCGTCTTCAACTGTATAATGGCGAAAGGAATTGGTCTGAGCGGAGATGCCCTGAAATAAAAAAACGAGGATAACCGGCAACCATCTTCTCATGATCAGTCTATTGATCTTCTGCTAATGAGCCAACAACCAATTTTCGGCAGCATTCATCTCCACTTCAAGTGGAACGGCAAGCTTCACGGCATTTTCCATCTGGACTTTAACCACCTGCTTAACCTGTTCCAATTCCGGTTTGTACACGTCAAATACAAGCTCATCGTGCACCTGCAGGAGCATTTTGGATTGGAACTGCTGTTCTTGGAATTCCTGATGGATGTTGATCATCGCAATTTTGATGATATCAGCCGCAGAGCCCTGAATCGGAGCATTGATGGCATTACGCTCGGCATGCCCGCGAACAACGGCATTATTTGAGGTGATGTCTTTTAAAATTCTTCGCCGCTGCATAATGGTTTCCACATAGCCTTGTTGCTTGGCCAACTCCACACTATGATCCATGTATGCCTTTAATTTGGGATATTTTTCAAAATAGGTGTCGATGATCTCCTTCGCTTCCGTACGGGAAATGTTGATGTTTTGAGATAACCCGAAAGCCGACACGCCATAAATAATACCGAAATTAACCGCCTTCGCCTTGCTTCTCATATCGCGATCCACTTCTTCCGGCTTCACTCCAAATACTTTGGCCGCCGTGGAGGTGTGAATATCCTCCCCTTTAATGAAAGCCTCCTGCATGTTTTCATCACCACTCAGTGCGGCAATGATCCTCAGTTCAATTTGGGAATAATCCGCCGCCAACAGGATATAATCATCATTCCGGGGAATAAATGCTTTACGGATTTCACGGCCTTTTTCGGTGCGGATAGGGATGTTCTGCAGATTCGGATTGTTGGAGCTCAGGCGTCCCGTGGCCGCTACGGTCTGCATGTAGCTTGTATGAATTTTGCCGTCGGGAGCGACCAGTTCCGGCAACGCATCCACGTAAGTACTCTTCAGTTTTTTCAAACTCCGGTATTCCAAAATCGCCGGGATAATCTCGTGCTTACTTTCCAATTTGGAAAGCACATCTTCACTGGTTTGGTACTGCCCGGTTTTGGTTTTCTTGGCCTTATCTACAACCTGTAATTTTTCGAAGAGAATTTCCCCCAGTTGTTTCGGTGAGTCGATGTTAAATGTTTCTCCGGCAAGTTGAGTGATCTTTTCCGTTAACTGTACGATCAGTTCCTCCAGTTCTTCGGAAAACTTGTTTAAAGCCTCCACGTCGAGCCGAATCCCTTCTTTTTCCATGGAAGCAAGTACCGGGATCAAGGGTGTTTCGATCTCATCCATCAGTTTCTTGAGCGTTTCGTTCATCTTCGGTTCAAACTCATTCTTAAGCTGTAGCGTGATGTCTGCATCTTCGCAGGCATAATCGACAATCCGCTCCTGCTCAATGTCGCGCATACTGAGTTGTTTCTTTCCCTTTTTGCCGATGAGCGTTTCTATGGAAATCGGCTTGTAGCCCAGATAGGCTTCAGCCAGCAAATCCATGTTATGGCGCATATCGGGCTGAATCAGGTAATGGGCAATCATCGTATCGAAGAGCCTGCCTCTTACCGAAACACCGTAACTGCTCAACACATTGATGTCGTATTTGATGTTTTGACCGACTTTTTCGATTTCTTTATTCTCGAATACCGGTTTGAATTCATCAACAATCTGCTGCGCTTCGGCGCGGTCTGCTGGAAAAGGCACATAATATGCTTCGTGACGTTTAAAGGCAAACGATGCCCCGACAAGCTCGGCTTCAAAAGGATTTAGCCCGGTGGTTTCCGTATCGAAACAAATCACTTGCTGAGCTGCCAGGTCGGCGATCAGTTTTTTACGTTTTTCAGGGGTGTCAACAAAATGGTAGTGATGCTCGGTCGATTTCAGGTCCTTTTGTTCTATTTCCTCCACCTCGTCTGTTTCGGCAGTGGTTTCCACTTCCTGGACATTGCCGAACAAATCCATCTGTCCGCCTACCTGAACCGGTGCAGCCTTAATCTGGATTTCTTTGCCCAAAACACGTTTCGCTAAATTCCGGAATTCGAGTTCGGCAAACAGTTCGGTGATCTTTTCTTCATCGGGATCTTCCACTTTCAGGTCTTCGAAATCATATTCAATAGGCACATCGAGGATGATGGTAGCCAGTTTTTTGGATAATAAGCCCTGATCGGCAAATTCGATCACGTTTTCTTTTTGCTTGCCTTTCAGTTCATCGGCATGAGCAATAAGGCCCTCAACACTACCATATTTGGCAATGAGCAGCTTGGATGTTTTCTCTCCAATTCCCGGAATTCCCGGAATATTGTCCACGGCGTCTCCCCAGAGTCCCAATATATCAATGACCTGTAGCGGGTCTTTCACTTCAAATTTCTCACACACTTCTTTTACTCCCCACACTTCCGCCGGTTTTCCGAAAGCAGCCGGTTTGTACATAAAAATATTTTCGGAGACCAACTGCCCGAAATCTTTATCCGGCGTCATCATGTACGTAATAAACCCTTCTTTCTCAGCATGCTTGGCAATGGTTCCGATGATGTCGTCAGCCTCATAGCCCTCTTTTAACAGAATAGGGATGTTATAGGCTTTAATGATCTCTTTGATGTAAGGGATGGCTGTCCGGATATCTTCCGGCATTTCCTCCCGACCGGCCTTATAATCAGCAAAATCTTCAACCCGGTTCGTTGCCCCAGGCGCATCAAAAACAACGGCAATGTGTGTCGGTTTCTGCTTTTCCAGCACTTCGTTCAGGGTATTGGTGAAGCCCAGCATGGCAGACGTGTTCAATCCTTTGGAGTTGTAGCGGTGGTTCTTTCCGAAACCGAAATAAGCCCGGTAAATTAAAGCGAATGCGTCGAGTAAGAATAGTTTTTTTTCTGCCATAGGAAATAGATTGTGGCCTTAAAGTTAATGGTTTTATCAAAGAAAAAAATTCCTGACCGTGATAATCTGGGAAAGGTATTCAGGAGTTTGGTGATCCTGCTTTATTTTTATTCGCCAGCTGGCCGCAGGCTGCATCTATATCCTTGCCACGGCTGCGACGAACATTCACAATCAGGTTGAAGGTATTTTCCAAAAAGGCTGCGAATTTATCCGTTTTGTCGGCATCCGCCCGTTCAAATTCCCCATCGTCGATCGGATTGTATTCGATGATGTTGACCTTGCAGGGCACACATTTACAGAACGCTGCCAGTTCTTTAGCATCTTCCAGGCTATCATTAAAGTCTTTGAAGATGATGTATTCAAACGTGGGCCGGGTTCCCGTTTTCTCATAAAAATATTGCAAAGCCTCCTTGAGTGACTCCAGCGAATTTTGTTCGTTGATCGGCATGATCTCACTTCGCTTGGCATCGTTCGCAGCATGAAGTGATAAAGCCAGGTTGAATTTCACCTCGTCGTCACCCAGCTTCTTAATCATCTTGGCAATCCCTGCGGTTGAGATGGTAATGCGTCTGGGCGACATCCCCAGGCCTTCCTCGGACGTGATCAGCTCAACCGATTTCAGCACGTTCTTATAGTTCAACAAAGGCTCTCCCATGCCCATGTAAACAATGTTGCTCAACGGAGTCTGGTAGTGCTCCTCTGCCTGTTTCTTAATCAGTGCCACCTGGTCAAAGATCTCTTCGGGTTCGATGTTTCTCAATCGATCCAACCGTCCTGTTGCACAAAATTTGCAACTTAAACTGCAGCCAACCTGACTGGAGATACAGGCCGTCATGCGCTTGGTGGTTGGGATCAACACCCCTTCGGTGATCTTTCCGTCATGTAATCGAAAAGCATTCTTGATCGTTTTATCCGCGCTAACCTGTTTTTCGGCAATAGTAACTGTATGGATAAAAAAATGCTCTTCCAGAAGTGCCCTGGTCGATGACGAAATATTTTTCATGGCATCAAACGAACCGGCCTGTTTTTTCCAGAGCCATTCATAAACCTGTTTGGCCCTGAATGCTTTTTCACCATGAGCCGTAAAGAATTCGGCCAGCTCTTCACGAGATAAGCTTCTGATATTCTGTTTCTCTGCCATGGTACAAAGTTAAGATTAGCATTGCAATAAGTGTCCATTCGAGTAAAATTCTGTAAGAATATTATATGGGAATAACTTTTTGTAAATCATGTTGTTCTCGACATACGACATACTCGACCTGACAATGATTTTATTACATTTGAATCATGAAGATCACAGCAGATTATATCTTCCCGGGGAACGGATCCCCGATTAGAAACGGAATCGTTGTTGTGGGTGACGATGGCCGGATCGAAGCATTGATTGATCCGGCGAAAGAAAGTAAGCCCGGCGGGGAAATCCTCAAATACCGGGGCATCATCTGCCCGGGATTTGTGAACACCCATTGCCACCTCGAATTGTCATACCTCAAAGGAAAGATTGCAGAAAATACGCAGCTGCACGGTTTTGTAGAAGAACTCATGGCCATTCGAGATCAGGTGAGCGAACAAAAACGCTGGTCCGCCATCCAGTTGGCTGAGCAGGAAATGATCCGCAACGGAATTGTTGCCGTGGGTGATATTTCGAATGGAAACACCTCCTTCTACCAAAAAGAGAAAAATCACCTGAAATACCACACCTTTATTGAGGTTTTTGGATTGGAAGAAGATAAAGCCGGGCAAATCATAGAACGCGCCAGGGAGCTCAAAAACAGCTATTTCCGTTCTACCCGTATTAGCCTTACCCCGCACGCACCCTATTCCATGTCAGAAAAACTGTTCAACCTGGTTTGCCTGGAACCCAACGACATCTTTACCATCCATAATCAGGAAACGGACGGAGAAAACGAATTGTTCCGGAATAAGGAAGGAAAACTGTACAATCAGTTGCTGAAATTCAGCGATGCCATTAAAGACTGGCAGCCAACGGGCACTAATTCCCTGCCGTCCTACCTGAACCGGTTCCCGAAAAACAAACGAATCTTACTGGTTCATAATATCTATACCAGCAAGGAAGATCTTGTTCATGCCCGGTTGTTTTCAGATCAGATCTACTGGTGCTTTTGTCCGAATGCCAACCAGTATATCGAAGGCAGGCAACCGGATTACAGTTTGTTTACGAGTGAAAAATGCACCATTGGTACCGATAGCCTGGCTTCCAACTGGGGCTTGAGTATGTTGGATGAACTGAAAACCATTACGGAGAAAAACAAGTTCATCCCTCTCGAAAAATTGATCCGATGGGCCACTTTCAATGGAGCGGAATTTTTAGGATTTGATGAGTTGGGAAGCATCGAACCGGGAAAAATACCGGGGTTAAACCTGATTGAAGACGTGGATCTGGAAAATATGACGTTGTTGAAATCGAGTAAGGTCAGGCCTTTATGAAATGCTCAGCGAGGATGAGGTCCTCCTGAGTAGTGATCTTGATGTTGTCCCGGTTTCCTTCCACCAGATGGATGGTTTCTCCGAGTTGTTCCACCACGGAAGCATCGTCTGTAAAGGCAGGATCATAATCTTGCTCGTAGGCCTTTAAGATCAGATCGGAACGAAAGCACTGAGGAGTTTGAACGATCTTATAACAGCTTCGTGCCACGGCTTTATTGGTTCCCTCCTGTTTGGATACGTACCTCAGAGAATCGACCACATCCACCACAGGTATGGCATTCCCGTGCTGGGCGGCCTCTTGATAGCAGGCTGTAATGGTGGTGGTACTAACCAAAGGGCGAACCCCGTCGTGAATGCCTACAATGCCAGCGCTTTTCACGAGCGACAAAGCATTTTTAACCGAATGGAACCGGGTTTCTCCTCCTTTCACAATGTGATGAGGAATGTTTACAAACCCGTATTTAGAACAAAGCTCCTCCCAAAAGTCGATTTGATTTTCGGGAAGAGCCAGTATGATTTTAATGTCCTGAAAAGCGGTTCTGAACTTTTCGATGGTATGCATGATCACAGGTTTGCCATTCAGTTCGAGGAATTGTTTCGGAGTAGACCCTCCCATACGTTCCCCTTTCCCTCCGGCAACTATGATCGCATAATCAGGCATTAGAAGCTAGTTCGTCTGAGCTGAAGAACTCATCGGCAGAAGCAGTAAACGAGTTATCTTCCGCTCTGTTGCCGTTCACTTCTTCCATCTCTTCACTTTCGTCATAACCATTTCCACCGTCGTAGCTATCCGATTTTTTTCTGCCGATTGATCGGATGTAAGCATTCAGCATGCGGTGAATCTTTTCAATGAACTCCATTAATTCTTCCGATTGCTCGGCACCGATCAATTCACGCTCTTTGGCTTTGATCAACCATCCTTTGGTCTTTAAGAGGTAACCTCTTGAAATGTAACAATAGTGTTTTTTATCTTTAAAGTTGTATCGTCCGTATCCTGAAGCTATGTTGCCGGAAATGGCATCGGCAGATTGGGTAAATGGTTTCCCCATGGTTTCTTTGTTAAACCCTTCCCATTCGTTCACAATGTTCCAGATCTTTTGTTCAAAGTCCAGACATTCCTGGTAAAGTTTTAGGTCTTCTAGTTTCATGTAATTAAAGTGTTTTAAAGTTAATATATGTTTGCCTTTTGATTTTTAGAGTATTAGCATTGCGTCTCCATAGGTGTAGAAACGGTATTTTTCCTTTATGGCTTCTTTGTAGGCCTTCATGATCAGGTCGTATCCGCCAAAAGCACAGGTCATCATCAACAATGTTGATTCCGGCGTATGGAAATTGGTGATCATGCAGTTGGCCAGACTGAAATCATAAGGAGGAAAAATGAATTTATTGGTCCAGCCATCAAACGGTTTCAGGTAGCCGTCGGTAGATACGGACGACTCCAGAACCCTCATGGATGTAGTTCCGATGGCACAAATCTTATGCTTGTTTTGTTTGGCTTTATTCACCTTGTCGGCACAAGCCTCATCGATGTGAATCTCTTCCGAGTCCATTTTATGTTTGGTCAGATCCTCCACCTCTACCGGACGGAAAGTCCCTAATCCTACATGCAGTGTCAGGTAAGCAAAATCAACGCCTTTGATTTCCAGTTTTTTCAACAAATGCTTGCTGAAGTGAAGTCCGGCTGTTGGAGCGGCAACAGCTCCTTCATGTTTGGCGTAAACCGTTTGGTAACGCTCGGCATCTTCCGGTTCAACAGCTCGTTTGATGTATTTCGGGATCGGCGTTTCACCAAGTTTTTCAATGATCGCCTTAAACTCTTCATACGGCCCCTCAAATAGGAAACGAAGGGTTCTTCCGCGGGAGGTCGTATTGTCGATCACTTCCGCCACCAGATCATCATCTCCGAAATAGAGTTTGTTACCAATCCTGATTTTACGTGCCGGATCTACCAGTACATCCCACAACAAACTTTCGCGGTTCAACTCCCTGAGCAGGAAAACCTCAATGCGTGCGCCGGTTTTTTCTTTATTTCCGTACATTCTGGCCGGGAAAACTTTGGTGTCGTTCATCACCATCAGATCGCCGTCTTCAAAGTAATCGAGTACATCTTTAAATTTCTTGTGCTCGATCACTCCTGTGTCACGGTGAACCACCATTAATCGTGCTTCTTCTCGCTCGGGGGAAGGCCTTTCGGCTAATAATTCTTGGGGAAGTGTAAACTTGAATTTTGATAGCTTCATGGTACGTATTTACTAAAAAATATAAGGCTGCAAATGTAATAATATAAACCGAAAAAAGGGCTATTTAGCATTTTTTAAAGCTGCTCAGAAAGCGTCGGACAAAAAAAAAGGTTGAATCATCAACCTTTATTTTGCTTTCCCGTTTTTATTCACTTTTTTGATGTAAAGCTCTAATGCTCTGGTCATGGAAGGTGATTCCGGTTGAGGGGCGGAAATATCGATTTTTAACCCGGCGTCCTCAGCTGCTTTAGCCGTTGTCGGGCCAAAAACTGCGATTCGGGTATTATTCTGCTTGAAATCCGGGAAGTTCTGGTACAAAGATTTGATTCCCGAAGGACTGAAAAACACCAATACATCGTAGTTTACATCTTTCAGGTCGGACAAATCGCTGCAAACGGTTTTATAGAGCGTAACACATTGAAATTTGATGCCGTTATCCTCGAGCAATTCAGGAATGTTCGAACGTAGGATATCGGAACATGGCAGTAAAAAATTACAATCCTTATGCTTTTTAATTACCGAGATCAGATCGGCAAACGTTTGCTGTCCGTGAAAAATCTTACGCTTGCGGTAAACGATGTATTTTTGAAGATACAAAGCAATCGCCTCAGAAATACAGAAGTATTTCATGTCGTCCGGAATTTTTACCCGGGTTTCTTCAGCGGCACGAAAGTAATGATCAACCGCATTCCTGCTGGTAAAGATTACCGCATTAAAATCTAATAAGTTAATACGCTGTTGACGAAACTCTTTGGCAGATACGCCCTCAACATGGATAAATGGTCTAAAATCAATCTTAATCTTACAATTATCAGCCAAATCAAAATAAGGCGATTTCTCTGTCTGCGGTTTCGGTTGAGATACTAAAACACTCTTTACTTTCAACATATATCCTTTTATTTCTTAGTCGAACCTATATTATTTGAGGATGAAAATCCGATATAGAACGACCAACGGTAAAATTTCGAGGGTGCAAATGTACAAAAATATATAGAAATATGAAATCCCTTTTTCTTTTCCGATTACAAATAATCGCAACAAGCGCCATGAAAACACAAGTAATAATAAGGGAACAAGAAGATAATTCAATACAATATGAGGCTCGAAAGGCGTGAAATACAGCAAACTCAAAACAGGTATGAGTGCCGACCCCAGTAACCCGTTATACAAGGATACATTAAAAATATATTCATTGGCGATTCCAATATCATTAAACACAAAAAAGAGAACCTTGGATACCGTGTACTTCATGAGGTAAAGGACACAAACAAATACCACGATGAACAGGTATAGCGTAAAATCACTTGCCAGATCAACAGCAATGCTCCCCCTCATATAAAAGATCAACAACGACACCGTTATCAGGTGAATAAGCGTGGTAATCAGATTCACCTGGTGGAAGAAGACCTTTTCTTCCCTCACGATTTCCTCTGCCACATCATAATTGAACAGGGCCTTAACACTTTCATGAAAACGGGTGCTGTTAAAGGCTTTTACAAATGCTAACAGGAAAAAGGTTATTAACAGCAGTACGGTCTGCCAGTTTTCAACCTCTACATTTCTGACTACCAATGGAACCGGTTGTGCGGGTTGGCTTATAATTTCTGGTTGTTCGGGTGGTGTTTCTACGGTTCTGACCGGTAGCTGGTCATAATTCTCCAGACCATAACGTTGTTGTGAATCTGCAAGCAGGGTGTCTAAAGCCATATCCTGCTCCTGGGGTGATCCCGGATTGGCTGGACCTGCCCCTGAAGCGGTTGAATCTGCCTGCTGAATATATGCCGTTCCTGAACTCATTAGAACAAAAGTAAACTATTCGGGGAAAATGACATTTAAAAAAAAGCCTCACACAAGGTGAGGCTTTTCCAGTTATTTGCTTGTTTTATCGTTAATTCACGATCTTATCTGTTTTCTTGGTAGAATAGTTAATCTTCAACGCGTTTGCCTTTCTTAATTCTTGCTTCACGTCGGTAACAATTCCCATTTTGGTTTCCTGATCTACTTTAAGCGACCAGGTAATCATGTTACGTTCTGCCTCATCACGCTCATCTTTTTCCATTTCAACAAACTGAAAGATGTCTTCTTTGGTTTTGAATGCATCGTTCAGCTGAATACGTGGTGCGGTTCCGAATGCACCCTGAAGGGCTTTGATCGGTTTCCCGATATAGATGTATGAAACCAGTGATTTACGTTCCAGTTTTTCAACTTCGGTAGCTTTTGGCGTTACGTTGATTACTTTCAGCGAAGTCTCCCGCATTACGGTAGTAACCATAAAGAAGAATAAAAGCATGAAAACGATATCCGGTAAAGCCGCCGTAGAAATAGCAGGTTGTCCTTTACTTCCTTTTTTTCTAAACTTTGACATAATTAACTTCCGATCTTTTTAGGTTCCGCCTCAGAAATTCGTTGCGGATAAATTTTCTTAATCGCTTTAACTTTCTCTTCAATGGATTCAGAAGAACCGGATTGCTGAACCAGCTCATCGTATGATTTACCGAATTTTTGCAGGGCCAGCTCATTTCTCAACTCATTGTACGCCCCCACCAACTCGTTTTGTACCTTAATATACATTTCGTAAGTGGTTCCGTTATCGTTTTGCAGTGAAATGATTTGTTTAGACACCAACATGTTCCCGAATACCGGCACTTCCTCCATTTTAAACTCCGGCATATTCGGGTTTGAAGCGTTGGTAGCATCTGAAACCATCGGAAAACTCGGGTTACTCTTAATGAACTCTTTCGCTTTTGCTCGGAGCTCGGTAACCTGAATGTATTCCCCCTCAACCAGCAACTGATCATTCGCGTTCACCAGAATCTCAAAGATATTACGCTGTTTGATCGGTGGCGGATCCTGAATTTCATCCAGTACGGGTGGCAGTCTTCTCACCAAACCGGTATCTGTATCCATGGTGGTGGTTACCAAGAAGAATATCAAGAGCAAGAAAGCGATATCGGCCATCGAGCCGGCATTAATTTCAGATATTTCTCTTTTTGCCATAAGGGTTTATTTAAACATTTTTGATACCTCAGCGTACACGATCGATGCAATCGCCAGGAAGGCTAAAATATAGAATGCGATCAATCCACCCTCAGACTTCTGAGAAGTGGCTGCATCGGCCAGTATATTTCCTTCTAAATCAATGTGCTCTTCAGAACCGGCCATAACATACCCGATACCACAAATGATCAGTAATGCTACAATTCCGATTAAGGCACTCTTAGCTTTCTTCGGGTTTTTGATCATGTTCATCAACGAGAACACAATGGCCGAAACCGTAGCAATACCCAACAGGATATAGCACCAGTTGATCAGCAATCCTTCACTCACCACATCCAGCATAAACAAGATGCTCAGGAGCGCAGAAAGACCCAAAAGAGCTATGAATACTATTTTGAATATTTTGTTATCCATTGTTCTTGATTATTTTTTGAGTTCGTTCTTTACTAATAAATCGATTAACGAAATTGATGCATTTTCCATATCGTTTACAATGCTATCTACTTTCGCAACAATGTAATTATAGAAGATTTGCAGGATAATCGCAACGATAAGACCGAATACGGTTGTTAACAAGGCCACTTTAATACCGGTTGCCACAACTGCCGGAGAAATATCCCCTGCTTCAGCGATCGCGTCGAATGCCCCGATCATACCAATTACCGTACCCATGAACCCAAGCATCGGAGCCAGAGCGATAAACAATGAAATCCAGGAAATTCCTTTTTCCAACAGACCCATTTGAACGCCACCGTAAGACACAACCGATTTCTCAACCATGTCAACACCTTCGTGGCTTCTGTCTAATCCCTGATAGAAAATGCTGGCAACAGGGCCTTTTGTGTTTCTGCAAACCTCTTTAGCAGCCTCAACACCACCTGCATTCAAAGCGCTCTCTACATCTTTCAACAATTTGTCAGTGTTGGTAGTCGCCATGTTCAGGTAAATAATTCTTTCAATAACGATAGCTAGACCTAAGATCAAACATATCAATACGATTCCCATAAACCCTGGACCACCTTCAATGAATTTTTGTTTGATGATCTGAGTAAATGATTCTTCCTCCGCAGGAGCAGCTTCTTCAGCAACAGGCTCTTCAACCGGTGCTTCTTCAGCAACTTCTTCAGCCGGTGCCTCTTCAGCTGTAGCGTTCGAATCAACCATTTCAGTTGCTCCTTCAGCTCCTTCTTCTTGTGCGTATGCTGAACTAAATGTTCCGAAACTTAATAATCCAGCTACTGTTAATAATGCAAATAACTTTTTCATAGTTTAATAGTTTGTTATCTAACTGTTTTTGTTTTTAAATTATTACTTCAACTTTTATTGTTTTGTTTATCGGCATAAAATCCCGGCTTTCCGGTTATTTTTCCGCACTCTAAACAGGTCGCCAAGATACAAAAAAATTATTTTTCTACTTAATTTTTTTTGTAAAGCTTATGTTAACGGTGTTTTTTAACCGTATCCGGTTGCTCACTCCTGTTAAATGGAAAACGCCTTCTTCACTTTTGCCACGTAATCCAACTCTTCCCAAGGGAACAACTTCACCTTCATCTTTTTGGTTTTACCAGACCCATCAACAAACTGTTTTTCAACCACTTCACATGGTCTTCCCATGTGCCCGTAAGCCGCGGTTTCCGAATAGATCGGTGTGCGAAGCTTAAACCGGGTTTCGATGGCATAAGGTCGCATGTCAAATAATTTCTCCACTTTTTTGGCAATCTGTCCATCCGTTAAATTTACTTTCGATGTCCCGTAAGTATTTACAAAAATACCAACCGGTTTAGCAACTCCAATGGCATAGGCCACCTGAACCAATACTTCATCAGCCACTCCGGCAGCTACCAGATTTTTGGCAATGTGCCGGGTAGCATAAGCCGCCGACCGGTCCACTTTACTTGGATCTTTCCCGGAAAATGCACCACCTCCGTGAGCTCCTTTACCTCCGTACGTATCCACAATGATCTTCCTTCCGGTCAATCCGGTATCGCCATGAGGTCCTCCGATCACAAAGATTCCGGTCGGATTCACATGGTATTTGATCTTGTCGTTGAATAATTTCTGAATGTGTTTCGGCAATTGCTTTTTCACCCTTGGAACCAAAACATTGATCACATCTTCTTTGATCTGCTTCAGCATTTTGGCTTCCGTATCGAAGTTATCGTGCTGTGTGGAAACCACAATCGCATCAATCCGAACCGGTGTATTGTCATCATTGTATTCAATGGTTACCTGTGATTTGGAATCCGGACGCAGGTATTTCATTTTCTTTCCTTCTCGTCGGAGTTCGGCAAGTTCTTTCAATAATAAATGGGAGATCTCCAGCGCCAACGGCATATAGTTTTCCGTTTCGTTGGTGGCATACCCAAACATCATTCCCTGGTCTCCTGCTCCCTGATCTTCTTTCTTCTTTCGCTCAACACCCTGATTAATGTCCGGAGACTGTTCATGGATTGCAGACAAAACCCCGCAGGAATTTCCATCGAACATATACTCGCCTTTGGTGTATCCAATGCGGTTGATCACATCCCGGGCAATTTTCTGAACATCCAAATAGGTTTTTGATTTAACCTCTCCGGCCAACACAACCTGTCCGGTTGTCACAAGTGTTTCGCAAGCCACTTTGGAGTCTTTGTCGAATGCTAAAAAGTTATCAATTAATGCATCGGAAATCTGATCGGCTACCTTGTCGGGATGCCCTTCCGATACGGATTCAGAAGTGAATAAATATGACATAAATAATTTAGTTTAACGAAACGAAGGCTGTACAACTCGGAAATACTTTTTAGCATTTTTTTAAGTGGTTGCAAGCAGCCAAATCATTCCACAATTTTAATACGAATCAAAAGTCGTTTTTTTTTTCAGTTTGTACAACCCTTAACTAAAAAATCCTTGGTAAATATTTACCAAGGACTTCCAATGAACCATAAACTACTAACTAATCTTTACTGGTATTTCATATTTAAAGTGATTTCTATCTCTTTTGCAATGTTGGTTGAGGGCTTTCCTTTTTCAAATGCAATTTTATAATCGGCCAGTTCAACACGAAACTTAGAGGTCGCCGTAATGTGACCTGCCTTCACATGAATCTCTCCTTTTTCCACCACATGGTTAGTCACTCCATGCAGGTCTAAATCCCCCTCTACCGTAACCGGATATACTCCTTCTTGTTTAATGTTTATCTTCTCCATATTTGTAATTGCTCCTTTAAATTTTGCTTTAGGATACTGCTTGGTGTCTAAAAATTTCGGACTGTTAAAATGCTTCTGCATCAACGCTTTTTCGAATTCAAATCCTTGCATGGGAACCGCGAACACCATTTCTCCTGTTGAGGGATTGAAGGAACTGGTTACCTTGTAGTTGTTAGCGGTAATATCTTCGGCTACCGTATGCGAAAAAATGCTGATGTGTCCTGTTTTGGTAATCAACTTGCTTTCATCGGCTTTAAAAGAAAACAGCCCGAAAAGCAGGGTCGCTCCTAATAATACATGTATTTGCTTCATAATCTGATGTTTTTAATTTTCTTCAAATGTAGGTGTGATCCGGCTCGTTAATTGTCATGGTTCGGACATTGTTAGACTCTGTTTTGTCAGGCAGGTGACGGTATTTCTGATTTGAAGTGCTGAGTTTTGACTTTTATAATTAATCTGTTCAGTCAAATGAAGAAATCAATCAAATGGATCGTAATAAGCGGGGCACTGTTAATCGTGATCGGATTAAGTTATGCTTCCTATATGTACTTCATGCCTCATCGAGACATCCAAATCGTAGAAGTTTTTGAAAAGGTTGAAGCCTCTCAATTAGTCGAATCATACCTTACCGACCCGGATGCTGCTAACAACAGGTACCTGGATAGTGAAGGTGAATCCAAAGTGATTGTGGTGTCCGGATCAATTAAAAGCATCATCACCGATCAGATGAACCAAAAGGTAGTTATTTTGAAAAGCAGCAATGAAAATCTGGGTGTAAGTTGTTCTTTTACCCTCGAATCAAACCAAAATTTACAAGGGTTTAAGGTCGGTGATCCTATTCAAATCAAAGGTGTGATCCGTTCGGGAGCTGAATACGATGAGGACCTTGATCTTTATGAAGATGTAATTCTGGAAAAATGTGACGTGATCAGGTAGTCAGTTTTTTGAATATCTGCTCCAGGCTTTTGGTCTCCTTTTGCATGGTTAACACCATCAGGCCGTGATTCACGGCAAACTGAAAGATGTTGTTCCGAACCGCATCATTAGCCACCTCAAACACCCAATTGTTATCCGATTTATGCTTCACCTGAATAACTCCTTCTATGGTAAGCAACTGTTTCTGATCAATTGTTTTGTCGAACTCAACCGTTAGCACCAGGTTGCTGTCTTGTTGACGAAGTGCCTGGGTGTTATTGTCTGCAACGATTTTTCCTTTATTGATGATGATCGTTTTATCACAGATCGCTTCTACTTCCTGCATGATGTGCGTAGACAACATGATCGTTTTCTCTTTACCGATCTGTTTGATCAGTTCCCTGATCTCTTCCAGTTGATTGGGATCGAGACCGGTTGTCGGTTCATCCAGAATCAGCACCTTGGGATCATGAATCATCGCCTGTGCCAGACCTACCCGCTGGCGGTATCCTTTCGATAAGGCCCCGATTTTTTTATTCTGTTCAACTCCCAACCCAACCATATCGATCATTTCTTTTACCCGGTTTTTACGATCCGAAATTTTGTAAACCCCGCCGATAAAATCGAGGTATTCCTTCACATACATATCGAGGTAAAGCGGATTATGTTCCGGTAAATAACCCACTTGCCGTTTCACGTCTATGGGTTGATCCACCACATCGAAACCACATACTTTCACTTCTCCCGAAGTTTGAGGAATAAAACAGGTAATGATTTTCATCATCGTAGATTTTCCGGCTCCGTTGGGGCCCAAAAACCCGACAATATTCCCGGGTTCTACAACAAAAGAAACATCATCCAACGCCCTTTGTCTGCCATAGATTTTCGTTACATTTTTAACCTCAATCGACATGGTTTTTTATTGTTTGTTTCAGCGAAGATACTTAATTCTCTACTTCTTTACGGCAGCCCGAACTCAAATATTGCATCGGATATGGAAATCCCCGCAACTATAAAATATATACCTTTACAGTATGGTGAACGGTGTAGTCATAAAATCGACAGGAAGTTGGTACGTGGTTCGTTTGGACGACGGTTCCCTGGCGGATGCCCGGATCAAGGGGAAATTCCGGATGAAGGGAATCAAATCCACCAACCCGGTTGCCGTAGGCGATCGTGTAATCGTGCAACTGGAAGCTGATGGCAATGCACTTATTGAAGAAATTCTGGAACGCAAAAACTACATCATCCGAAAATCCATCAACCTGTCCAAACGTTCCCACATCATCGCCGCCAACATCGATCAGGCCATATTGGTTGTTACGCTGGCTCAACCCCAAACATTTACGGCGTTTATCGATCGGTTCCTGGTCTCTGCCGAGGCGTATCACATTCCAACCATCATTGTTTTTAACAAAGTGGATCTGTATACGGATGAAGAACAGGCTGAGCTCAATGAGCTGAAATCCGTTTATTCGAAGGTCGGATACACCTGCCTGGAAACTTCGGCAACCGAAAAAAAGAACATCGATCAACTTGCCGCTTTATTGAAAGATCGGGTTTCTGTTATTTCAGGCCATTCGGGTGTTGGTAAATCCACCTTGCTCAACGCAATCGATCCCCAGCTGGACCTGAAGACGGGCCATATTTCCGGGGCTCATCTCCAGGGAAAACACACCACCACATTTGCCGAAATGGTTTCTTTACATTTTGGCGGTGATATTATCGATACCCCGGGCATCAAAGCCTTTGGGTTGATCGATTTTGATAAGAGTGAATTGTCCCATTATTTTCTGGAAATGAGAAGCCTGCTGGAACAATGCCATTTCAACAATTGTCAGCACCTGAATGAACCCAAATGTGCCATCAAAGAGGCTGTCGAATCGGGAGAAATTGCCGAATTCAGGTATGCGAATTATGTGAGTATCCACGAAGATGATGAGGATGAAAACTATCGGACAAAAGGTTATTGAGTATGAAAGTTGTGATTCAACGGGTAAGTGAAGCTTCTGTAAGCATTGATGGTCGCATAAAGAGCACGATCGGCCGTGGCCTGTTAATTCTCCTCGGCATTGAACAAGAGGATGGTGAAGAAGACATCAACTGGTTGTGTGCCAAGATCAGCAAATTGAGAATATTCAACGACGAGCAGGGGGCCATGAATTTATCCGCAGCTGATCTGGGTGGTGAGTTTTTAGTTGTCAGCCAGTTCACTTTGCATGCCAGCACCAAAAAAGGAAACCGGCCTTCTTTCATCAATGCGGCAAAACCGGACACAGCCATTCCACTCTACCATCAGTTTCTGAATCGACTGGAGAAAGAAACTGGGCAAACCATCCACAGCGGGGAATTCGGGGCCGACATGAAAGTACATCTCATCAATGACGGACCCGTAACCATTATCATAGATTCCAGGAACAAAGAATGAGTGAACAAAAGAAATCCGTTTTCCCATTGATTACTCCGCTTTTGGTGGTGTTCACAATCTGGTTATTCTTTATGATGCTGAGTAACCGTTGGTTCTTATTTGAACAGAACTGGTTCATGTCGGTTACCATGGCCTTCGGTTCTTTTATCGCCGGAGCAAGTTCCGAAGGTGGCGGAGCCGTTGCGTTTCCGGTTATGACACTGATGTATGACATTTCTCCGAGTGTTGCAAGAAACTTTAGCCTGGCCATTCAATCCGTGGGAATGACTGCTGCTTCTTTTGTAATTATCCGAAGTAAAATAAAAATCGAATATCATTATCTCATCCCTGTTACCATTGGTGGGGCTTTCGGCATGTTACTGGGGTCCTATTTCCTAACCTCCCTGTTTCCTCCGGCTTATGTTAAGATGCTCTTTGTTACTTTTTGGCTCAGCTTCGGGCTGATCCTGTTCTACACCAACGAACTCAATAAACGAAAAACCGTCGACAAATTGCCGAAAATGGCTCGCATGGAAGTTCTGATTCTCTTGCTGATCGGTTTAATCGGAGGTGGCATAAGTTCACTCCTGGGGAGCGGAATCGATATTTTTAGCTTTTCCTACATCACCATGAGGTATCATCTTTCTGAAAAAATAGCAACGCCCACGAGTGTCGTTGCCATGGCCGTCAATTCTATTGTCGGTTTCCTAACTCATTTGTTCCTGATCGGTGATTTTGGGACAACTGAAATGAACTACTGGCTGGTCTGCATTCCGGTAGTTGTGTTTGGTGCCCCACTGGGAGCTTATGTGATTAGCAAAAGAACCCGATCCTTTATTTCCAGGTTCCTGTATGTCATTATCCTTGTTCAGTTTGTCGGCGCCATGTTAATTATTCACCCGACAGGGAGTCTGCTCTATTTCTCCGGAATCGTATTGTTGGCCGGCCTCCTGTTTTTCTTCGGTGTATTGTCTTTCTCTAAAAAACGTTAACCTAGCGCATTAATGTGATCGATCCTTTTTTCACCATACCATTCACTTCGATGATGTAGAAGTAGGTGCCGTCCGGAACTTTTGATCCGGCCGTTGTCCTACCGTCCCAACCACTGTTCAACCCTTGTGATTCGTAGAGTTTAATTCCCCATCGATCAAAAACCTGAATATTTACACAGCCTGAGATCTGCTCCGGAAAATCCATTTTAAACAAGTCATTCATGCCGTCATCATTTGGCGTCAGAACTGTTGGCGGAACTATGCTGAAGTAATCTTCAAAAGCTCCCGGATCAATCGGCATGGTTGCCGTATCGGTGCAGATTCCAGCATGATAAGCGGTTAATAATATGGTATAGGTGTTTCCATATAAGAACAGGTGTTCCGGATTTATTTCGGTGGATTGTTCGCCATCTCCAAAGTCCCAGGTATACGTAGATGATCCTATACTCAAGTTGGTAAACTCCGCTAAAATACCATCACAATAAGGGGTTGTTTCCATGCCAAAATCTGCAGTAGGTTTGGGTTCTGCATTAACCAATACCGAAGTGGTATCCTTACAACCGTTCGTGTCGGTTACAACAACCGTGTAGGTAATCGTTACCTGAGTTGTGGTTATCGGATTAGCAATGGTCGAATCGGACAAATCCGTTGCCGGAGTCCAGTTATACGTTGCTCCGGCGGGGCCATTTACATAAAGTTGCAGGGATTCTCCGATACAAATAATGGTATCCGATAAATCAGGCACACTTAATTGATTGATGGTCACCTCAATGCTGTCTGAATTCATACATCCATTTGCATCTGTACCTGTAACGGTATATGTTGTAGTACTTGAAGGAGAAGCCATCGGATTCGCAATGGTGTCGTTCGACAATCCGGCGGAAGGCGTCCATACATAAGATACCCCTCCTGTTGCATTAAGTTGTATGGAATCACCCCGGCAAACCTGAACGGATCCTCCGGCAGAAATGGTTGGCAACGGATTAATCACCACCTGCACCGTATCAAAAGCCGAACAGCCATTGGTGTCCGTTCCAAATACCGTGTAATCTGTTGTAACTGTCGGAAAAGCTGTCGGATTGGCTATCGTGGAATCGGTTAGTGTGTTCCCGGGTTGCCAGGTGTATGTTAAACCACCTGTAGCAATCAACTGTGTAGAGTCGCCAATGCATATTGCTATGTCACTTCCGGCATTGATAGCCGGTAATGGGTTTACCGTAATGGTTACAGAATCAATAGCGGTACATGTATCGTTGGTCGCAACAACATAATAGGTTGTCGTAACTGCCGGGAAAGCCATCGGATTCGCAATGGTGTCGTTATTCAATGTTCCTCCGTTAGGAAACCACTGATAAGAAGTGCCGTTAGGCGAAGTAGGCATTCCTCCTAACATAACCGTATCCCCGGCACAAATAGTTGTATCATTCCCTGGCACGATCGGCACCTCATCATTAACAATTACCGTAACGGTATCCGTATTCGTACAACCGTTCGCATCAACTCCGGTCAACACGTAATTAGTTGTATCCAACGGACTAGCCATCGGATTGGCAATGGTCGAATCGGATAAAGTACCTCCTGGCGACCAGCTGTATCCGATAGCTCCCGAACCGTTTAACTGAATACTATCTCCTTCACAGAGCCAGAGATCCGGCCCGGCATCTACTACAGGGAGCGGATTAATGGTAACCGACACACTCGCCGTATCTGAACAACTGTTGGTGTCGCTTACCGTAACTGTGTAGGTTGTATTTGTTGTCGGACAAGCTACCGGATTAAATAGGGTAGAGTCTGATAATGTTCCTCCCGGATTCCACGTATAGCTTAACCCTCCGGAAGCTGATAATTGCGCACAACCTCCAATACAGATGGCCGTATCGTTACTCGTTAAAATAACAGGCAGGCTATTAACTACAACCTCAACACTATCTATGTTCTCACAACCGTTCGCGTTGGTGCCAACCACATAGTAGGTTGTTGTAACGGTTGGGAACACAATCGGGTTAGCAACAGATGTGTCTGAAATGTTCATGTTCGGGGTCCAGGCATAGCCAACAGCACCACTGGCATTTAACTGGATGCTGTCATTGATACATAACGAGGTATCTGGACCTGCCTCAACGATTGGCAAGGTATCTATGGAAACGGTAACGCTCCCCGTATCTACACAGCCATTTCCATCGGTAACGGTAACCACGTAGGTGGTATTAACCGTAGGGCAGGCTAGCGGGTTAGACAATGTTGAATCCGACAGCGTTGCTCCCGGGCTCCAGGAATAGCCAACACCTCCGGAAGCTGATAATTGCGCACAGGTGCCAAAACATACCGATGTGTCATTACTGGTAGTTATGATAGGCAACGGGTTAATGGTAACCGTTACACTTGCCGTATCGAAACATCCAAATCCATCGGTCCCTGTTACAACGTATGTAGTCGTCGCAACAGGGCAGGCTACCGGATTGGCGATTGAGTCGTTAGATAATCCAGCCGCTGGGGTCCAAACGTAAGTAATTGCTCCTGAGGCAATTAATTGATAGCAGGTTCCTATGCACATTGCCGTATCGTTGCTGACCGTGATAACCGGAAGCGGATTAACGGTAATCTCAACAGTATCCGCATTCTGGCAATTATTAGAGTCCGTTACCGTTACGATGTATTGAGTTGTTGCTGTTGGTGTCGCTGTTGGGTTAGCAATGGTATCATTGTTCAGGGTAGAAGGAGGCACCCAACTATAACTGGAATTGTTGGGCCCGGTTGGTGTTCCTCCGATCACAACGGATTCACCAAAACATATAGTCGTATCCGATCCGGCATTCACTACGGGTAATGTGTTCAGTGTTACGGTAATCACATCGAAGTCCGAACAACCATTGGTATCCGTTACCGTTACCGTATAAGTCGTTGTACTTATCGGAGAAGCACTCGGGTTGGCCAGAGTCGTATCATTGAGAGTTCCTGAAGGTGTCCAGGCATAAGTGGCTCCTACAGGACCGGTAGGTGTTCCTCCGATCACAACGGTTCCCACATCACAGATAGACTGATCCGGACCGGCATCCACAACCGGTAAAGCATTAACCGTAATGGTAACCGTATCAAATCCTATACATCCGTTGGTATCGGTACCACTAACAATATACGTTGTGGTAGTGGTCGGACACGCTACCGGATTAGCAATAGTATCATTGGAAAGCCCGGTAGCCGGAGACCAGATGTAGGTTGAGGCCCCGCTTACCGACAAGGAGACACAAGTACCGATGCAGACCGCCGTATCATTATTCGTGGATATAACCGGCGGAGGGTTAATAGTAACTGTAACCGTATCCTGAGCGACACATAATCCGCTGGTGACATCGACCAAATAGGTTGTAGTACCTACAGGACACGCCGTAGGTGAAGCAATAGTAGAATCGGATAATGTTGAGCCCGGGGTCCACAAATAAGATGTCCCACCCGATGCAGTAAGTTGAACACAGGTCCCGAAACAAACGGACGTATCAGGGCTGCTGGATGGCACAGGCATCGTATCAACGGTAACCGTTAAACTATCTGATCCGACACATCCGATAGTATCTCCGACCATAACGAAATAAGTTGTTGTCGTTGTTGGGAACACGAACGGATTGCTAACGCTTGTATCCGAAATATTGATGTTGGGTGTCCAGGCGTAAGTTATTCCTCCTGCTGCATTCAGTTGAATCGTATCTCCGACACAAAGTGCCGTATCCGGTCCCGCATCCAGGTTAGGAGTCCCCACAAAAACCGTTATGGTATCGGTATTGGTACACGTACCATTATCCACCGTTACAATGTAAGTTGTTGTGGATGATGGCCATACCAGTGGATTTGACGCCGTAGAATCATTCATATTCGTGTTCGGATTCCATAAAAAAGTAGTTCCGGGTGGCCCGGTCGGCGACCCTCCTATCTGAATTGTATCTCCAAAACAAATGGTTGTATCGGCTCCCGCATCTGCTGACGGTACTGGAACGATGGTGATGGCGGTGTCAATGAAGGCTGACGGGCAACCACATTCGCTGACGCCTATCACGGAAACGGTACCTGCTCCGATGTTTGGCCAGTTCACACTGATGGTGGAAGAGCCTTGTCCGGACGTTATGGTTCCGTTGGTGACTGTCCAGGTAAAACTATATCCGGGAATGGTATCCACACTGTAATTTACGGTAGAATTCTGACAAACCAATGGAGGTCCGATAATCGAATCCGGAGGTGTCGGTGGTTCAACTGTGATCTGATACACGACATTCGTTGTTTTCGGAGGGCAACCATTATCGGTTGTAGAAACCGTAAACTGGTAGGGTAGCGCCTGAGCTGTTCCGCAGGATGTTCCCCAAACGAAACTGGCTGTAACCGTTGAATCCCCGATTACCAGAGAATCGATCAGTGCCGCCGGATTCACGAAACTAGTGTCGAAAATCTGACCCGAAGTAGACAAAAACAGACTGTCTCCGTTCGGATCCGTAAATGTAACAGGGAAAGTTAACGTATCACACTCCTGGATGGTGTATTGCGTTGTTCCGCTTCCTCCGGTTGAAGAGAGGTTCGGTGCCGGGTTCGGTGGACAGGTAATGACCAACAGCTGCAAGTCTCGCCGGGTAATTCCGATCACATTACCGTTCCGGATTTCTTTAATTTCTACAGCTACAACGAAGTTCCCCAGTGTAGGAGACATGTATTGAGTCAGTCCGGTGGCTCCGTTGATGAACGAATAACCTGCCGCACCGAAAGGCTGGGCAGTTGAATACCCAACATTGTAAGTAACCGGATTAATCGGCCAGCTCAGGTTGTTGGGAGCCGATTGTGTTGCGGAAGCCATCGGTGTGATAAAAGAAAAAACCAGCTGGTCTCCATCGGGGTCGATTGCTGTATTCAGGATCGATACCGTGTCGTTAACACATAGGAAGGGTACCGGATCATCTGAAAAAACAGGAGAACTGTTGTTAACCAAAGTCGGGGGAATGTACGCATGAAAAGCCATACCGGTTCCTCCCGGATTAAACAGGTTGGTAATAGCCGCATTACGCGCAAAATTTTCAAAATAAAGATGGTATCCGGTAAAACTTAACGGCAGATCGACGATGCCCTCATAAACCCCTTTGTAAATACAGACATCCTGTCCGATTGCGCAACCACTTGAAACGGGAGGTTCTACTTTATGGGAATCAATCAGGTTCAGGTTTAAACTGATCTCAAACGGTTTGTCATTCCCTTGTAGCGGAGTGGTCGCCGAAACATCGTGATCGTAGACAGATACCGGTTGTGTGGCTACAGGCAGTGGGATTTGTGAATTTGCGTCGCAGTTATTGTAAACTACCAGAATGATTTTATAACGATAGTTGGAGCCAACCTGTCCCAGGTATTCATATCCAAGACTTCCGCCAACCAGGTGGGAAGCTGAAAGATTTCCAACCAGGACAAATAGAATCAGCGTATAAAATAGCTTCTTGATCATTGTATCAATACCTTTTTAATCGTTGTTTGTTGACCTGTACTTAAGCTGATGATGTAGATGCCTTTAGGCAAATCGCCGACTTCAAGCCTGATCAATTTTTCCATGGGGTAATACCGAGTAACTTGTTCTCCTAAGGTATTGTACAGTACCAGTTCCCGGATGGGATCAATTTCTGAAGTGATGTTTAACACCTCTTTTGCCGGATTCGGATAAATAGTCACTTCATCGGCTAAAGAGCGGTTATCTACCCCTACGGTACACGACCAGTTCGCCACAAAACCGGGATCGTTGGCAGTTCCGTTGGTCTTTTGCCTGATGGTTAACGCACCTCCCGACGAGGTATACGGCCCGGATGGCCCCGCATTACCGAACAAAAAGGTAATTACCGGGCTTGATGTCGACGGGCCGTCGTATAAGAAAACCGTATCTCCCGACGTGCTATTCACAAAATCGAACATGGAGAAACTTAAACTGATCTGAGTCGCTCCGGCAGGCTGAATAACCACAGCTCCATCGGTATTGTTCGAGTAATTGGCAAAGTTCCCCCCATCATCATAGATAGTTCCCGTGCAAGAGGTATATGATTGCACACCAGAAACCGGCATGGTTAAGTTGGAGCAATTGACCACGATATAATTGGATTTGATTTCCAGGTCGTTCCCAAAACTGTTGGTTGCCGTTAACGTAACTGTGTAGACTCCCGGCGAGGAATAATAATGACAAGGATTTTGTATGTTGGAGGTATCTCCGTCACCGAAATCCCAATGCCAGGATGTCGGAACATTGGATGAATTGTCCGTAAAGCATACCGTATCGGAACAGGTAAACGTTGTACTTGCCGTAAAACTGGCAACGGGTGGCATGGTGTTCGGTAAAATGGTAATACCGTAATCTTCCGTTTGCCCGAAGTCATTGTTATCACAAGCCGATTGAGCCGTACCGATTACATCCGAGGATATCCGCATTCGCAGAGGCGTATTTAGAACGGCTCCTCCCGGAACTAAAAAGGTAAGCGATGGATCATAATCACTGGGGGCATCCATCACCAGTTCGTTGGTGTTGTTAAAGTTCCCGTCATTATCAAAGTCGATCCAGACCCTGGTATCCTGTGGGTTGTTTACGCCGGTACGAACCGTAATGGTTTGAAATGTTCCTTCGGTAACCGTTGTAGCATATTCACAAGAAAAATCCTTATACCCCTCAACACCATCCACGGTAGCATGGCTGATCGTATTAAAATCGACCTGATAGATTCCATATCCGCAACAATAAGCCGCTGTAATGGGGCTGCAAGATGCTGCCGTAACCAATCCGCTTGTATTGATGGTGACGTAGTTTACGATGGTATCGGCGTCGCTCCCGTTGGCATTTGTTACCGTTAGGATAACCGTATAAGTACCGTCGGCGGAATAAGTATGACAGGGGCTTTGCTGGAAAGAACTGGTTCCGTCGCCAAAGTTCCACAGCCAGCCTGTCGGCACATTCAGGGATTGATCCGAAAAGCAGATCGTTCCGTTGCAGGTATAGGTTTTATTGGCCGTAAAAGCAGCGATCGGTGGGTTCGGGTTGGGCGTTACGATTACGGTATAGTCTTCAACCTGACCAAAATCAACGTTGGTACAGGGACTTGGTGGTGCACTAAAATCATAATCGGCAGCTACCCGCATTCTCAGTGGCATGTTCAAAACAGCGCCAACCGGAATATTTACCGTTCCGGAAGTATTTAACTGGGAGGAAGCCGTAAAAACCTTTTCGTTGGTGTTGTTAAAAATGCCGTCATTATTAAAGTCGATCCAGACCGCATAATTTTGGGTCGAAGCTGCGGAAGTCTGGATAGACAACGTGTATTGCTGCCCTTCGAAAACGGTAGTTTGCTGACAGGTGAAATCCGTATAACCGTCCACACCATCGTTTGAATTGTTGTTGATGGTATTAAATGTGACATTATCTATTCCGAACCCGCAACAATAAGAAACGGTCGACGGCGTACACGAAGCAGGAACGGGAACGGGAGCCGATGTGTTAACGGTAATGAAGTTGTTAAAGGTAATGGTATCACAACCATTCGCGTTGCAGGCAATCAATTGTACGGTATAGGTTCCGTTAGATGAATAGGTATAGGACGGATGCTGTGCAGTAGAGGTTCCGCCATCTCCGAAATTCCAGTTCCAACTGGTCGGGTTGTTTACCGACAAGTCGGTAAACTGAACGAATCCTGAGCAGGTAAACGTGGTGTTGGATGTAAAATTTGCCGTAGGAGGAATTGCCGATGCCACCCAGTCGAAGATCATGTTGGGTCGGTTCACGGATATGACCGGAGGAAAAGGAGCGCCACAAACTCCGGTTTGATCTTGCCGGTAATAGGCCGCACTGTTAAAAGCTGTCTGAGAATAATACGTCGTGGCATTTTGTGTCCAGGAAGTATTGTTAAAGCAGGTTTCGACCAATAAATTGGAAATGCCATCCCAAAAGAACGGTGTTGTAAAAGTATGGGTATTTACTCCAGCCGCTTCGGTATAGTTTTGCGGGCCATAAACCAACGTTACTCCTGATTCGAAATTTGTCACAACCGCTGTTGATGTGTTTTTTAGTGAAACCGTGAAATTTTGTAATGCCACACCGGCCGGTTGATTGACATTGAAGGACAAGCTGTTGATGTTTCCGGCCGTCATTCCGGCCGCATTCAATTCCGAAGCCAGAATTAAGAACTGGTGGCGGGCTCCCCAGAAGAAATTCCCGTAGGGCGCCGGATAGGAGGTCGTTGTGTTGGTCGTGGTTCCCGTTCCTATGGTAATCGTAGTCGCCATCAGGTTGGAGACAGACAAGGTAATAATAAGGAACATTTTCAGGAAAAATACACCCCGTTTCATAAGTATAAGTTTTTAGTGCGCAGTAAGATAGTGAATTTTCGCTGAAGAAATTAGCAATATTTGTTCTTTGGTTGAATTCCTATTACTTTCGTGTAAAAAACAAGCGAGTATGGCATTAATTAAGACTGTAAACGGAAAAACACCTCAAACCGGTGAAAATTGCTACCTGGCAGAGAATGCTACCATTACCGGTGATGTAGTGATGGGAAACGATTGCAGCGTCTGGTTTCAGGCTGTGATCCGGGGCGATGTACACTACATCCGCATGGGAAACAAGGTGAATATCCAGGATGGAGCCGTGGTGCACTGTACCTACCAAAAATCGCCGACCAACATTGGCAACAACGTGTCGGTAGGCCACAACGCCATCGTGCATGGCTGCACGATCAAAGACAATGTCCTTGTCGGAATGGGCGCCATTGTGATGGATGATGTGGTGGTGGAAAGCAATACGATCATCGCTGCCGGATCGGTAGTGCTGCAGGGCACGCATGTGGAAGGCGGATGTGTGTATGCCGGAATCCCGGCGAAGAAAGTGAAAGAGCTGAGCCCCGAACTGCTGGAAGGAGAAATCAACCGGATTGCGGAGAGCTATTTGATGTATAGTGGGTGGTATAAGTAAATTACTAAGATTGAATTTGAGTTAATTTTAAAGCGCTTTAAAAGATATTTTTCACTTAAATAATACATGGTACATGAATTATAGAACTGGAAGCACAAACGATTTAGATCAACTCAGAGAGTTAGGGTTAAAGTCTTGGTCTCAATATAAAGGTGACCTGACAGAGAAGAACTGGAACAAATTGTTTGCTTCGCTGGACAATTATGACACCTACCTTGAATTGCTTGAAAAATCAGACTGTATCGTATGTGAAAATGATACAAAAGAAATTATCGGAATGGCCTTTTTAGTTCCAAGCGGAAACCCAAATGAAATCTACGATGCCGCTTGGTGCCATTTAAGATTCGTCTCCGTCGACCCAAAATACAGAGGCAACTCCATTGGGAAAAAATTAACTGAACAATGTATAGATTTAGCTATAAAAAATGATGAGAAGGTTATGGCTTTACATACCTCCGAGATTATGAAAAATGCAAGGCATATCTACGAACAAATTGGTTTTAAAGTGCTTAAAGAGATCAACCCCAGACTCGGGGTTAAATATTGGCTATATACTCTTGAATTGAATAATTGATTAGCCTACAACCGTTCGATAATCCTTCGAGGCTTTTGCTCGCGCAAAACGTACTCAGGATGACATTACAAGGATGGCCTAACCTTGCTTAATCTTCTCCTCAATCTTGCTGGTGGAATAGCCTGCTACAAACTGAATGACCTCAACCTTCCCTCCTTGGGCTTTAATGATGTCCGAACCGACAATGTATTTCGGGTTGGTTGTGTCGGAAACCGCGGGATCGTAATCGCCACCCTTCACCAACACGTCCGGCTGTACCCTGGAAATCAGGTCGTAAGGCGTGTCTTCATCAAAAACGACAACGGCATCCACAAACTCCAGGGCCGCAATGATCAGGGCGCGGGAATTTTCATCCTGAAGCGGACGGGTACTGCCTTTTCCCAGGGCTCGTACGGAACGGTCGGAGTTCACGCCAACAACCAGTTTATCGGCAAAATCGGCTGTTTGCGCCAGGTACTCGATGTGCCCGCGATGAAGCAGATCGAAACACCCGTTCGTAAACACGATAGTCTGCCCCTGGTTCTTCCATGAATCTGTGACGTCTTGAACTTCAGTCGTAATTTTATGCTTGATATCAGCAAGTTTGCTCATGGATCTCCTTTTCAATTTTTGGATTGGGTTTGCCTCCGATAAACGGCAGAACAAACAAGGAAACAAGCCCCAACAGGATCGTGAAGGCCGTTAGAAAACTCCAGGCCAGCATACTGAACGAACCAGGATTTTCGATTCCGTATAATACTCCTAATACTTCTCCAACCATAAACGGATATAATCCAAGCCCCCCTGGAGTAGCAGAAATGGCGATGCCTCCCACGGTAAATGCCGCAAATACCGCTGCTATGCTCAGGTTGGAGGTCTCCGGAAGGGTAAAAGAACACACCCAGATCATCCCTAAGTAACAAGCCCAAATGAATAGGGTATGAAGAATATAGGGTACCCGCTGTTTGAGTTGTATGATCGTTTTAATGCCCTCAAAGATACCTTTAAACAGTTCTTTGATTTTTTGTTTGATCTTTTCTACCAGGAATACAACCACGATTCCGGCGATTACTACTCCGCCTACCACAAAGTAAATCCATTGAGGGAAAGAAGAGCCTGATTTTCCGGAATCTTTAATGGCATGAAAAGCCTCCACATCTTTTTGCAGGTAGACGGTCGTCAGCATCACAATGCCCAGCATCAGTAAATCCACCACACGCTCCACGATAATGGTTCCGAACACCTTATTGAACGAGGCTCCTTTTTCGTACTTGGCATAATACCCTGCCCGGGCCACTTCCCCCGACCGCGGAATGGTCAGGTTAATGAGGTAACCGATCATCACACTGTGGTACATTTTCCAGAATGTAGGATGATACCCCAAAGGCTGCAGCATGTACTTCCAGCGGTACGCCCTGCTCATGTGGCTGAGCAGCAACAGGATCAATCCAAAAAACATGTAACTGTAGTCCGCCTGAAAAAAAGCGTTCTCCAGATTTTCCAGCTCGGTATCGGACAACCGGGAGATAAAATACCACGTGAGGTAAACGCCTATCCCAAGCGGAAGAACAATTTTTAATATGGTGGTAATTGCTTTTTTCAACCTGTTTTATTTGCGCTAAAGTTAAGGATTTATCGGCAGATTATCGATCAGTCTGACGTCTCTGATGTTGACCGCCGTAAATGCTCTCGGTGCCTGACTATCGGACCATGTGTTTATCGCCTGGAGTGTCGATTCATCGGCAATTTCGATGTACTCCGTGGTAAGCATCGGATTGCTTTCGATGAATTCCGTGAATTGTGTTTTTAGTTCCGCTATGGACGCTTTGTCTTTGTTTTCAGCGATGCGCATTAATCCCTGATAGATCGCCGCTGCCGCTATTTTCTCGGCTTCATTCAGCCGCTCGTTGCGGGAACTCATCGCCAGTCCGGAAGCTTCCCGGACAGTCGGGCAGCCTACGATTTGAACCGGCAGGTTCAATTGGCTTACCAGGGCCTTAATGACCGCCAGTTGCTGGAAGTCTTTTTCACCAAAAAAAGCTACTTCGGGTTGAATAATAGCGAAAAACCGCTCAATTACGATGGCCACACCATTGAAATGTCCGGGACGGTGCTCTCCTTCCATTAAGGACGTAAGCTGGCCGAAATCAAAGGCCTTTTCATTCGTGTCCGGGTACATTTCATCTACCGAAGGACAGAAAAGCACATCACAATTGACCGAGCGTAACATCTCGATATCTTTTTCGAGGTTCTTGGGGTAATTGATCAAATCTTCCCGGCGATTGAATTGTTTGGGATTCACGAAAATACTGCACACCGTGATGTCGCATTGAGCCTGAGACTGCTCCACCAGCGACAGATGAGCTTGATGCAACGCGCCCATGGTTGGGACAAACCCAACCATTTTATCTTTTCGGTTTGCCAATAAATAGGCAGAGAGTTCCGTTATTTCGCTAAATACGTGCACGTTCAAACGCTCAATTTTGATCCGCAAAATAAATAAAATAATTGCTCCTGCAAGTCCTCTTCGTTGACTTAAGCTATTAATTTTCTTGACATGAGCGCTAAAAAATCGTATCTTTGCACACTATAATAAAGGCAGGCTTATATGAAAAAGAAGAAGATTTTATTTATTTCCCAAGAAATTGCTCCCTACGTAGAAGAAAACGAATTAGCCAATATTGGCAGAAACCTCCCCCAAGGAATCCAGGAAAACGGCAGAGAAATCAGAACTTTCATGCCTAAGTTCGGTTGTATTAACGAACGAAGAAACCAGTTGCATGAAGTGATCCGGCTTTCCGGTATGAACCTGATTATTGACGACAATGATCATCCGCTGATCATCAAAGTGGGTTCTATCCCTACTGCGCGTATGCAGGTGTATTTTATCGATAGTGAAGATTTTTTCCAGCGCAAAGCCATTTTTCATTGTGAGAAAGGTAAATTTTTCGAGGACAATGATGAGCGATCCATCTTCTTTGCACGTGGTGTGCTTGAAACCGTAAAAAAATTAGGATGGGTGCCTGATATTATCCATTGCCACGGCTGGATGACTTCTCTGGTACCACTATACATTAAATCGTCCTACAGCAAAGAACCTATTTTCGAAAATTCGAAAGTAGTTTACTCTTTGTACAATAATGATTTTGATAAAGCGTTAAACTCTGACTTTGCTAAAAAAGCCTTTATGGATGATATGCGTGATGAGGATCTGGCAAAGTATAACGATTCTTCTTTTGTGGGAATCAATAAAGCCGCAATGGAATTGTCTGATGCCGTGATTAAAGCAAGTGAATCCATTCACCCTGATCTGGAAGCTCACTTCCAAGGTATCGACAAACCTAAATTAGATTACCAGTCTCCTGAAGATTACATTGCAGCCTACAATGATTTTTATGATGAAGTTTTAGAAATGTCAGAAGTTTTACAGGACTGAAATGAAAAGAAATAACTTATCTATTACTATGCGGAAAGTAATTACTCTTTCCGCTATCTTTTTTTTAATCGGGTTGTTTTCTTGCAAAAAAGACGGGGAACTGAGGCCTGATTTCGATAATGGCGGGCTGTCTTTGCACTATAACGATTCCTTATCCGTTGTTACCCAGGTTGTTCGGGAAGATTCCATTCGAACCGATCTGTCTCTTTATTATCCTTTGGGATTATACAACGACCCTGTTTTCGGTCCGCTTTCGGCATCCATTTATACGCAGATCAGCTTAACCGGTGTTAATGTTGACCTGGGTGCCCCGACAGAAGGGTTGGACTCCATTGTCCTGACACTGGATTACACAACCATTTACGGCGACACCAATACGCCTATGTCCGTTCGTGTTTACGAACTTTCCGAGGATTTGAATTCGGGTACAAACTACTACTCCAACATGTATACGGCACATTATCCTACACCTATCGGCAGTAAAACGTTTATCCCCAACCTGGAAGATAGTGTAAACATTGCCTTCGATTCTTCCAAAAAAGAGGCCCACTTAAGAATTAAGCTGGATCATGCGTTCGGCACCAAAATCATGAATGCATCCAACGACCTGGTGAATAACGCCAGCTTTACCAGCTTCATGAAAGGGTTGTATATCACTACAGTTGACTCGGCAGGAAACACTTCCCTAGCTCCCGGGACAGGTTCCATTGTCTCCTTTAACATGAACTCCTCATTATCAACCATGACGGTTTACTACAACGATTCGTTGAAATACAATTTCACCATCAACAGCTCCAGCAAAAAATACTCCCGCTTTGCTCACGATTTTACAGGTACGGATATTGAGGCTCACCTCAACAATACCCCCGGCAGAGATTCAACAGTGAGTTACATCGGATCCTACGCCCGAACCAAAACCAAAATCACCTTTCCGGATATTAAGGATCTGACCAAAGAAGGTACTGTTGTGGTAAACAAGGCCGAACTGGAAATAACGATAGAAAACGGTACCGAAGGCAACTTTGATTTTCCGATCGATCAGCTCACCCTCTTGGTGATCGATGAAAACGGAACTTCCGTTTACCCTCCTGATTATTTTGAGGGAATCGATCATTATGGAGGTCTTTATGATGAAACCAGCAAGACCTATAAATTCAATATTGCGAGACATATTCATGACTTATTGTATGAAAACCAAACAGACTACGGCATGTATCTCGTAGCGAACGGATCCGCTGTTTTTGCCAACCGGTCCGTAATCGGCTCCGAATACAACCCAAATGCCAGAATAAAACTGAACATTACTTATTCTAAACTTTAATGTTATGTGTGGAATTGTTGCTTATGTCGGTAACCAGGAAGCTTATCCAATATTAATCAAAGGTCTTAAACGTCTTGAATACAGGGGATATGATAGTGCCGGAGTCGCTATTATTAACAATGGTCAGGTAAACCTCTATAAAAAACAAGGTAAAGTAGCCGAACTGGAGGCTTTTGCTGAAGGTAAAGATACCAGCGGACATATCGGAATTGGTCATACCCGCTGGGCAACTCATGGTGTGCCGAACGATAAAAATGCACACCCGCATTATTCCGGCAACAACGAACTGGCCATCATTCACAATGGAATAATCGAAAACTACGCTTCCTTGAAAGAGGAATTGATTAAACGGGGGCATGACTTTATCAGTGACACGGATACGGAAGTATTGATCCACCTCATTGAAGACATTCAACGAAATACCGGAGCCGAACTGGACGAAGCCGTTAGAATTGCTCTGAATGAAGTCGTTGGTGCTTATGCCATTGTAATCATTGACAAGAACAATCCAAGAAAACTGATCGCAGCCAGGAAGAGTAGTCCGCTGGTAATCGGTGTCGGAATAGATGGTGAATACTTTGTCGCTTCAGATGCAACCCCGATTGTTGAATACACAAAAAATGTGGTTTACCTGGAAGACGAAGAGATCGCGATCATCGAACAAGGTGAAGACCTGAAGATGATGAATATCAAAAAGCAGGAGGTCATCCCCTATATTCAGGAACTGGAAGTGCATCTTGAAGCCATTGAAAAGGGCGGCTATGAGCACTTTATGTTAAAAGAGATCTACGAGCAACCCACCACCATCAGAAACAGCATGAGAGGCCGTATTGATGTAAACAAGGGCATCGTTTCGTTGGGTGGTATCCGTGACTATGAGCAAAAAATCATCAATGCCAACCGGATCATCATTGTAGCTTGTGGTACGTCCTGGCACGCCGGACTGGTGGGTGAATACCTGTTTGAAGACCTGACCCGTATTCCTGTAGAAGTGGAATATGCCTCTGAATTCCGTTACAGGAACCCCATTATCAATGAAAAAGATGTGGTGATCGCCATTTCTCAATCCGGCGAAACCGCCGACACACTCGCTGCCATTAAACTCGCCAAAGAAAAAGGAGCTACCATTATTGGCATTTGTAATGTGGTCGGTTCTTCCATTTCCCGCGAAACACATGCCGGGTCTTACACCCATGCCGGACCGGAGATCGGTGTGGCATCTACCAAAGCATTTACAGCTCAGGTAACCGTTCTGTCTTTAATGGCCTTGTCCATTGCACATAAAAAAGGTTCCATTTCCGAATCCAAATTCCACGAATTGCTGGTTGAGTTGGATTCGATTCCTAACAAGGTGGAAAAGATGCTCGAAACAGACGCTCAAACCGTTGCCATTTCAAAACGATTTAAAGATGCACGTAACTTCCTGTATTTGGGTAGAGGATATAACTTCCCGGTTGCCCTGGAGGGTGCTTTGAAATTAAAAGAAATCTCTTACATCCATGCGGAAGGTTATCCCGCGGCTGAAATGAAACATGGCCCTATTGCTTTGATTGACGAAGAAATGCCGGTAGTTGTTATCGCCACCAAACACGGTAATTACGAAAAAGTAGTGAGCAACATTGAGGAAGTAAAAGCCCGAAGCGGTAAGATCATTGCCATCATTACGGAAGGAGATACCGAGGTGAAAGCCATTGCCGATCATTACATCGAAATTCCTGCCACCGAAGATGCATTGAGTCCGTTGTTGACATCCATTCCGTTACAACTCTTGTCGTATCACATCGCTGTGATGCGTGGTTGCAACGTGGATCAGCCTAGAAACCTCGCGAAGTCAGTGACTGTTGAGTAACTTCTTTAGCCCTGTTAGCGCCGATTCCATGTCGTTGGCATCTTCCTCTTGCTGAAAGTTGAACCAAATCTCATTGTTTTCCCGAAGATTTTCCTCTTCGATTTCTTCGTGAAATAAATTGGCAAATTCTGTTTTGGCTTCTTTGAACAAGAGCGGTTCCTGAAACATAACAACCAGCTTCACCCCTTCCGGTGTAGGCAATGCATAGAAATCATCCAACAACTGAAAATCCAGCTCCACCTGCTCATTTAAACGTTGAATCGTATTCTCTTCTTTAGCTTCCAGGGTAAGAACCATCGCTTCCGGATTTTTATCAATAACCTGATACATAGCTACTGTTGCCATGTTCGAATGCGATTTTTCAATAAGTGGGATCAGCTTACCCAGTTGTTCCTGGAATGATTTGTCCTGGGCACTGGAAATCAATCCGCTTATTGTTAAAAATAAAACAAGAAAGTAACGCATAGTATATCTGTTAGTCGGCCCACATGATAATCTGGGTCTTGTTGTCAAATTTATTAATGTCTTTCGTAAATATCAGGTTGATCAGGTCGACGAGAGGTAAGATTCCCAATCCACCCAACGTAACCGAATAGATGATAGGCGTCCGGTGATGGGTTCCCAAATAAATCCGATGGCCTCCCAACAATCCGGTAAAGATGGTGAATAGAATTGCTTTTCCCCTTTTGAATTTTACTTGCCTGACAGCTTGCTGTTCCTGGAATCCGACCGAATCCGTATCTGCCTGAAATTGAATCAGGATGGTATCTATTTCCTGTTGAATCGGGGCAAGCTGGTTGGCGTGTCCACGAACGAAAAGAAACAGGGCGACCAGGCTCATCAGCACCTTTGCCATCATTTTCTGGTAATTTGTGGGAGAATAACTTGTAGAATCTGATCAGCAGCTTCATCAACGGAAATATCAGCCGTTCTCACATCTATATCCGGATTTTCCGGGGCTTCAAAAGGCGAGTCAATGCCAGTAAAGTCTTTGATCTCACCGGCCCTGGCTTTTTTGTATAAGCCTTTCACATCGCGTTGCTCACAAATCTCCAAGGGTGTGTTCACAAAAACCTCCAGAAAGTCGGAAGCACCGATGATCGCTCTGGCCTGCTCCCGAATGGCTATGGTCGGACTTACAAAACAGTTGATGGTAATGATGCCGCAATGCAGGAAAAGTTTATTGACTTCAGCGATTCGACGAATGTTCTCCGTACGGTCCTCCACCGAAAATCCCAGGTTGTTATTGATCCCCGTACGGACGTTATCACCATCCAACACCTGAGTCAGAAACCCCTTTTCATTAAGTTTTTGCTCTAAAGCAATAGCGATGGTTGTCTTTCCGGATCCTGATAATCCGGTCATCCATATCACTTTGCTGTTTTGCTGGAGCAATTGCTCTTTTTCAGCACGCCCTAAAATCCGGTCAAATGTGGGGTGTAAATTTTCCTGACTCATAGCTACAAATTTAGCCTTTTATGACAAATATTTATACCGCAAACTTGTTTTACTTATCTTTGAACTCCAATTCAAACACATGGCAAAAAGCAGACCAAAATACATGCCTATCGCTTCACCTGCCGTTGATCAGGTCGGTATTTTAGATCGTGTGGAACGTATCACCAAAAGAAGCATTAAAAACGAAAGTAAAGTTCAGGGCTTAAAAATGGCATTGAACATGATTGACCTGACCACGCTGGAGGGAGCCGATACCGAGAAGAAGGTTATTCAGCTGTGTAACAAAGCCCAACATTTGCATGATGCTTACCCGGGATTACCTACTGTTGCCGCTGTTTGCGTGTATCCTAATTTTGTGTCTGTCGCTAAAACAAACCTGAAAGGAAGCAACATCAAGGTTGCCGCCGTTGCAACGGCATTTCCTGCGGGACAATCCAGTCGCGAGGTGAAATTGCTGGATACCAAAATGGCTGTTGACGCCGGTGCGGATGAGATTGATATGGTTATCAGTCGTGGCAAGTTCCACTCCGGGGAGTATGCTTTTGTATTCGATGAAATTGCAGCCATCAAGGAAGCTTGTGGTAATGCCCGATTAAAGGTCATCCTGGAAACCGGAGAGTTAGGAACCTTCGACAAGGTTAGAAAAGCCAGCGACATTGCCATGGCTGCGGGTGCCGATTTCATTAAAACATCAACCGGAAAGATCAGTCCTGCTGCGACATTACCTGTAACATTAGTGATGCTTGAAGCCATTAAAGATCATTATTACAATACCGGTGTTCAGGTTGGGATGAAACCTGCCGGCGGAATCTCCAATGCCAAACTGGCGCTACAGTACTTGCTGCTTGTAAAAGAAACACTTGGTGCAGATTGGCTGAACAACAACTGGTTCCGATTCGGAGCCAGCAGCCTGGCCAACGATCTGTTGATGCAACTGGTCAAACAAGATACAGGCCTGTATCAATCCAAAGATTATTTCTCAAAAGACTAACCCATGAGTAAAAAAACGATAGCTATAAACTTTGATACCGGATGGGATTTAAATCCTGCACCGGAAAGTACCAGCCACATCCAACTCAACGAACAATATCAATTGTTTATTGGTGGAAAATGGGTTAAACCCGAATCAGGGAAGTACTTTGCAACGATTAACCCGGCAACAGAAGAGAAAATTGCCATGGTAGCCGAAGCAAATGAAAAAGATGTAGACAAAGCTGTAAAAGCCGCCCGTAAAGCATATAACGACGTATGGAGTAAAATGCCTGCTGCCGAGCGTGGCAAATACATCTATCGCATAGCTCGTTTAATGCAGGAAAAGGCTCGTGAACTGGCCGTAATCGAGACCATGGATGGTGGGAAACCGATCCGTGAATCTCGCGACATTGACATTCCGTTAGCTGCTGCTCACTTTTTCTACTATGCGGGATGGGCCGATAAGCTCAATTATGCATTCCCGAACCGTCACCCTCAATCGTTAGGCGTTGCGGGACAAATTACTCCCTGGAATTTCCCGTTGTTGATGGCTGCCTGGAAGATCGCCCCGGCACTTGCAACCGGAAATACCGTTGTATTAAAGCCAGCCGAAACAACTCCGCTTACCGCCCTAAAATTGGCAGAGATTATACAGGAATCCGGATTACCGGATGGTGTGGTAAACATCGTAACCGGTGCCGGAGCTACGGGGGCTGCGGTGGTGAATCACAAGGATGTAGATAAAATTGCATTCACCGGATCTACCGGAGTAGGTAAGATCATACAAAATGCCGTTGCCGGAACCAACAAGAAAGTAACACTTGAGCTAGGCGGAAAAGCAGCCAACATCATCTTTGAAGATGCGGCGCTGGATCAGGCTGTGGAAGGGATCATTAACGGAATCTATTTCAATCAGGGGCATGTATGTTGCGCTGGTTCGCGATTATTCGTTCAGGAATCGGTTTACGATACCGTGCTTCGAAAGTTAAAGGATCGTATGGAATCATTGGTGGTTGGAAACCCGCTCGACAAAAACACGGATGTGGGAGCTATTAACTCCAAAGAACAGCTGGCTACGATCCATAACTACCTCAAAATCGGTAAGCAG
The DNA here is from genome assembly GCA_020435335.1 of Flavobacteriales bacterium. Classification (GTDB taxonomy): domain Bacteria; phylum Bacteroidota; class Bacteroidia; order Flavobacteriales_E; family Vicingaceae. The sequence continues at coordinate 66,147 of JAGQZT010000019.1, read as the reverse complement.
GAAGGTGGTGAAATGTATCAGTCGAATTGTTCGACCCCTAAAAAAGGATACTGGTGTAAGCCTACACTCTTCACCAACCTGTCTCAATCGAACCGCATAGTCCAGGAAGAGATCTTCGGCCCGGTACTGGCTGTTCAGACCTTCCGAACCGTTAGTGAAGTGATTGAAAAAGCAAATAATACTCCTTTCGGTTTATCCGCAGGTGTATGGACCGACAAAGGCTCCAAATTATTTAACCTCACTGCTCAAATGAGAGCGGGTATCATCTGGGGAAATACCTATAATAAATTTGATCCGACTTCTCCTTTCGGAGGATACAAGGAAAGTGGTTTCGGCCGTGAAGGCGGACTGCATGGATTAAAACCTTATCTTAAATTCTAACACATGGCCAGAGCAGAAATTTTGAAAACCTACAAGATCTATATCGGAGGAAAATTTCCCCGAACTGAATCAGGAAGGTATTACACCCCAAAACAAGATGGCAAATCACTGGGCAACATCTGCTTATCGTCCAGAAAAGATTTCCGAAATGCCGTTGTTGCCGCCCGTAATGCATTTGGCAGTTGGAGCAATGCAACCGCCTTTAACAGAAGCCAGGTGCTTTATCGGATTGCCGAAATGCTGGAGGGCAGAAAGGCTCAGTTCGTTGAAGAATTGATGCAGCAGGGAAGTAGCAAAGCAAAAGCCGAAAAGGAAGTGTTTGCTGCCATTGATCGGATCATTTATTTTGCCGGATGGTGTGACAAATACTCACAAATATTCAGTGCCGTAAACCCGGTTGCTACATCTCATTTTAATTTTACTGCTCCCGAACCTACCGGAGTTGTTTCTGTTGTGGCTCCCGAAGATACCAGTTTGATCGGTCTGGTTTCAGGCATTATTCCTGTTATTGCCTCCGGAAACACCTGTGTGGTGCTGGTTTCCGAAAGTAAGCCCTTATGCGCCGTTACTTTTGCAGAAGTACTAAACTCATCCGATGTGCCCGGCGGTGCCGTGAACATCCTGACAGGCCATACTAAAGAGCTCTTGTCTCACATGGCTTCTCACATGGATGTCAATGCCTTTTTATATGCCCGTGGCGACAAAAAAGAACTTCTGGAAATCCAAAAACAAGCTGTAGAGAATTTAAAACGCGTTGTTCATTATGACTTTTCGGACGTCTATGCCGAAAAACATCAAAATCCGTATTACATCGAAGATTTTGTTGAGATGAAAACCACCTGGCACCCCATCGAAAAGATCGGTGCCTCCGGAAGTGGATACTAATCCTTTTCGTATTGTAAATCGTATTGCTTACTATTGCACTACATTAAACACCTATGGCTGAAGAACTTCTGGTAAAACGACACCTCGCAAAAACCATGACCTGGCGGATTGTCGGTACCATAGACACCATGATCATCGGCTGGCTGGTTTCCGGCGACCCGTTAATCGGACTCTCCATTGGTGGCACGGAAGTCATTTCCAAGATGATCCTGTACTTCCTGCACGAACGAGCCTGGTTTAAATACGGATACCGTAAAGACAAAAAAGGGAACAACATCATGTCCATCAAAAGACACATCGCCAAAACCTTTACCTGGCGGATTGTTGGAACCATCGATACCATGACCATCGCCTGGATCATTTCGGGTGATCCGATGACAGGGCTAAAAGTAGGCGGTATAGAAATGTTTACGAAAATGATATTGTATTACATCCACGAACGCATTTGGCACCGTTCCAAATTCGGCGTGGAAAATTTAGATTGAAATGAACAGAGAAGACTGGTTATTAACCATCATACAAGCCGCCATTCAGGGTGGTGAAGAAATTTTGGAAGTTTATAATTCCGATTTTGCCATTGAGCATAAAGACGACAAATCGCCGCTTACCGAAGCCGATAAACGGGCTCATCAGGCCATTGTGACTGTGTTAAACACCACCGGGTTACCCGTTCTCAGTGAGGAAGGTAAACACATGGACTACGAAGAGCGCAAGAACTGGAAACAATTCTGGATGGTCGATCCGCTCGACGGCACCAAAGAGTTCATCAAACGCAACGGAGAATTCACCGTAAACATCGCACTCATCGAAGATGGAAAACCAACCATGGGTGTGATCTATGTCCCCGTAACCAACGACTTGTATTTTGCGGATAAACTGGCTTATAAGATCAAAGTGACCGACTCTGACATTTCCATTAACAGTTTGCTGGGTAACGCCGAACAATTGCCGCTTTCACAAACCAGAAACAACTATGTTGTGGTCGGAAGCCGATCTCACATGAGTGAGGAAACCGAAGCCTTCATCACTGAACAACAAGCCAAACACCATGAGGTAGACATCTTGTCAAGGGGAAGTTCACTCAAACTCTGCATGGTAGCCGAAGGTGCCGCCGATGCTTATCCCCGTTTCGCTCCAACCATGGAATGGGATACGGCCGCCGGACAGGCCATCGCCACCGCTTCCGGAGCCAAAGTGATCAACTGGGACACGAAAGAACTAATGGAGTACAACAAACCGAACTTACTGAACAGCTGGTTTTTGGTGGAGCGGTAATATGTGTTGTTTTAGTTATCTTTAACTAAAATTTGTTGGATGTCCACTGAATTGCTTCAAAAAAAACCTGTACTCATCCTATTAGCGCTACTGCTATTCGGTGTCGTTTTTTTAGCTTATTCCAACCATTTCGAAAACAGCTTTCAGTTCGACGATGCCCACACCATTGAGCAAAACAATGCCATCCGAAACCTGGATGTGGTCAGGTTCTTCACCGACGGACGAACCTTCAGCGCTTTACCCCTGAACCAATCCTACCGACCACTGACCACCCTCGAAAATGCGATCGATTATGCCATTACGGGAACACTAAATCCAAAGCCTTTTCATATCCACATTTTCCTCTCCTTTCTCTTTATCGGGCTGCTGATCTTCTTCTTTACCAAACAGCTTCTGGATAAACTTTCGTACTCGTCAACCAACACTTTTTATAGTGTATTGGTCACAGCCTTTTTCACCCTGCTTTGTGCCAATGCCGAAACAGTGAACTACATCATTCAACGTGCCGAGATCACCTCAGGGATCTTCGTGTTACTCGGCCTCATCTTTTACATCAAACAAGGTGTGTTCAAACGCTTTTACCTGTACCTGTTATTCCCCTTCATCGGCTTCTTTTCGAAAGAAATGGCCTTCGTTTTTGCACCTCTCCTCTTCCTGTACAACCTGATCTTTGAAGAACAAGTCGACCTGCTCCATTGTTATCGTAAAACCGAATTCATCAAATGCTGGAAGGCCTTCAAAAAAACATTGCCCGCTATTTTATTTACGGCTGCTTTTCTGGTATTCTATGCCAAAATGCTTCCGCCTACGTTTACTTCCGGAGGACTAAACCGCTATGAATACCTCATCACACAACCCTGGGTGATGTGCCACTACATGCTCACCTATTTCTATCCATACAACCTCTCGGCAGATACCGATTGGACCACCTTCAGTTCGTTAACGGATTACCGGGCCATTTTAGGAATCGTGATCGTGCTGGGGCTAATCTGGTTGGCTTTGAAAGCCTCCGCTAACGAAAAGACCCGGCTGTTTGCTTTCGGTATGCTTTGGTTCTTCATTTCCTTACTCCCCACCTCTTCCGTTGTCCCCTTTTCGGAGGTATTGAACGACCACCGAAGTTTCATTCCTTACATCGGACTCACCATAGCCGTGATCTTCGGAGGAAGATTCGTATTGGACAAAGTCGTAACCCTTAGTGGTGGCCGAATCGTTCTCGGAATACTCATCCTTGGCTTTTTAGGGGCCAATGCTTATGGTATTCACGAACGGAATAAAGTCTGGCGTACCGATGAAAGCCTTTGGAAAGATGTCACCATCAAAAGCCCGAAAAACGGGAGAGGCATGATGAATTACGGATTGGCTCTGATGAGCCGGGGCGACTATACCCATGCCGAAAACTACTTTAACAAAGCAGCCGAACTCACCCCCACTTATTCCTACATCTACATTAACCTCGGCATCCTTAAAAATGCCATTGGTGACAAGGCTGCTGCCGAACAGAACTTCCGGTATGCCATCCAGCTGGAAAACACCCAGCACAATTGCTGGTACTACTTCGGTGAGTTCCTGTTTAACGAACAACGCTATGCCGAAGCAGCTCAATGCTTTGAAAAGGTACAGGAAATTTCACCGGGCTTTATCAACTCGGAAGTTTACCTGTTACAGGCTTACCATCAACTCAACAACTGGCCGGCATTACAAGCATGGTCAGAACAACTGCTTGTCAGAAACCCTCAAAACCAACTGGCAAAACAATACCTGGATATTGCAACGAACAGAAAATCGGTCTTTGCTGCACAAGAAGAAGCTATTGCTATGGATCCATCCGCCGAAAAATACCTGGATCTGAGCTTAAGTTATTACCAGCAAACCAACTACGAAAAATGCATCTGGGCCGCCCAAAAAGCGCTGGAACTCAAACCGGATTATGCCCTCGCATACAACAACATCGGCATTGCTTATTACGAATTGGCTGATTATCATCAGGCCATCGACGCTTACCAAAAAGCACTGACCATCCAGCCGGATTTTGAATTAGCCCAAAACAATCTGAAAAATGCAGAGGAACAAAAGTCTGTTTTCGAGAACCTGTCTACTGACCCCGAACGATCCGACTATTACCTCAACCTAAGCTTACAATACTATAACCGGTCGCTTTACCAAAAATGCATTGAAGCAGCCGAAAAATCAAATGAATTCCATCCGAATGCCAACGCATACAACAACATGTGTACGGCATACAACCAATTGCGGGAATATGAAAAAGCCATTGAAGCCTGTAACAAAGCCCTGGAATTGGATGCTGCACACCAACTGGCACAAGGAAATTTGAACTTCGCACTTCAGCAAGTAAAAAAATAGAATTACATTAGTGGTGCGTTAACGCGATGAAGAACCTCAACGAACAACATATTACTATTATTATCCCTTATTTCAAAGCCGCTAAAGGCATTGTGAAAGTGGTTTCCAAACTTCCTGATTATATCAATCAGGTGGTAATTGTGGATGATAAAAGCCCTGAAGCACTTCCTCTGGAAGATATTCAACAAAAGATCAACCCGAACATCCAGGTTCATGTGGTTCGCCACGAAAAGAATCAGGGGGTGGGTGGTGCCACGAAATCCGGATTTAAAAAGGCCTTGGAACTGGATACCGATTTTGTGGTAAAGGTTGATGCCGACGATCAAATGGATTTAAGCTACCTCCCCCAACTGATCGAACCATTAATGGAAAATAAAGCGGAAGTGGCGAAAGGGAACCGTTTCCGGGATTTTGACGCCCTGAAAAAGATGCCGCTGTTCCGCCGCATGGGCAATCTGGCCTTATCGTTACTCATTAAATCATCTACCGGATACTGGCATAATTTTGATCCGACTAACGGTTTTTTTGCCATGAAGAAAGAGGTTCTTCAACGTTTGAACTTCAAAAATCTGGATAACCGGTATTATTTCGAAACTTCTTTGTTGGCCGAACTATACTTTCATCGGGCACGCATCAAGGATGTGGCCATGCCGGCCATTTACGGCGATGAGAAATCGAACATGCAGGTCTGGAAAATGCCTTTTGTGTTTATGCCCAAGCTAATCGGCACTTTTCTGAAACGCCTGGTGAAAGGGTATTTACTCTACGACTTTAATCCGGGATCCATCTACCTGATCATGGGAATTCCGATGTTTCTGTTCGGATTTATTTTCGGGATTTATACCTGGGTGTATTACGCTTCCCGCGATATTTTCACCCCTACGGGAACCATCATGATCATCACGTTAACGATCATCCTGGGCTTTCAATTGATCCTGCAAGCCACTCAGTACGATATTATCAATGCTCCGAAAGCAGAGGATTAATCAAACAATTTCTTGAGTTCCGTGGCATCTTCGGCCTTCATCTTACCGGCCAGAATTAAACTCAACTCACGCCTTCTCAGCGCAGCAGCAAACCGTTGGTGTTCCTGCTCCGATTCAGGCACGATTTCAGGCACATTAATCGGGCTCCCCATCTGATCGACCGCTACAAAGGTATAGATGGCATCATTGCATTTGGTCTTGGCACCGGTTCGATGGTCTTCCACAAACACATCTATGATCACCTCCATGGACGACGTAAAGCTTCGGCTGACCTTTGCTTCCAGTGTAATGATATCGCCTAATTTGATCGGATGTGCAAAAGATACATGATTAACAGCAGCAGTAACCACAATCCGGTTGGAACAACGGTGTGCGGAAATAGCAGCACAGATATCAAGCCAGTGCAGGAGCTTTCCTCCCATTAAATTGCCTAAGGTATTGGTATCATTCGGCAGTACGATCTCAGTCATAACTGCCAGTGTTTCTTTTGCTGTCTTTGTTTTCATGCTGTAAAAGTAGTTACAATTCGTCTACAAAATCGCGAATCAATCGAAAACAATCTTCAAAATCGGTGTATGGTAGCGTCCGGGCGACATCCTCCACATCGTGATAGGCTTTAATCCCCCCAAGGGTGTAAATAAAAAATGCAGGCACTCCTTTTTCGGAAAACCAATAATGATCACTGTTGGCTGCTTTTCCACGTTGTTTTAATTGAACCAAATACTCGCTGGTGTTGTTAATACTGTCCAACACTTGGAATTGCCTCGGAAACACCTTGGCATTCACGATCATGGCGCCTTCGTCGCCGGTTCCCATGAGGTCCATATTCATGACAAAATTTACTCTTCGCAGTGGAATGAGCGGATGTTCTACATAATATTTGGATCCCCTCAAACCGGCTTCTTCACCACCAAAAGCTATAAAAACCAGGGTTTTTTTTGGCGGTTCCTTATGGGTGTAATGGTAGGCCAGGTTGAGTAACATGGCTATACCACTGGCATTGTCATTCGCCCCGGGGAAATAAACCTCATCACCCATCATGCCCAGGTGGTCGTAATGAGCTGAAAGGATGATTACGGAATCCGGATAGTCCGTTCCCTGTACGTATCCGATCACATTCTGTGACGTGTAGTTAGTGATCCGATCTTGATCGATGTGGATCGCTATACTTCTTTCGATCCGTTCAATAACCCCTCTTTTAACATGTACGATAGCAAAATCGTTGTATGTTGGCGATAAACTTTGGGTCAGTTTGTCGTCCAAAATGATCACTCCTGCAGCACCATAAACATTGATTTTCAACAGATGAAGTACCTCTTTGACTTCCTCGCCGGCTTCTCCTGCATCATCAACCACAATAACCTTTTTGCTAAAAAAGCGGCGACCGGCAAGTTTCTTTAATTGCTTTTTTGTCGGAGCATTACTGGCATTGTACCAAACCGTTTCGTAAGTGCCGTTGATGCTGCCCGAAGCGGGACCGACAATGAAATCGACACCCGGAATGAGTTGCTTTTCACCTACTTTCAGCTCAACCTTTCCGGGAAAAGTATTGATCGGATAGGAAAATTCCTGAAAGTAGTCTTCACCGTAGTTCTTAAGTCCCAGCCGTCGAAATTCCTTAGCCAGGTACTCCGCTGCCTTGTGCTCGCCGTTGTTCAAGGCTCCACGCCCGCTAAAAAAGGGTGATGTAAGCGTATCGACTACTTTCTTGGCATAGTCGAATTGCTGGGAGAAAAGAGGAAACGTGAGGGTAAAAAATATGGCAAATAGCAGTTGCCTCATGACACCATAAATCTTCGGTCTACCAGCTCGAAAAAAGAAAGAACATGGACATTTTCCTGATCCCACTCCTCGTTAAAGCGGGCAATAATACCTTGTGCTTCCTCTTTATTTGTACAGTTATCGAGTGCTTTCACCAACGCATTGAACGCATTCATGTCTTTATTGAACAGCTCATTGGCATATAAATAACGATCGTTGAGGGTCAGGGCATCGATCAGCCGGGCAATCGGCCGATTTTCCAGGGCGCTTCTTGTCGGTATTTGTGTAAGCTGTTCCGTTTCATGGACAGTATTGATCACGGGTTCCTCCGGGGATGTTTCCTCAATTTGAGATTCTTCCGGAATGGATTGTGAAACGGATTCAGGCTCGGTTGGCTCAGCAGCAACTTCTTCCGCTTTCGTTTCCTCCGGAACTACTCTGTCTTCCGGTAAAACCTCTGGAGAAGAAGATTCAGCGGGAGTCTCTGTGACAGGAACCGGCTTTTCCGCTAAATCCGAAGTTCCCTGAGATGCCGACGTTCTGGATTGTTTAACACGTAGTTCTTCCTGTTCCAGTAAATGCTTCAGGATAATGAGCGTCTCTTGCATCCTGCTGACTTTCTTTAACACATAGCTCACTTCCAGAGAAGGGATGGGACGATTGTTGGAGTAGTTGTTCGAATGTTCAACAATGTTCTCTAATAAATCATTTATCTCTTTGCGTAATTGGCCAATTTCCATAATTTAGATGCTTATTCGTTCTCGCTATTTTAAGCAAGATAAAACTAATAAAATTTCTATTAATTAATACTCGGATCGGGCAATGTTCTTGGAAAACAGTAAAAGCTCAGCAAAAAGAAAAGGATGGATCGAAGTGATCTGCGGATCCATGTTTTCCGGCAAAACGGAAGAGCTGATCCGGAGAATGAAGCGGGCTCAATTTGCCAAACAAAATGTAGAGATCTTCAAGCCGGAGGTAGACACGCGATATGATGAAGAGAAAGTTGTTTCTCATGATGCGAATGAAATTCATTCCACACCGGTTCCTTCTTCCTCCAACATACCCATTCTGGCCAACAACGTGGATGTTGTAGGTATTGATGAGGCTCAGTTTTTTGATGATGGCTTGATCGCCGTATGCAATCAGTTGGCCAACAATGGTGTTCGGGTGATCGTGGCGGGGTTGGATATGGACTTCAAAGGCAATCCGTTTGGTCCGATGCCCGGTATTATGGCTTGTGCCGAATATGTAACGAAAGTGCATGCGATTTGTGTGCGGTGCGGCGAGCTGGCCAATCATTCCCATCGAATCACAGATAATGATACCTTGGTGCACCTCGGTGAGACCGATGCCTATGAACCTTTGTGCCGGAATTGTTACAACGCTCAAAAAAGATAAGCCATACAGGAATTAATTTACGATACCACCCTCGAGATCGACCTCAACAACCTGGTTACCAATTACCGGTATTTTAAGTCGTTGGTTCCGTCAACTACCAAAATGATGGTTATGGTGAAAGCCTTCTCCTATGGTTTGGGCACTTACGAAGTAGCCGAAGCCCTGGAAAAAGAAGGCGTTGATTATCTGGGCGTGGCCAATATTTTAGAGGGCGTAGAGATTCGAAAAGAAGGCGTTCAAACCCCGATCATGGTTATGAATCCGGAAGCTGCCAGTTTTAACCTCATGGTGGAATACCAGTTAAGTCCGGTTATCTTTTCGACTAAGAATTTGGCGTTATTCGCAGAAGCCGTAAAAGACGCCGGCCTGAACATACCCTTTCCGGTTCACATCAAGATCGATACAGGCATGCACCGTTTAGGCGTTAATCCTGAGAAACTGGATGAAATGGCGGACTGGCTGCTGGCCTTAGAGCAATTCATTCGGGTAGAAAGTGTATTCTCACACCTGGCGGCCACCGACGAACCGGCTCATGATGCATTCACCAGGCAACAGATTCAGCTCTTCGACAAATTGTCAAGCCGGTTTCGGAAGAAATTCAATTACCACATCGACCGACACATTTTAAATACCAATGGCATCATACGCTTTTCCGAATATGCTTTCGACATGGTTCGTTTAGGAATCGGATTGTACGGTGTTTGTAACGATGAAACCACACAGCAAAAATTAAAAACCGTGAGTACCCTGAAGACCAAAATCTCACATTTGATCGAAGTGCCTAAAAACGAGACGGTTGGATACAACCGAATGGGAATAGCCCATGAGAACAAAATGATTGCCACCATTCCGATGGGGTATGCCGACGGGTTTAACCGGTTACTCAGTAATGGGAAATGGGAAGTCATCGTAAACGGTAAAAAGGCTCCTGTAATCGGAAATATTTCCATGGATATGGCTACCATTGATGTAACGGATATCGATTGTGACCTGGGAGATGAAGTCATTGTTTTTGGAGAGAAAAATACCATTTCCGACATGGCCTCCCGCATCCATACCATTCCCTATGAACTGTTTACCATCATCTCTCCCCGGGTAAAACGGGTATTTTACACCTAAAACAAGGTTGCCTAACTAATTAGTATTGAGCAGCTTTAAACTGTCTAAGGATATTTACTATCCTGAGTTTGCCAGACCTTTACCTTCTAACATTTAAAGCAAACTCATCATGAAAAAAATCTATCTACCTTTACTGCTTCTGGCTTTGTTTTTCGGAGGTCCAAGCATGTTATCCAAAGCGCAGCCCTGTGCTCCGTTTACACCTTATTTTAGTGAACCGTTTAATACCTTTTTGCCCAACGTATGTTGGAACGAAGCCGATGCGGGGAGTATACAAACGGGGCCCAGTTCATTGGGAACCGGACCTTGGGGAGCCGGAACGGCCATTGGAAACACCGTTAAAATCAATCTGTATACAACCACCAGAAGTGACTGGGTTTTATCACCTGCTTTTGATCTGTCTGCCGGAGGTTATGAGCTTCTAATCGATGTAGCCGTAACCAATTGGCTGTCTTCTGCACCGGATGCGATGGGCTCCGATGATACCGTTCGGGTAGCTTATACTGAAAACGGAACAACCTGGAACACCTTAATGTATTGGACTGTACAAGATAACCTCCCCAATAACTTAATCACTTATAGTGTCCCTATTCCTTCAACCGGTTCTAATGTGCAATTCGGCATCCTGGCTACCGACGGACCGATTAACGATCTGGAAGATTATGATTTTCACATCGATAATTTCATTATTCAAACCCCACCGGCATGCCCTGCCCCAACAGCATTATCGACCACAGCTATTACAGCAACTTCTGCTGATTTAACCTGGACTGATCCAAGTGGAACACAATGGGACATCGAATGGGGTCCTTCCGGTTTTACGCCAACAGGTACTCCTATGATAACAGGGGTTATCTCATACCCTTATACGTTATCCGGCCTATCATCCACAACGGCTTATGATTATTATGTAAGAAGTGATTGCGGAGCCTCCGGCGTAAGTATCTGGAGCGGCCCTTACACCTTTACCACTCCATGCGCAGCTTTCACCCCCGCATACCTGGAAACATTCGCTACGTTCGTACCAAACACCTGCTGGGATGAAGCCAATACAGGAAATATCTTAACCGGCCCGTTATCTCCCGGATCAAGTCCATGGGCTTCCGGTAGTGTAGGCGGAAACCCAAGCGTTCGTATTAATTTATACAATACCAGTCATAGCGACTGGATATTAAGCCCTCAATTCGACTTATCGGCAACCAGCTACGAACTGAGCCTGGACGTGGCTGTAACAACCTACCTGGGTTCTCTTCCGGATGTCATGGGCGCCGACGACACCGTTCGGGTTGTCTACACTGAAGACGGGATTACCTGGAACAACCTGATGATGTGGACGGTATCGGATAACTTACCGAATACATTAACCACATACTCCACACCCATCCCTTCTACCGGAACCCATGTGCAATTCGGTATCCTGGCTACCGACGGACCTGTTGACAATCCCGAAGATTATGATTTTCACGTTGATAATTTCCAGATTCTTCCTGCTACGGGGTTAGCTAACCAGCTGATCACTCAACATGATGTCAACATCTTCCCGAACCCGAACAACGGACAATTTACAGTGGTTATCAACCCTCCGGTACCTGTTAAACAGCTTTCCATTCAAGTCGTAAACTTACAGGGACAAGTGGTTTTTGAGCAATCCGCCTTCGATTCCCTGTCCGCAATCCATGAAACCATCGATCTCAGTAATCAAGCCCCCGGCATCTATTTTGTTGTGGTCACTACTGATCGATCAACCTCATCCCATAAGTTGGTTATTCGATAGCTATCGAAGTAATCAGAGCCCGGCACCTTAACGTGCCGGGTTTTTATTGCCTTTAACTGCTCATTTTCAATACAATAACTCCTAAAGATGACCGAAGGTTGGTCGTCATTTTTTGGGTTACTCGAGGAAATTTTAGGGTTATTAATTTGTCTGTAATACCCTCATCTTTGGTTCTTAACCACAAACTTTATCATCATGAAAAAATTATACATTAAGTTCTTAACGCCACTTTGTTTCCTGCTGGCATTTATCGGTAATTTTAATGCATCCGGGCAAGGTTGTACCCTTTCTCCTCCCTATCTGGAAACATTTAGTACGACTTCTCCCACGAGCAGTTGCTGGACTATCACCGATCAAAATAACGACGGCAATTCCTGGATCATTGCCAGTTTCTCTTTCGATCCTTTAATTGGCGATCGGGTAGCATCCATGCTAACTGAATTCGATCCTGTTACCGATGATTACCTGATCTCACCCACACTCGTTGCTAGCGGGAATGAACAAATTCGATTCTCCTGCAGGGTTCAAAGTATGTCTGCTCCTAATGATTTTGAAGTTCTGCTTTCCACTTCCGGGACTGCTGTAAACAATTTCACCAATACCTTAATCCCGCAGACCTTTTATGACAATCCGAATTACAGAGAGTATATCGTCGACCTTTCAGGTTATACCGGGAACGTAAACATCGCTTTTCATATTAATGATTTTGCGTATACGGGATGGATAGTCGGAATTGATAAATTTATTTTCGAGACCATCCCGTCTTGTCAAATTCCTACAAACCTCACTGCAACCAATATTTCAACCTACAATGCAATACTAAACTGGGAAGAAAACGGTTCGGCAGCGGTCTGGGATATTGAATGGGGGGTGAGTGGATTTACACCTTCAGGAATCCCATCCATCAGTGCCACAAATTCCAAACCTTACCCATTGAACGGTCTTTCACCAAATACCACCTACGATTATTACTTAAGATCATCATGTGGTACTTCCTCAAGCGATTGGCAAGGGCCTTATACATTCAAAACCACTTGCATGGCAGCAATCCCTCCGTTTCAAGAGAACTTCAATACTTTTTTACCAAACACCTGCTGGCGAGATGCCGTAGAAGGAACATTAGCCGCCGGGCCTATCTTGTTTGAATCGGGTAAATGGACCGGAAAAACAACCTTGGGAACAACTGCTGCAGTTCGTTTATATTCATTAGGTGCCTATAATTACTGGTTAGTCACTCCACCTATCGACTTGTCTGCCGGCAATTACGAAGTATCCGTAGATGCTGCCGTAACAGCTTACAACAGCAGCACTTATCAATCCATGGGGAGCGGAGATACGGTAAAAGTGGTTTACACGGAAGACGGACAAAATTGGCTGCCATTAATTATCTTTTCAAAAGCCAGTGTGCTCAACAATGTATTAAGGCCATTTTCAGCTTTAATCCCTTCTACCGGAGCCCATGTTCAATTTGCACTCTTCGCTACACACAATGATGCTTATGCTCAAAAAAATACGGATATTCACTTCGATAATTTTAAAATTGATCATCCTACCGGTGTAGATGAGAATCCGGACTTAAAACAATCGATTCACGTTTTTCCGAATCCAACCAATGGTTTGTTCCATTTGATCTGTGATTCAGAAGAAAACTTCAGTCCTCTATCAATTAAAGTAATGAACCTACAGGGTCAGGTCGTCTTCAAACAATTGGATATTCAATCCCATACGAATATCATTGACCTTAGCGATCAGGCTAAAGGAATCTATTTTGTTGTGGTAACTACCAATCAGAGTATTGTTACTCAAAAAATAATTGTTGAATAGGTTGAAAGGTAATCATAAAAAGCCCGGCGATTGCCGGGCTTTTTTATGATCCTAAAGTTCTTTAATATCCTGTTTTACTTCTTACCCGCTGCAACACGGATTTAGCGACTGCTCGGGCTTTCCCTGCTCCAATGGCTAATTGCTCATCCAATTCCTGAAGGTTTTCCATGTAGTAATTATAACGTTCCCGCTCTGTTTTAAAGCGCTCACAGATCAACTCAAACAGGGCCTGCTTGGCATGACCATAGCCATAATTTTCCCCTTCATAATTGGCTCGCATTTCGGCAATCTGGCTTGCACCGGCTAAAATTTGATACAAAGCAAACACATGGCAGGTATCGGGGTTCTTCGGGGCCTCGAGTGGTGTACTATCAGTTTCAATTCCCATGATCTGTTTCCTTAATTGTTTATCATTCAAGAAAATATTGATGGTATTGTCTCTCGATTTACTCATTTTCTCACCGTCCGTGCCGGGAATCAACATGGTATCTTCCTGAACTTTGGAAGCCGGGGGAACCAGAGTTTCTCCCATTTTATTGTTAAACCGGTTGGCAACATCTCTCGTCATTTCAAGGTGCTGTAACTGATCCTTACCCACAGGAACAAGATCAGCATCATAGAGCAAGATATCGGCAGCCATTAACATCGGGTAGAAAAACAACCCTGAATTCACATCTTCCAGCCGGTCAGCCTTATCCTTGAACGAATGTGCCAGTGTTAGCCGCTGATAAGGAAAGTAACAACTCAGGTACCAGGCCAGTTCCGTTACTTCCGGAACATCCGACTGACGGTAAAAAACGGTTTTGTTCACATCCAATCCGCAAGCCAACCATGTTGCGGCAACAGAGTATGTGTTCATTCGTAATTCGTCACCATCTTTAATTTGCGTAAGCGAATGCATATCGGCAATAAAAAGAAAAGACTCGTTCTTTTCATCTTTGCCCATCTCAATTGCCGGCAGGATAGCGCCTAATAAGTTACCCAGGTGTGGTGTTCCTGTGCTCTGTATTCCTGTTAATATTCGTGCCATGTCGCAAAAGTAATATTTTGCTTTCATAGCACATATTGTTTTTTTCGAATAACTTCTTCCTACCTTTGCGCTGCAAATGAAACAACTACAAGGTATACTGGGAGGAATCTGGAAGGTTTATGCCATGATCATTTTGAGTGTAACACTCACGTTGATGTATCCGATCTATGCTTTCTTCCTGAGAAAAAGAAGTAGTTACAAGTATGCTTTCCGGATTTTGCAGGGGCATACGCTATTCGTATTGAGTGTTGTTGGGGTATTTTTGAAAATTGAAGGAAAAGAACACTTAAAGAACCTGGGGCCATGTGTACTTACGCCGAATCACAGCTCATACCTGGATATCCTGATCTTGTACCGGGTGGTTCCCGAATATTTCGTATTCATGGGCAAACACACGCTGAAAACCATTCCGATTTTCAATATTTTTTTTAAAGACATGAACATCGCTGTAAACCGGAAAAGCAGCGTATCGGGCAAACAAGCACTTGAACGATGCTCGGAAGAGCTTCAGAGCGGGCATGGCGTAACCATCTTCCCCGAAGGTACGATTCCCGATGACGCTCCTAACCTCCTGCGCTTTAAGTTCGGCGCTTTTAAACTGGCTATTGAGAACCAGGTACCGATTGTTCCGATCACATTTTTAACCAATTACAAACGACTGCAACTGAGCAGCAGCCTGTTTTCCGGTAAAGCCGGGCCGGGATGGTCGAAAGTAATCGTAAATAAACCTATTCCTACCGTAGGGCTAACCCACGAAGATTTACTAGCTTTGCAGGAGCGTGTTCATGCATGCATTCTGAATAACTTAAAACAACATGGCTGTAGATAATCAAACGGTAGATAAGATCGCTGAACTGGCCAAACTCCAGTTTACCGATGCGGCAAAAGAAGAGATTAAGCAGGATCTGAACAAGATGTTGGATTTTGTGGATAAGCTCAATGAACTGGATACCGATGGTGTGGAGCCGTTGATTTACATGTTGGATGAAGAACAGGAATTACGTGTTGACGATGTTGCGGGTCATGTTACCCAGGAAGAAGCCTTAAAAAATGCTCCGAATAAAGATTCCGATTACATTAAAGTACCAA
This sequence comes from Flavobacteriales bacterium, assembly GCA_020435335.1. Taxonomy (GTDB): domain Bacteria; phylum Bacteroidota; class Bacteroidia; order Flavobacteriales_E; family Vicingaceae. The sequence goes on along the minus strand of JAGQZT010000019.1, from coordinate 50,261 downwards.
AAGTGATCAGGAAATAGTTTTGTAAAACTCTTCGGCGGCCTGTTGCTCGGCTTTTTTCTTGGATTTAGCTGCTCCTTTCCCCTTTATCTCTCCATTTACCAGAAAAGTCGTTTTATAGATTTTGTCTGCCCCGTCTTCTTCCTCAATAAACAAAAATTCAAACTCCTGTTTTTCTTTTTGGCACCATTCGATCACCCTGCTTTTAAAGTCGGTTTCGGTCTTAACTACCTCTTCCATATCAATATGATGGTGTAACAAACGGGTTTCAATGAATTGCCTGGCCACATCATAGCCCTTGTCGAGGTATATGGCTCCGATCAACGCCTCTAAAGCGTCGCCATAAATGGAATTGGATTCTTTATCCAGGCGGGATTGTATTAATTCGGGCATTCCCAGTTTAACAGCCAATTGATTCAGGTTTTGCCGACTCACCAACCGCGACCTGAGTTGGGTTAAATAACCTTCATCTTTAAATGGGAAGCGTGCAAATAAATAATGGGAGATCACACTATCCAGGATAGCATCACCTAAAAATTCAAGCCTCTCGTTACTTTCGAAAGGCTTGAGTTCATTTTCCTTAATTACTGATTTATGCAGGAATGCTTGCTGGTAAAGGCTTAATTGCTTGGGATAAAAACCTAACATACGCTCTAACACAAGCGCCAGTTCATTTTTCTTCCGGAAAACCTTTTTAAGCAGGGTCAATTATCCATTGAATTTTTTAAAGATCACCGATGCATTGTGCCCTCCGAATCCGAAGGTGTTACTTAACGCTGCACGAACTTCACGTTGTTGTGCTTTGTTGAACGTAAAGTTCAGTTTCGGATCGAATGCCTCATCGTCCGTAAAGTGGTTGATGGTAGGCGGAACAATGTCTTCCTTAACAGCCATAATCGTAGCCATAGCCTCCAGTGCTCCGGCAGCACCCAATAAGTGGCCGGTCATGGATTTGGTAGAACTGATGTTCAGGTTGTAGGCATGGTCTTTAAAAACGGCTAAGATAGCCTGGCTTTCAGCGATATCTCCTAATGGTGTTGATGTTCCGTGAACATTGATGTAATCGATCTCATCGGGCTGCATGCCGGCATCCTGCAGTGCGTTTTTCATGACATTGGTAGCTCCCAGTCCTTCAGGATGCGGAGCTGTCATGTGGTGTGCATCGGCAGAAAGACCACCTCCGACCATTTCGGCGTAGATGGTTGCTCCTCTGGCCATAGCGTGTTCGTAATCTTCCAGAATAATAGAAGCTCCACCTTCGCCCATCACGAAACCATCTCTGTCTTTATCAAAAGGTCTGGACGCCGTTTCCGGAGAATCGTTTCTGGTTGATAATGCATGCATGGCATTGAATCCTCCGATACCTGCTTCGAATACAGAAGCTTCGGAACCACCGGAAACGATTACATCGGCTTTGCCCAAACGAATGTAGTTGAACGCATCGATCAACGCATTGGTTGAGGAAGCACAAGCTGAAACCGTTGTAAAGTTGGGCCCGCGAAATCCATATTCCATAGAAATTAACCCTGAAGCAATATCAGCAATCATCTTAGGAATAAAGAACGGATTGAAACGTGGTGTCCCGTCGCCGGTAGCAAAATTGGTTACCTCATCCTGGAAGGTTTTCAACCCTCCGATACCTGAGCCCCAAATCACGCCCACACGGTCAAGATCCAGTTTTTCAAGATCCAACTTAGAGTTTGTTACGGCTTCTTTGGCAGCAATAATGGCAAACTGTGTGTAGGTATCGACCTTTCTGGCTTCCTTTCTGTCAAAGTAGTCCATCACGTCATAATCCTTCACTTCACATGCAAATTGCGTTTTGAAGTTCGAAGCATCGAACCTTTTAATCGGAGCACATCCACTAACACCGGCTATCAGGTTTTTCCAGGTCTCTTCGAATGTTTTCCCTAAAGGAGTGATCGCTCCTATCCCTGTAACAACAACTCTTCTTAGTTCCATATATAAAATTTATGTTTATAAACTGAAATAGCCTTGAATCTGAATTCAAAGCTATTTCAATTAAATCTTATAAAACGCTCAGTTATTTTGCGTTATCTTCGATGTATTTTACAGCATCTCCAACTGTAGCAATTTTTTCTGCTTGGTCGTCCGGAATTGCAATATTGAACTCTTTTTCGAATTCCATAATTAATTCAACTGTATCTAATGAATCCGCTCCTAAATCGTTAGTAAAGCTCGCTTCATTTGTTACTTCACTTTCGTCAACTCCTAATTTGTCAACGATGATAGCTTGTACTCTTGCTGTAATATCTGACATGATATAATTTTTTATTGTTTTACAAGATGCAAAGAAAATTATTTCTAACTACATAATCAAATAATTTTTGATTATTTATACACCACCATGATTTCATCCAATTCTTTTCTTTTAATATCCGGAACCTGAGTATTCGTTTCGGGGTAACCAACAGGCATCAACAGGAATGCTCTTTCATTATCGGGGCGGTTTAAAACTTTGGCCAGGAAATTCATGGGACTGGGAGTATGGGTAAGCGTACACAACCCGGCATTGTGGATTGCTGCGATCAGCATGCCACAGGCAATGCCTACTGATTCTCCAACGTAATAATTGTTGCGTTTTTCACCATCGATCAGCTCATAAGCTCTTTTAAAAACAATGATGATATAAGGGGCAATATCGATAAACGGCTTTTCCCAGTTGGTTCCGAAAGGCTCCAGGTCTTCCAGCCAACGTTCGCTCATGCGCCCCGAATAATTAACTTTTTCTTCTTCTTCCGCTGCAGCACGGATTTTTGCCTTGAGTTCCTTACTGGAAACAACACAAAAGGTCCACGGTTGTTTATGTGCCCCGGAAGGAGCCGTTGAAGCCGTTTTAATGATGTTTTCAATCACCCGAATGTCTACCGGTTTGTCTGAGAACTCACGCACACTTCTTCGTTGGTCCATTTGTTCGTAGAAATCCGCACTGGCCTTCAGTTGTTCATCGGCTGTTAACTCTTTTTGCTGATAAGGAATAAATTTATGCTCCATCTTTCTCTACTTTTGAGGCATTGAAGTTAAGAAAACTATGACACGAATTGCAATATTTGCTTCAGGAAGTGGCTCCAACGCCGAAAACATTGCCGATTATTTCAAAAATGATCCGGAGGTAACCGTTGCTCTTTTTATTTCAAATCATTCAAACGCTTTTGTCCTGGAACGGGCTAAAAAATTAGGTGTTGAATCCGCTGTTTTTTCTAAAGCGGATTTTGAAAAAAGTGACGATATTTTGCATTTTTTGACAAAAAACAATATAAATCTTGTTGTTTTAGCTGGTTTTTTACTCAAAATCCCTCAGAAAATGATTGATGCCTATCCGAATAAAATCATCAACATCCACCCGGCTTTACTGCCTAAATTCGGAGGCAAAGGCATGTACGGCGATCGTGTGCACCAGGCAGTTGTTGCCGCTCAGGAACAGGAAAGTGGCATTACCATCCATTATGTAAATGAACATTATGATGAAGGCGCCATCATCTTCCAGGCCAGATGCCCTGTACTCCCGACAGACTCTCCTGCCGATGTTGCCTCTAAGATTCATGAGCTGGAATACGAACATTTCCCGAAAGTGCTGGATAACCTGATCCGGAAAGGTTAGGAATTCCATCTTTTCCGGTTTATAGACTTCCCCTGTTGTTTCCGTTCGGCTACTTTTACACTAAAATGGTGTGATGCGAAGTTTTGCTTTCGGAATTGTTTTTGTGTTTTTTGGCTTTGACGGGATTGCTCAGGAAATCCCTGCCTTTTATGCGAAAAATCATCATCCGGTACTGGGTGATGTCCGGGATTATTACCTCAACACCTATCAGAACCTAACCGTTTGTGATAGTGTCGCTTCATTCATATCGAAAGAACTAAAACCGAAATCTCATCACAATTATGTTTTAAACGAACTCGCCCGGATCCAGATCTTGTCGCTACAAGGAAACAAAGTGGAACCCCTTGAACAATTGGAGAAGCTGCACAACCGGGAGATTCCTTCGGATAATGACATCCTTACCGGATATTATTACAATGTTTACGGCAGCATCCTGTATCACTTTGAGAAACCGCTGGAGGCTCAGGAAAATTACAAACTGGCCATCCGGTCTTTTCTATCGACTGCCGATTCCTCCGGCCTGAAAGGAAACTACATTAACCTGGGAAATACCTACCTGGACCTGAACAAATCAGACTCTGCCCTTTACTTTTATCATGAGGCTCAAAAACTGGAACAGAAAGGCGTTATTACTTTCAGCGAAACGTTAAAAAGCAATATTGCTCAAGCTTATTTGAGAAGCGGGCAGCTCGACTCTGCTAAATTTTACTACCGCCACCTGGTGACGGTCTTTCGACAGGAACAAAACAGTTATAAACTTGTAAATGCCCTGTTGAACCTGGGGATCGCTTTCGAGAAGAATCTTGAATCCGATTCCGCAACCTTCTACCTGAGTGAGGCCCTTCACCTCTCCGAAGAATATAACCTGCCCTGGGCCATGAAAAAAGCCCTGCTTCATTTAGCTCTGACCTATCAAAGCAAGCAACATTTTGAGCGAGCTCTGAATTATTATTTTAAATACGATAGCCTGCTGGCCATCCAGCATGCTGCAAACCTGGAACAAAAAATAGGTGAGCTTGAGCTCGAACATCAGGAACAATCACATCGGTCCGAGCAGGAGTTGATGCAAGAAAAACTGGAAAACCAAAAGCGGAAAGCCCGGTTCCTCTTCATCACCAGTGCTTTAATTTTGTTGATTTTGCTGCTGATGCTGTATTCCTACCTGAAAATAGCTGCAAAAAACAAAGCCCTGGTGCAATCGAAACTGGCCCGGGCGAAGCAGGATAATCGAAATCTGAATCAGGCATCCGAAGACATCGATCGGGAACTGATCAATAAAGTGATGAAAGCGTTAAAAGAAGATAAAGTATATCTGGATCCGAAATTGTCGCTCGAAAGAATGGCGAAAAAACTGGGAAGTAACCGGACCTACCTCTCCAAAACGATTAACAGCTATTTTAAACTTCCATTCAATGAATTGATCCATCAGCACCGGATTGATGAGGCTTGTGTTCTATTGTCTTCCAAAGAATTCTCCAATTACAGCATCGAAGGCATCGCTCAAACCGTCGGATATCATAATTTATCATCTTTCAATACGGCTTTTAAACGGTTAACAGGAAGTACGCCCTCCCGATTCCGAACATCTTCTTAATCTGAATGTTACACGTTTTATTTGTCTGATAAATTGATCCATTTATCAGGGTGTTTTTTGGTTGATTGTCCGTTCATCGGGATTTTTGCAGCAAAAACTGAAATAACGATGAAAACTTCACGCATCCCGATCCTGCAAACCATCCTCTTGCTCTCCATGTATTGGGGAACGTTAACTTCTATAGCTGCACAGCCTTGTAAGGAAGTGGTTGGTTATTATCCGAACTGGCAATGGTACGACCGCGCCAAACTGGTCAATCCGGCGAGCATCGATTACTCGAAATACACGATACTGAACTATGCTTTTTTTAGTCCGCAGCCCGATGGAACCATCAATAATACCGATACCTGGGCTGATGAGAACTTGTTGCTCGGAGAAATGAACTGGTCTACCAACACCCGGGATTTTACCACCACCATTGTTTATCACGCGCATCAAAACGGTGTGAAGCTGTTGCCATCCATCGGTGGCTGGACCTTGTCGAATAATTTTCCTTCCATTGCCGCAGACCCGACAAAACGGGGCGCATTCGCGCAAGCTTGTGTAAACCTGATCAGCGCCTATCAGTTCGACGGGATTGACCTCGATTGGGAATATCCGGGGTTTGCCGAACATGGTGGAACGCCTCAGGATAAAGCCAATTTTACCTTACTGCTTCAGGAAATTCGTACAGCGATCGATAATTACGGCGCCTCAATCAATAAAACCATGTTGTTAACAATAGCGGTAGGTGCGGCTCCTGATAAAATGGATGATGTGGAGTGGAACAACATCGTTCAGGTGGTGGATATCATCAACCTCATGTCGTATGATTTCTTCGGTGCTTTTGATCCGATTACCAACCACAACAGTCCTTTATTCGCTCCCGCACAAGGAAACCCCGAGTTTAACATTCATAAATCGGCAACCCGCCTGATCAATACCTACGGTGTTGCTCCGAACCAGATCACCGTAGGCGTTCCTTTTTACGGTCGTTCTCACACGACTACCGGAACTCCCGGTCTTCATGTTCCCGGAACCGGAAATGCCGACATGATCACTTTTCAAGCCGACCAAGGGACTCCGCTGTATTATAATGTGATTGCCAACATGAATTTATTCGACCGGTACTGGGATCCTCTAGCTGCCGTGCCTTATTTACTCGGGAAGGGTTCATTGAATACTTTTGTTTCGTACGACGATCCCGTTTCGGTTGCCAAAAAAGCAGAATACGTTGTCGATTATGGCTTAAGGGGAGCCATCATCTGGGAAATTACCGGAGACTATCTCGAAACGGCACCCGGATCAGGCGTGATTGCATCCACCCCATTGGCGGACACCCTAAATCACACGTTTTGCAATTATTTCGGAACACCAACAGGCCAAAAACAATCATTCGCAGATAATCCAACTGTTTCCGTTGCACCAAACCCCAGCCGGGGGCAGGTTCAACTAACGGGTTTACAAACAACTGCTCACGTTCAGTTGATTGATGTAACGGGTAACATCCTAATAAGCAGAAACATTGAACCGGGCGACAATACCCTCGATCTTTCATCACTTTCCAAAGGCCTCTATTTTTTAGCCGTAGAATCCGGAAAGATGCGGGCATCGTTTAAGCTGATTTTGGTAGATTAATTCATAGAAAGGGAGTAGCTTTACAAGTAAATTGAATCCCTGTATGGACCAACCCAATTCTTACTGCCGCTTTGTTGACACGCTTGATTCGGATCATGTACACCGGCATTATCATGACAAGCAATACGGCTTTCCCATTGATTCGGATAACGAATTGTTCGAACGGCTTGTTCTGGAAATCAATCAGGCCGGTTTGTCCTGGACCACCATCCTGAATAAGCAGGCTAACTTCAACAAGGCCTACGATGGTTTTGATGTTGATACCGTTGCAAACTATGGTGAAAAGGACATCAACAGGCTGCTCAGTGATCCCGGAATCATCAGAAATAAACTCAAAGTGAATGCCGCCATTCACAATGCACAACAAATCCAAGCGCTTCAAAAGGAGTTCGGATCATTCAAGCAATGGCTGGATCATCATCACCCCAAAACCAAAGACGAATGGGTGAAGCTATTTAAAAAGACCTTTAAATTCACCGGGGGTGAGATTACGAATGAGTTTCTGATGAGTACCGGTTACCTGAAAGGTGCCCATATTGAAAGTTGTGAAGTGTTTCACACCATTGCCAGGCTGCGGCCTAAATGGATGCAAGATCAATGACCCGCCGGAATCTGATCGAAGATAAATCCCTTTTTCATCAATATGTCAATAGCTTCAGGCAATACGGTTTTCAATTTTGCCGAGGCTTTCACGCTATCGTGAAAGACAATAATTGACCCCGATTCGGTATTTTTTATCACATTTTCGAGGCATTTCCCGGCTGTAACCTTCGGATCGTAATCCCCGCTAAGTACGTTCCACATGATGATGTGATACTGTTCTTTTAACTGTTTGGCCTGAGCTTTTGTGATCCTGCCGTAAGGTGGTCTGAATAGCCCGGACTCAATAAGCACAGCTGCCCGGCTGATGTTCTGCAGGTACTGTTCTTTTTCCGTTTTCCAGCCACTTGGATGGTCATACGTATGATTCCCGACAGTGTGCCCTTCTTCCAGGATTTGCTGATAAATTTCCGGGTGAGCTTCCACATTTTTACCCAGACAAAAGAATGTTGCCTTGATGTGATGCTTTCGTAATAAATCCAATACCCAGGGCGTAACATCAGGAGTGGGCCCATCGTCGAAAGTCAGGTAGATTTTATTTTCCTGATTAAGAAGCTCCCAGGTTAATTGAGAGTACAACGCTTTAATGATGCCTGGTGTTTTTGCAACGACCATTATTCCACATGGGCTTGATCAGGACCCAACAGGTTGTTTACCATGCGTTCCGCAATGAGTGGAAAATGCTCCTTAATGATCTTATCAATATCGTTTTGAGTCGATGAGAACCGCGACTTGATCGCTCCGGTGCTAGCTATTTCTCCTTTGGAATCGATGATGGTGTAATGTACCTTGATCTCCCGTTTGTAAGCTTCATCCGTTGCCAGGTAAGCCATGTCGGCCGACCGCTTGATGTCTAATTGATTAATAAACAGGTAGTATGAAGCTTTGTATTTCTGATCGAGGTTCGGTAGCAGATTTTCGTTGGTGATCTGGGTTTTCATGTATTTTTCGCGGTTGTCGACCTGAGAAACGATCTGCCCGTTGTTAACCCCTGCATCGATGTACTCTTCTTCTTTCTCCTTTTTCTTAAATTTTCCTAGCAGCTTCTTTCCGGTAGTTTCTTTTTCAACCACTTCTTCCTCTGGAACGACCTCATACTTAAACCCAATGGAGTTATAGATGTAGCTTAGTTCCTTCAGCGCTTCATCCTGCTCCATCATGTAAAATGACTGTGGCGAATAATATTGCTTCAATGCGATGTATATGTTTTGATCCAAAGCCGCTTTGAATTTAGCTTTGATCTCATGGAAGTTCATTTCCGTTTTTTGCGACAGATCTCTGTCGATATCGGAAAAATACATTTTCGATTCAAACGGAATGATCAGAACAGCCGATTTGTAACCGTTTCCGGCATCATCGGTCGTTCCGGTTGTCGTATTCTGGGCATGTGCCGAAGCCAGAGAAAACAGTGTGATCAGGCTTACCAGTATTTTTTTCATCACTCAAAGGTTAGTTCAACTCAAAAGTAAAACTACGGCAATAACGGCTTGTTAAAATGCTGTCATCCGCCGTTTTTAAACAGGGTTGCGTTAATTACTGATGTGTAGAAAACAAATCTTATGCCTTAATTGAAGACATACTAAGATTTTGTTTTACTTCTCGATACTTCTGCGAGGCATGAAACCCGAGGTGACAAAATCAACTGCGGTAATGGAAATCACAACCGCAAGAAATCGGTGTTGGCATAGAGCATGAAAGCCAATAAGAGGATCATCCCGGCAAACTGGGCGTATTCCATCGCCTTTTCGTTCGGCTTTCTGCGGGTGATCATTTCGTAGAGCAGGAACATCACGTGGCCACCATCCAGAGCCGGAATAGGCAGTAAGTTCATGAAGGCTAATACTAAAGAAATCCAGGCTGTTTTTTCCCAGAAATTCTGCCAGATCCATTCGGTTCCGAAGAGCTTGCTGATGGATACAAATCCGCCCATACCTTTATAAGCTCCGGTACTTGGGTTCAACATGATCTTAAATTGCTTGTAGTAGTTAACCAGTTTCTCGCGAGCTTTATTAAATCCTCCCGGGAAAGCTTCAAAAAAGGAATATTCTTTGGTTTCCAGGTGATACAATCCCGTTTTTTCAAGATCGGAAATCGAATAGCCATAAGGCCTCAACCCAAGAATGTTCGAATCGGGAACAACGATAGGCACATCTACGATGGCTCCTTCACGCTTTACTTTTACCGTAATTTTCTGACCGGTAAATTGCGACACAACCCCTTTAAATTCATCGTAATAGTTTACCGGAATGTCGTTCACCCCAACGATCATATCCTGCTCTTCAAATCCTGCTTTTTCAGCGGCATATCCTTTCCCTATCCCGCCAACGGTAAATGGAATTCGGGGCATAAACAGTGGAGACCTCTCATTTTCAACCAGAGTTTCGATCAGGTTTTCCGGAACCTTCAGCGTGATTTCTTTTCCATCCCGGTTAACCGTAAGTGTTTGTGCATAGAAGATCTCTTCCTGCATGGCTGTAAACGTAGTCGGTGCAGTCCCATTGATCTTCACAATTTGATCCCCACTTTGAATACCGATGGCTGATCCAAGAGCATCATTAGTTACCCAAACACCATTTGTCAATTCACTGGCCGGTAAGTACTTTTCACCGTAAGCAAATAACACTAAACTATAGATCAGGAAGCCCAGGATCACATTCACAATAATCCCGCCCAGCATGATGATGAGTCGCTGCCAGGTCGGTTTGGAACGGAATTCCCAGGGTTGCGGAGGTTGAGCCATTTGCTCTTTGTCCATACTTTCGTCGATCATACCGGCGATCTTCACATAGCCTCCTAGTGGCAACCAGCCAATACCATAAGTCGTTTCTCCGATTTTTTTCTTCCAGATGGAAAACCAGGGATTGAAGAACAGGTAAAAGCTCTCCACTTTGGTTTTGAAGTATTTCGCAGCTAAAAAATGTCCTAATTCGTGTAGAACGACCAATATCGAAATACTAAGTAAAAGTTGTCCTCCCTGAATTAAATAGTCCATTTATCTTTTTTATTTGGAAAGCGAAGTTACTTATTTTTGAATAAGGCTGTTGGCTAATCGGCGGGTTTCTGAATTTGTCTGTACGTAATCCTCGTATCGGGGTGTTGCTATGAAAGGGATTTGTTCCATACAGGCCTGGTTGATCTCAGCGATATCCAGGAATCCGATCCGGTCGTTCAGGAAGGCCTCAACAGCCACTTCATTGGCTGCGTTCAGCACACAAGCCATATTCCCTCCTTTTTCCAGTGCCTCATAGGCCAGTGCCAGATTTTTAAACGTTTCCTTATCCGGTTGTTCAAAGGTTAGTTGGGGATAATCCAGGAAATTGAATCGTTCGGATTTGGAAGAGTACCGGAAAGGATACGACAGGGCATATTGGATCGGGTGTTTCATGTCGGGCAGACCCATTTGGGCCTTCATGCTTCCATCTTCAAACTGAACGATGGAATGGATGATGGATTGGGGGTGAACGATGACATCGATCTGTTCGGGTTTCAGGTTAAAAAGCCATTTCGCTTCGATCACCTCCAGCCCTTTGTTCATCAGGGTTGCCGAATCGATCGTGATTTTGGCACCCATGTCCCAGTTCGGATGTTTAAGGGCTTGCTCTTTCTTAACGTGGCGCAACTCTTCGCGTTTCTTTCCCCGGAAAGGACCTCCTGAAGCCGTGAGGTAAATCTTCTCGATCTTGTTATTAAATTCTCCGGCCAGGCATTGAAAAATGGCTCCATGCTCCGAATCAACCGGATAGATGTTCACACCGTATTGAGCAGCCAATTTAGTAATAAGCTCACCGGCAACAACCAGCGTTTCTTTGTTGGCCAGAGCAATATCTTTTCCGGCTTCAATCGCTTTAATCGTAGGGAGTAATCCGGCGTAACCTACCAGAGCGGTAAGGACAATATCCGTTTCCTGCATGGCCGCTACCTGGGCAACGGCATCTTCTCCTGCGAATGTTTTGATGTCATGTTCCCACAACTTCTCCGACACTTCCTGAAAACGGCTTTCATCAACAATAACTACGGCGTTCGGCTTGAATTTAAGCGCCTGCTCGATTAAAAGATCCGCATTCCTGTTCGCCGTAAGGACTTCTACCTGAAACTTATCGGCATGTTCTTCGATCACTTCCAGGGCTTGTGTACCGATGGAACCTGTTGAACCGAGTATGGCCACTTTCTTCTTTTCCAAGCCTTATTTCTTACGTGAGTTGGTTTTGATTTCGTTCATCAGGAGTGGTTTCGCCTGGGCGTAAGACTCGATGTGCAGGTAATTGCCTCCTCCTGTTTTGGCTATTTCCTTCATGGAATCAACAGTCCATTTTTCGTTCTTCACCCCTACCACGGAGATGGTCACTCCTTTTTTGTAGTTCGCTTCCACGTTGTCCAGGATGCCTTTGTCTCCTTTATCCAGGTTAAAAGCACCATCGGTAGAAATGATCACCTGGTTATTTCCGCCTTCGATGAAGTTCTCGCGGGCAACCTGGTAGGCTTTTTTAATCCCTTTAGCGCCTGCTGTGTAACCTCCTGCGGTCAGATCCTGGATCAATTGCTGAATTTCGGCTTTGTTGCGAACGTATTGCGACTCCATCACTATTTCCGTTGAAGAAGAATATGTAACGATAGCCAGTTTATCGATCGGACGCAATCCGTTTAACAATTCGATCATGGATGCTTTAAGCAGGTCGAGCCGTCCTTTTTGCTTCATGGAAACAGATACATCGATACAGAACACGACGTTGTTCGGCGCAAACAAATTCACCGGAAGTTCTTTGGTAGATACCGTATCTTCTTTTTCAATGACAACCGGTTCTTCAACCTCAACCACAGTATCTACATCGGCTATGATCGGTTCAGGAGCACCCTCACCCATTTCAAAATTGATGTTCACGTTTTCTCCGTTGATCTCCATATCGGTCTCAACCGTGGCATATCCTTCGGCATTGACCACGAAATAATAACTGTCGTACTTCAGGTTTTGAACCACTTCTCCCTTTTTGGAAGTAGTGAGTGTTTTGTAGACCAGCCCATCCCAGATGATCTCAATGCTGGCATTCTTGATCGGCTTTTTGGTCGCTTTATCGATCACCGTCATGTTCACGGCGGTTCTTTTTTCATCGTTGTTTTTTACCGGGGTGAAATCGGGACAATTGAGGGATTCGTTCACATCGAAGGTTTCTGCTTCTCCTTCAATGGTAAAGGTGATCGGCTCATTGTTCACGCTTACCCACACCGGGATGTCTTTTTTGAATTTCCCTTTTCGTTTCGGGGTGTATTTAATCCGAACGATGATGGTACTATCCGGTAAAATTTCTTTTTTGGAGAATTTGACATCGATCCCGTAGGGTTCTTCCACCTTGAGTACCATGGCCTTCTCTTGTCCGGCATTGGTCAGGGTAAAATCGAAGTATTTCTTGTCTTCTTTATTTACGATCCCCAAATCGTGGTGGGAGGTGTTGAACACCAGTTGCCCCATCAGGCTGGAGCTGAAGCACAAGGCTAACAATATGATTACGGTGTTCTTCATGCGAAGCTGTAAAATCAAAATCATTGCCAAAGTTACAATTTGTTTTCACAACTCTTCTACATAAGTCAGCGTGAATATTCCGACGGGTTTTATTTGCTTGTGAATCCTCTTAAAATAAAAAATCCCCGAAAATTCAGGGATTTTAGAGTAAATTAGAAACTACTACCTATTTTTCGGAACAGGTACAACCGTCAGAAACATAATTATCCACCTGATCGTTATAATCGCTGGCTTTTTCGAAATCGTCTTCACATAAAGTAGCACTTTGCAAAGTTTTGCAACCGGAACATTCTTTACAGCTCTTTTTACTGCATGAAGTCATAAAGACACCGGTCGAAATGATAATCAATAACACAATCTTTTTCATATTCATCCTTTTTAAATTAATAATTCCTAAACAACCTAGTGGTAAACCTATCTTAACATTGTTGGGACAAATCTGTTATTTACCACTAAAGTTGTTCAGGCTTATACTAGTAAGATGAACCGATTTCAAAAAGGTTGGAATGAGATTAAAAATTATATTGCACCCCGAAAGGAAATGCCAACGAATGAGGCTTTATGGAAGAGCTTCCCGTCGTTACCATATTGGAAATGGAATAATTGTACTGAGGAACAAATACAGCAGAAAAAGCATTACTAATGGAGTATTTGAGTCCTATACCCATTGTAAGCCCCACCATGGTGGATTTAGTTTGATGATAATCCTCTATGGTTGCGATATCGGTGGATTTTGAAGCGTTTGACAGCTCAATGATCGAGTGTGATTTTCTCACAAACGTCATGTTGGTCCCAATCAATCCGATGGCTTTCAGTTTTCCCTGGCCAAATTCATAGCCGACAGTAATGGGCACATGGATATAGCTAAAGGCGTAGCTTTCTTTGTAATTCAGGTTGGCGAAATCATCCTCATCATCAAGGTCTTCATCATCCTCATCATCGCCGGCAAAATCAATGGTGTTTATGCTTTCCTTTTTAGTTGTTCCCAGCATGCTGTACACCTCGAGTGTTTTGTTGTCGGCATCAATGGAAATGGGAAGGTCTGCAGGCCTTACGTTTAACATTTCATATTCTTGTTCTATGGAGCTCTGACTTACACCTATATGGATTGATAGTGCTTTGGAGAATTTATACGATAGCATAACCGAAGGACTCCATTGCAAGGATTTCTTTGCCGAATGCTCGTACAGCGCTGTGTTTGCAAAATCCGGCCCTTCATTTATTTTGGTCTGTAACAACACCGGGTAGATTAGTAATGCTGCTGCCAGTTTCCCGGTATGTTTTTGAGCAACAGGAACAACCGATGTTTCCTCAACATCCGGTGGAATGGTATCCATATCTTCCACAATCTCTTCTTCAGTTGGAGCTGTTACTTGTTCTTCTTCCAGGGTAAGCGGTTCTTCCGGACCTTCTTTTTGGTCGACTAATTGCTCTGCCGGCTTCCCGATGATTTCACTTTCTGCCGGTAAGTCATTTTCTATTTGCTCCGTTATTACCGGTTGAGCATCTTCAATCCTGGTGCCTTCCTTTTCTTTTTCGAAATTCTCTGCTGTAAGAATGCGGTTATCGGAAGAAACTTCTGGTGTGGGATTATTTGTCGGCATGTTTTCGTTATACCCCAATAAAGGTTCCTCTTCAGGAACCGGCTCCGTTGTTTTTTCTGTTACGGCCGAAATCCCATTCCATGTTTCATGGTCTGAAGGTTGTGGCACATCATCCGGTTGTTGTACCGGTTTTTTGTATTTCACTATGGCCGGAATCGATGCTTTGAGTTCTGTCTCCTCGTTTTTAGGGTTGTCCTCACCGGATTCGAAGTGCTCTTCTTCCGAATTGGGCATCGGTTCTTTTTCCTCAACATCCTGGATTTTTACATCATTATTCCTCGTTGGTTGTTCCTCTACAACCGGGGTTTCATGGTGCTGATTAGAGGCTGTTAAACCTGAATCCGGCCATTCATAAACCGTGATTACACCGGCAATGATCAGAATCAATATCGCACTAGCCCACCTGTAAAAGCCCACTTTTTTTCTTAAATGCTCTGTTTCCAGCAGGGCTGCCCGATTTTCTATCGGCTGCCAAAGATGCTCAGGCACTTCGGGGTGATATCCCTGAAGCTGTTCTCTTATTTTGTGATCAAATTCTATGTTCTTATGCTCTTCGCTCACCTTAGTTACCTGTCTTTTTATTTACGGGTTGATTATGAATAATTATTTTCTTCTGTAAAATCTGCCTGGCCACAAACAATTGGGATTTTGATGTTCCAATTGAAATACCGAGGGCTTCCGCTATTTCTTGGTGTGAATATCCATCAACCGCATACATGTTGAAAACTGTTTTACACCCTGTAGGAAGTGACTGAATTAGGGTAGTCAATTCTTCCAGGGAAAGGTTATCAATTGCAGAATTAATGGTGGTTTCATTCGAGGTTTCTATCGCATCATTGTCAATAACTACACGCAACGAGTGCCCTTTCCGATTATATTCCAACGCTACATTCACAAATATTTTTCGAATCCAGCCACTCAATGCTTCCGGATTTTTCACTTGCCCGATATTCTGGTAAATCTTGAAAAATCCTTCCTGAAATATGTCTTCCACATCACTGTTATTATTAGCATAGCGCAAACAGATACTAAACATCTGCGAGGAATATTTTTCATACAATATTCTTCGTGCTTCAGGGTTAAATTTAATACACCCTTTTATTATGCTATTGTTGTCCCAGTTCTTGATAGTATCTATTAAGACTAACCAATTCATGAATTGGTTGGAAATGTTGTAAAAAATTAATCCAACCTTCCGGCTAATACACAGGTCTTTTTGAAGTGTTTGGTATTGCCTTGCAGGTCGAAGGCTTCCACAAAGATGATGTAAATCCCGATCCGGCCTTTTTCGTTATCGTCAGCCGTTCCGTCCCAACTAAAGGTTCCTGAAGTTCCCAATAACTCATTCTTAACCAGGTTTCTAACCAATCTTCCTTTGGCATCATAGATCACAATGTTGGCCACATAACCCGGTTCCGGAAAATTGTAGGAAATGTTCACGACATCATCCACCCCATCATTATCCGGAGAGAAAGACTCCGGATCAATCACAATATCGCCTCCATCGGTATTGGTATTCATGTATTGGGAATTCTCATAGCCCGGCGTAGCAAACCCGACATCTTCCGCTGCTGAATGCCAGTTGGTAACATCGTTACTCGGACGGTTGTAGTCGATCCGTTCCAGAGAAACACCGTCTACGCTGTTCAGCAAGGCAAAATGCATGTCTTCGTTGTAATGCACCTCATCGATCACGGCATTCAGGTTGCTGATGAGGTAAACATCACCTTCATCGTTGTTGTAAGTGGGTAAGGTTTCCATTTTCAAGAAGGCCGCCAAAGCAGCATTAATATACTCTTGCTCAATGTTTTGAGGGTCTTTTGTAAGCAACACAAACTCGCCCGGCAGAACCAGTTTAGGAATGGTGCTAATGGTCTTGTAATTGTCGATGCTATCGTTTTCGAGGTTGGCCAGGCTCCAGTTTTCGAGGCTGATGTATTTACCCGAGTTGTTGTAGATCTCCACAAAATCCGATCCGCCGGTAAACGGATTGAATAGAATCTCGTTGATCACCAGATCGCCGGGCAAGCCTTGTTCGGGCAACGCAAATTGGCCGGTATTGTTTCCCAACGCATTTCCGGCACAATCGCCGGCACCGGTTATGTTGAGGGTATAGAGGATAGAGGTTGTCAAGGCCGGATTGAGGTCCAGCGTTATTTCCGAAAGGTTCGTATGAACGGTTATTCCGGTTACAGCAATGCCGTTACTGATGGAATAGACTGCCGAAGCGAGACTGGCACTATCCATTTTTTCATTGAAAATTACCTGGATTTGTGTGGTTGAAAGGGTGTTGATGGCCGTCAGGTTGGGAGCCTGGGTATCCGGCAAGGTGTCGAAAACGGAATTTTGGGTTCCGGGAGTTCCTCCGTCGGGATGAGTCGAAGCAATCCAGTTGTTGGCACTGGTGCAAGGATGTTTGGGGTTGATCAGTTCGAGCGACCAACCGCCGTCGTCTTTTACGGCATCCTGATACCAGGAATCACTATAAACTACGATATCGATTATGTTGCTGTTGTTGTCGAGGAGCGTCAGGCTGTCACCGCCATTGGTCAGTGCTACAAAGGAACTGATGCCGATCACATCACCGTAAGAACTGAACAAGGCCGTATCGTTTAAATTGCAAAGAATAACATAACTATTCGGCGCTAACACTTTATTGGGCAGCGATTTGGCCGTGGTGCTGTTCACGAATTGCCAGTTATTCAACACAAAGGCGTTGTTAGAGTTATTGTACAATTCGACATACTCCACGTTGGGTAATCCGATCTGTGGTGTGGGATCCGCAAAAATCTCATTGATCATAACGTCACCGAAAACAGGGGGAATGATCACCAAATAAGTAAACGGCTCTACGATCGTGTTGATGGGATTGGATGCTGTATCTTCCACATTGTTGATGGTCAGGTTATAGGGTTGCCCGTTCGAGAATGATGATGCAAATGCTAAATGAACGATGGAAGAATCCAGTGCATCCCGATTGGCAGTAGTGGGATTTCCGATACCTCCGTCTACCGAGTAATTTGTCAGTGTCTGGCTGGTAGTCAGATCAACCGGTTCATTAAAATAAACATCGAGATTGTTGGCATTGAGCACAACCACCGAATCAACCTGGGGAGCGGAAGTATCGCCCACAATAGGCCCTACGCTGAAATTGTCGAAGAAGTGGTTGTTTACCGGACTTGCTGCCGACGATTGTGTAATGGCAATTCCAAAGAAACCGGATGTTGTTACCGAATTATCATTCACCGTTCCGTAGTTGGTGAGTCCGCTCACAGCGCCATCATCGTAATAAAGTGTCCAGTTGTTCGCAGCATCACGGGTAACCCGCACATCAAAAGGGTTGTTAGTACTGCTGTTTACGCTGCCGTCGGGGCCGTCTATCAGGATCGTTGGCGTTCCGGCGACAACCTTGTATAGCGAAACTTCATCGGTGGTTCCTCCGATCCGAACAAAATAGCCATTGTTGGGTGTGGTCACATTCGCCACATCAGACATCAGGTACACATCGACATAATTTGCGCCGGAAGTACTGAATTTCAGATTAAAATAAAAATCCCACTGCGCATTTAAGGCCGTTGTAGAAGCCGTACTCAGGTAGTAAGTCGCTGCGCCGGGACTTTGTGAGTTCAGTTCGCCTCCCGTAACGGTGAACAGCCCATTGTCGCCACTCCATGCCGGATTATTCGTGAAGTCGCCGTCGGTAAAATCATCGGTAAATTGTGCCTGTGCCAATTGAAAGGAGCACAACAAGGTAAGCAATGGTATCAGTGGCTTAAGCATGCAATAAAAGTAGCCAAAATGTTTCTTTTTATCACAAGGGCATCTGATTTAGTTAAAATAACTTAACCTGCTTATTGATTCTTACCGGTAGTTTAGAAAACCCGCAATTTTTATTCTATTTTTGGCCGATAAATTTTAAATACATGAAAATAGCAGTAGTTGGTGCCACCGGCATGGTTGGCAACGTCATGTTACAGGTTTTGGAAGAACGGAATTTCCCGGTTACGGAGCTTATTCCGGTGGCTTCTGAGAAATCTGTTGGTAATAAAGTTACTTTTAAAGGGCAGGAATATGTAGTGGTCGGCTTACAGGATGCTGTGAATGCCAAACCGGATATTGCCATTTTTTCTGCTGGTGGCGACACGTCACTGGAGTGGGCGCCAAAGTTTGCGGAAGCAGGAACGACAGTGATCGATAATTCTTCGGCCTGGAGAATGAATCCGAACCATAAATTGGTTGTTCCGGAGATCAATGCCGATGTATTAACTCCATCCGATAAGATCATTGCCAATCCAAACTGCTCGACGATTCAGATGGTGTTGGTCATGAATCCGTTACACCAAAAATACAGGATCAAACGCGTAATCGTTTCCACCTATCAGTCCATTACAGGAACCGGTGTAAAAGCCATGGAACAAATGGAAAACGAACGAAAAGGCATTACCGGCGAAATGGCTTATCCTTATCCGATTGACAAGAACTGCTTGCCTCACTGCGATGTTTTTGAAGATAACGGTTACACCAAAGAAGAAATGAAATTGGTTAAAGAACCTAAAAAGATCATGCGCGACGATAGCTTAAGAATTACCGCTACCGCCGTTCGTGTTCCTGTTGTCGGAGGCCATTCGGAATCGGTAAACATTGAATTTGAGAACGACTTTGAACTATCTGATGTACGTAAGTTGTTACAAGAAACCGATGGAATTGTGTTGCAGGATAACACCGATACCAATACCTATCCGATGCCGTTATACGCTGCCAATAAAGACGATGTTTTTGTCGGACGAATCCGGCGTGACGAATCCCAGCCGAATACCCTGAACATGTGGATCGTTACCGACAACCTGAGAAAGGGTGCGGCAACCAACGCTGTTCAGATCGCGGAATATTTAGTAGAAAAGAACCTGGTAAACCATGAACAACTACAAAACGCTTAAAGAGCTTATTGCCATTGATTCCCCGACAGGCTATACGACCAATGCCTGTAAATACATTTATGACCTGTTGAGCAGCTATGGCTACCAACCCGAATACACCAAAAAAGGCGCTGTAAAATGTGCCCTTGGACCCAATCCGAAACTGGCCATTGCCGGCCATGTCGATACCCTTGGCGCCATTGTTTCGAAAATAAAATCAAACGGCACGCTGGCATTCTCCCTCCTCGGCGGACTGTCTTTAACCGGTGCCGAAGGTGAATATGTAAAAGTAGTTACCCATTCCGGCAAGACCTATACCGGAACCATATTATTGGATAACCCTTCGGTTCATGCCAATAACGAAAAAGAAAAAACGCCCCGGACAACCAAAAACATGCACATCCGCATTGACGAAGAAGTGTATACGGCTGAAGATGTCGAAAAACTAGGCATCCATGTCGGCGATATCATCTGTGTGGATGTGAAGTATCAGGAACTGGAAAGTGGTTACATCAAATCACGTTTTCTGGATAATAAAGCCGGTTGTTACGTACAGTTCGAGCTGGCTCGCAGGCTCAAAGAAGCCAATAAAGAAGTGCCTGTTGAGCTGTTCTTCTCCAATTACGAAGAAGTCGGCCACGGAGGTACTGTAGGTTATGCCGATAGCATCGAAGAATTATTAGTGATCGATATGGGTGTGCTGGGAGATGATTGCCAGGGCAACGAAGTAAGCTGCTCCATCTGCGCGAAAGACAGCAGCGGGCCTTACGATTATGAATTCCGGAAAAAACTGGTTGATCTGGCCGAACAAAATAATATCCCTTACAAAGTGGATGTTTACCCTTTCTATGGATCGGATGGTTCCGCGGCTTTACGTGCCGGAAACGATTTTAGAGTTGGTTTGATCGGCATGGGTGTTGCCGCCTCACACGGTACGGAACGTACCCACAAAAAAGGCATTGAAGCGACCATTGACCTGTGCATGGCCTATATTAATTCCTTATAACATTGCACCCTTTCCACTTAGCCATACCTGTGAATGACCTGAAAACGTGCCGAAAGTTCTATCGGGATGTATTGGGTTTCGAAGAAGGGAGAAGTGACGAGAAATGGGTCGATTTTAACTTCTACGGGCATCAGGTGGTGATCCACGAAGCTCCTGTAGCCAAACAAGCGAGTAATCCTGTAGATGGACACGATGTTCCGGTGCCGCATTTTGGGGTGGTGCTCGATATGGAAAGCTGGGAAGCCTTAGCTGAGAAACTCAAACAGCATCAGATCGCCTTCATTATTGAACCTTATATTCGCTTTAAGGGCGAAGTAGGCGAACAAGCCACCATGTTTTTTCTGGATCCCTCCGGGAATGCCTTGGAATTCAAAGCATTTCAGGATCGTTCGAAGCTTTTTGCGAAGTGATTTAGAACGTATACGAATACCCTAATCCAAAGAATCTACCCTCGGTGAATGATGAGAATACCTGCTCATCTGTCTGATAAGACCGGTATACACGCTGCCTTTTTTGATTCAGTAAGTTGTTTACACTCAAACTCACTTTGTGTTTCTTCACGAAAGCATCTTCTCCCCCGCCAAAGCCTTTCGAAAGTTTCATGGAAACACTGTGGAATGGTTTGTTATACACATCCGGAATCCTTCCGATACCGACAATGGCCAGGCTCTTTCCCTGTACGTTGTAGCTCAGGTTAAAATCGATAGCCTGATCCTGATTCTCATAGCTCATGTAGGAGTTGATCAGGAAAGGTGCCTGACCCTGGAACTGCCTGGTTTTTTCAACAGTTTCCCCGTCTCTTGCCTCTGCTAATCGAGCCTGGTATTCAATGTCGCTCATTTCAACTTGCGACTTGGCAAACGTTACGTTGGTTCCTAACGCTACATTTTTGATCTTCTCGGTGATAAAGGCCAATCCTTTTTTAAATTCGAACTCCACACCAAGAACCGTTGCTTTGTCTACGTTTCTCGGAATTACGTTGTCGGCGCTGGTCGCATTGTAAGAAACCACCTCGATCGGATTGGTAAAGTCTTTATAAAAACCGCTCAATGATACGATATCAGCCTTTTCGAGGTATTTTTCAAACCTTAAATCGTAGTTGTTGATGTGTGTTTCAACCAGGTCGAGGTTACCGATAAAAGTAATTTGGGTAATCGCATCATAAATCTGTGCCCCTGATTTTTCTTTGAAAGAAGGTCTTGCCAGGGTACGGCTGTAGTTTGCCCGGATGTTAAAGTCCTCTTTTTTACCCATTGTTTTAACCACACTCAGGGCTGGTAAGAAGTCCATCTCATCCAGAACGATTCTGTTGTTGAAGACGTCTTCTCTTCGATCGATCACCGTTTGTTTCTGGCCAGTGTAAAGCATTTCCGCTTTTTCCATTCTCACCCCGTAAATGACTTTCAGCGAACTATCCAGTGGCAACTCATTCATAATGTATGCCGCCGTTACTGTTTGTTGAGCCGAATAGATGTTGGATGAATCCGTTTCACCGATCACATAAATCCCTTCCAGGGTTGATGGAGATGTTTGTGCATTGAAAATGTAATCGTTTGTAAACAGCTGGTTCGGATCTCCATTGTATGCAGGTTGTCCGACGTTTCTGAAGTTGTATTCAACGACATCGAATGAACGGTTCTTGTACAGGTAATAAATCCCCGTTTTAATCGAGCTCTTTAACCCTGACCACTGGTTGAATTCCCATTTTAAATCGGCTTTCGCATTCAGGTTGGTTTCCTCCAGGTTTCTCCAGATACGGTTTACCAAAGCTCCTTCACCGAAAGCTAAGGTATAGGTTCCGTCGTCTTTTACCGAATAAATGGTTTGCCTCATGTCAGGCTCTTTGTTGATCGCCAGGGAGGGAGACACCGCTAAATTCAGCTCCAGCTTTTTATTGAACTGATGCTTGCTTCCCAGCAATACATTGGTGATGCTTCGTTGGTTGTAATACAGGTTGGTTTTATCCAGAGTTACCTCATTTTGAGAAAAGTCGGTGTTTTCCTGAATCACACGGGTTGCTGTCTTAATCCCGTTTTGTGTGTGGAAAAAGGTTAAAAAATACTTGCTCTTTTCTCTTTTAAGCGACAAACTCGCCAATCCGTTCCATAATACTTCTTCCGTTCCAACAGCTCCATTATTGGTTACAACAGGTTCCAGATCATATTTGGATGTAGTATCACTGTACTGGTAAGTATTGAACTGAAAATCATCGTAATAAGTGTATTTTTTATTGTATCCGAAGGAGAATACATACCCGTAGGTGTTCTTTTCCCGTTCAATTTGATTTCCGTAGCTGATCGAATACCGTTGATTCAGCAAACTATTGCCTTGAATAGCAGCCATTTGCCGATCGAATCCTTTGGTTAATTTTTCCAGGTTATTGTTCTGATACTCATCTACCAGCGGCCGTGGAATTTCACGTACTCCGGCCAGCCTGTTTCTGCGGTCATGGGCCCCATTTCCCCACATGTCGGAGCTGAACCCGTTGATGGTCAGGAAATCACTCTTAAAGTGCATGCTCGGATTGTAACTGAATGATGCCGAAACACTGAACAGTTTGGTTTCCGGAAAGTCTTTGGTAACGATATCGACCATACCTCCGGTAAAATCACCAGGAAGGTCGGGAGAAAAGGTTTTGTAAACGATCAGGTTATCCACCACGTTGGTTGGGAAGATGTCGACCTGTACGGCATTTCGATCCGGATCAAGGCCCGGGATGGCAATACCATTCAGGATGGTCTTGGTGTAGCGATCACCCAAACCACGAACATATACATTCTTGCCACCTTCGATAGACACACCGGTAACCCTTCTTAAAGCCTGTGCAGCGTTATTGTCTCCGGTTTTTTGAAGCTTTTTGGAAGAGATTCCATCGATCAGGTTTACGGATTTCCGTTTGATGGTAGAAATAGCCGCCTCTGTATTTCGAGCAGCTTCGGCGGTAACGGTAAACGTTTCCCCTTCGATGGCCTGGGTTTTCAATTTGGAATCCACAACCGTTACCCCTCCGGCTTTTACTACTACTCCGCTGATCTCCTGTGAGGCAAATGAAACATAAGAAATCACCACGGTATAGGTTCCCGGTTGAGCATCAATGGAATATTTACCATCGAAATCGGTAATACTTCCGGTAGTCGTTCCTTTAATTTGAGCCGTAGCTCCGAAAAGTGGTTCGCCGGTTTCGCCGTCTATGACCGTTCCCCTGATTTTTCCTGTTTGTGAAAATGCCTGGAGGGTGAAGAACAACAGACTTAGAAGTATTAAATTTTTCATATCCCTTTAAATAAAAAATTGCCGCTTTAATTTGCGGCAATTTTAAGACTCTTATAATTCGACAACATTAAACTAACATTATCTAATTGTTAACTGCTTATTTGTACTGTCCGGAGTGAGCAGCGAATGTCCACTGACCGAACTCTGACAGGTTGAATCCGTTAGTGATTCCGGTGGCAGTTGAGTTCGCTCCGGTAAAGAACGATTCGTTGAATCCGGCCTGGTCAGAATCAAAGATTCCGGTGATTGCACCCACATTAAATGTGTTACCGGTAATCGTTAAAGAAGAAACTCCTGTACCATCGTAGTTCGCGTATGCGTCGGCACCGTTTACTTTTACTCTGGCAGCTGCGTTGAAATCGGTTAAGTATACATTTTGTAATGTTCCTTGTGCTTTGGATTTGAACACCATAAAGTCGCAACTTGCGTTTGAAGATGAGCCCAAGATCAAGCCACCATCCATGTTAAACAACCCTGTAGCATTGCTGGAACCTTCGGGACCATCGATTTCGAAAGCATCCCCGGATTGGTTAGGACCAATGATCGCCATAAAGTTGGTGATTGTTCCGTCGTATGACTGGTCGATGTCGTAACAGTCATCATCGATTTTCACAACAATAGCGTCAGAAACATTAACAGATCCTCCAAAGAATTCGATACCATCGTCCAGGTTAGCATAAATCTCTACGTGATCGATTGTCGTTCCGTTACCAACACCACCTAAAGTTAATCCGTTGATCTCATTACCCGCTCCGATAATTACACCACCGTGTCTTACGGAACAGTATTGAAATTCTCCGGAGTTGTCGGAAACATCGTTACCACCGTATGTAGTACCTGCTGTTCCGGCTGGAATTCCTTCGATTTCGGCAGTTGTTCCGGTAGATGGAGAAATCGGCGCATCACCTAAGATAATCACACCACCCCATAAACCTTTGTTGTTTACGGTTAAGTTCGGGCTGGCAATCTGTCCGGGAATAATTTGGTCGTCTGCAGAAGTAAAGACAATAGGCTCTGTGCTGGTACCACTGGCGTGAATTTTACCTCCAACACCAACGATCAATACGGCTGCATTAGATCCGGAACCGGCTTTACCTTTAATAACTGTTCCCGCCTGAATGGTTAACTCGGCACCTGATTGAACAATAACTCGTCCGTCAAGAAACACAATTTTATCTTTTGTCCAGGTTGTGTTGGAAGTAATATCCCCGGAAACGGTAATAGAAGGATAATTATCATCTGGGGTTGGAAGCGGGTCCGTATAGGTACAAGACCCATCATCTTTCTCTGCTTCAGAGTTGTAATTGTCTGCAAGAATGTCTGTACATCCTTCTTTCTTTGAACAAGAAGTAAGTACACTTCCTACTCCAAGAGTAATCGCTGTAACTAATAATAAGTTCTTTGTTTTCATTTTAAGTTAGTTTAAAAATTTTATTTCAGTTTAATTTCAAATGCTGAGGCAAAGGAAGGGCTGTTTTGTTACCCAAGCATAAATTCAATCTTATACTTAGTTTATGTTGATGTTAACTTAAGATTACCTGACAGACCAAAATGATATTTGAAATGAGTTCAACTTTTCCCTTGTGTTAAATCGATTAAACAATTAATTAATATTAAATTAACATCCTTAAAATTGTGCTCAGTTAACTTCGTTTCATAAATTTATAGAGGATTTGGTATTATGAGTAAGGAGAAAATATTATTGGTTGATGATGAACCGGACATTTTGGAGTTTATCGGTTATAATCTGACTCGTGAAGGGTTTGACATTACAACTGCCAATAATGGAAAAGAAGCCATTCAACTGGCCAAAAAAATTAAGCCCGACCTGATCATTCTGGATGTGATGATGCCTGAAATGGATGGTATCGAAACTTGCCATGAGATCCGGGCAATAGATGATCTAAAACACACTTTAATCACCTTTTTAAGTGCCCGGGGTGAAGATTACTCTCAAGTTGCCGGATTCGATGCCGGTGCCGACGACTACATCACCAAACCCATTAAACCCCGCCTCCTCATCAGCCGCGTGAAAGCGATTTTAAGAAGAAAATCCGGTGTTGAGGAAATCGAAGAGAGCAATACTTCGCTTGATATTGCCATCGACCGGGAAAAGTATCTGGTATACAAAGACAACCAGGAATTTACCCTACCCAAAAAAGAATTTGAACTGCTCGCTCTACTGATCTCCAAACCCGGAAAAGTGTTTACCCGGGAAGCCATCCTCGACAACGTGTGGGGAGGAGAAGTGATCGTTGGCGACCGTACCATCGATGTTCACATCCGGAAATTACGCGAAAAACTCGGCAATGAATACATCAAAACCATCAAGGGGGTCGGTTATAAATTTGAAGGCTAATTCTTCGGCCTTCAATTGAGCTATTGAGTAATTCCCTACCTTTGCGGCAGCATGAAAGAGCTAAGCCCCAATAGTATAGCCTTACGGATCTCTTTTCTCGTAGCCTGTGTGGTAAGCGTAGTGCAATACCTGTTCAGCTACTTCTATCACGAAGTGGATTACCTGTTGATCCTCATCCTCTTCCCCATCTCTTTTTTTGCCTCCTACATCGGATTCCGGTTGGCCATTGAAAAATTTATTTACAAGAAGATCAAACTCATCTATCGAACGATCCATAAATTAAAACTGGCCAAAGGAGAAAAATCCATCAGCCTCGATTTTAATTCCGATGTGTTAAGCCAGGTCCAATCGGAAGTAGAAGACTGGGACAAGACCAATAAAAAGGAAATCGCCCGGCTGCGAGGACTCGAAACCTACCGTCGGGAATTCGTCGGCAATGTTTCACACGAACTGAAAACACCGATCTTCAACATTCAGGGTTACCTGTTAACCTTACTCGAAGGTGGTCTTGATGATCCTGCAATCAATGAAAAATACCTGATCAAGGCCAATAAAAGTGTGGAGCGGATGATTGCCCTGATCGATGACCTGGACGAGATCACCAAGCTGGAATCCGGAACCATCAAAATGAACATCGCTAAATTCGATATCGTTGCACTAACCCGGGAGGTAGTCGCTTCGCTGGATATGCGGGTTCAAGAAAAGAACATTAAACTCAAAATCATCGACAAAAGCAACAAACCGATCTGGGTAAAGGCCGACCAAACCCGAATCAACCAGGTACTCGTTAACCTGCTGGTAAATTCCATCCGCTACGGGAAAGAAAACGGTGAAACCCAAATTCGTTTTTACGACATGCACGATAACATTCTGGTGGAAGTTTCCGACGACGGGATCGGAATAGCCGAAGAACACCTCCCCCGACTATTCGAACGCTTCTACCGCACCGACAAGGGAAGAGCCCGCGACAGCGGCGGAACCGGCCTCGGACTATCAATCGTGAAACACATCCTCGAAGCACACAACCAAACCATTAACGTTCGAAGTATGGTCGATGTAGGTTCTACATTCTCTTTTACGCTCGAAAAAGCGTAATTTTCTTTATTTTGCAGCATGCAAATTCAACTGTCCGTTGTCATCATCACCTTTAACGAAGAAAAAAACATCGCCCGGTGTATCGGTTCCGTATTGCCGATTGCCGACGATATCGTTGTTGTAGATTCCTTTTCTACCGATAAAACAAAAGCCATTTGCACTTCAAAAGGCGTTCGTTTTGTGGAACATCCGTTCGACGGACACATTGAGCAAAAGAACTGGGCGTTAACCCAGGCCAAATTCAACCATGTCCTATCGCTCGATGCCGATGAGGCCCTAACCCCTGAACTGCAACAGGAAATTTTAAAGATCAAGTCGAACTGGGAAGCAGACGGATACAGCTTTAACCGGTTAACCAACTTCTGCGGCACCTGGATCAAACACTGCGGCTGGTACCCCGACAAGAAATTGCGTTTGTGGAACATCACCAAAGGCTCGTGGGGTGGCGTAAATCCGCACGATAAAGTAATCATGGACAAAGAGGCAAGAACCAAACACATCCCTTTCGATATTCTGCATTACTCCTTTTACACGGTTGATCAACATCTGAAGCAGATCGAATACTTTACAGACATCAGTGCCAAAGCAGCATTTGAAAAAGGAAAGACCAGCAATGGATTCAAGATCTTTTACAAGAGCGTTTTCAAATTTATCCGCGATTATTTCCTGAAACTCGGGTTTTTAGACGGTTACCACGGGTATGTGGTTTGCAAGAATTCCGCTTACGCTAAAAAACTGAAATACAGTAAACTTAGAGCCCTTAACCGAAACCATTGATTTGAATCATCCCAACAATATCTGTTTTTTTAATACCACTCCTTTTTGGGGAGGAGGCGAAAAATGGCACTTTGAAGCTGCTCAATTAGCTGTCGAACAGCAAATCCCTTGTTTTTTTGTGTGCCAGGCTCATAGCGCTCTGGCTGAAAAGCTGGAACCACTACCGGTAAAACAGTTTCATCTGTCTGTTTCCAACCGCAGCTTTTTGAACCCGATTAAAGTGAATGCTTTGGTTCGATTCTTTACCGATAACCAAATTGAAACCGTCATTTTTAATAGTCCGAAGGACCTGAAAATAGGAGCGAAAGCAGCAAAAAAAGCAGGCGTTAAGACCATTGTTTATCGTCGTGGAATTGCTGTAGAGGTCAAGCCGAAAGCACTCACCGAAAGGCTGTTCCGGGATGCCGTTACCCATTTCATCTTTAATTCGGAAGCCACTAAAAGCCTCGTGGAAAAGCATTACCGGGACATCCTGGCAACCAAGAAAAAACTGGTGCTTTACAATGCGATCGAACTGAAAAACGAACCCGGCTCATCTCATCCCAATAACCCAATTATTATTGGAAATGCCGGGCGGTTGGTGGAGCAAAAAGGGCAACTGCTGTTGATTGAAGTTGCGAAAAAATTAAGCAAAAAAGGCATTCCTTTTGAAATGCATATTGCCGGAGAAGGTCCGTTGGAACCCGAAATCAGAACAGCTATTGAACAAAACAACCTGACCGGACAAGTTAAATTATTGGGATTTGTGGAGGATATGCAAACATTCATGCAGCACATCGATATCTTTGTTTCTACCGCACTTTGGGAAGGGTTCGGATTTGTTTTGGCAGAAGCCATGGCTGTTAAGAAGCCTGTGCTGGCTTTTGACCTGAGCAGTAACCCGGAACTTGTTAAGGATGGCGTCAATGGATTTTTAATCCAGCCAAACAACACGTCTGCATTTGCCGAAAAGCTTGCACAATTAATTGGTGACGCTGCTCTCCGAAAACAAATGGGACAAGCCGGGTACACCTTTGTGGAGGATCATTTTGAGCGGCAAAAACAGTTTGGAAAACTTATGGAATTCCTTTCCGTATAGCACCTCTATAACAGCTTTTAGAAAATTTCGTAAAAAAAGGCGAACTTTAGCTATCGATTACGTACGTTTTAAGGCTTGAAGCCGTTTAACAAACATGAGCAACAATTACCAAATACTCATTCAAAAACTGGATGCTTTCATTCGAAAGTATTACAAGAATATGCTTTTGCGAGGAGGTATTTATTGCGCTGCCCTGTTGCTGGCTTCCTACATCACCTTTACCTCCCTCGAGTATTTCGGACAGTTCGACACCACAGGCCGGACCATTTTGTTTTACTCGTTTATTTTAATAACCACTTATCTTTTAGTTAATTACATAGCGATTCCTTTATTAAAACTTTATCATTTTGGAAAGGTAATCAACCACAAACAGGCTGCCCAGATCATCGGCAACCACTTTGAGGAGGTGAAAGATAAACTCATCAATGTGCTTCAGCTGGAGCATTTATCTTCTGCCGGTACCAACCAGTTGCTCCTGGCCAGCATCGACCAGAAGTCCATGGAGTTAAAACCGGTGCCTTTCAGCAATGCCGTCAACCTGGGTGAGAATAAGAAATACCTCAAATTCTTATTGATTCCCCTCCTGTTGATGATCGGAATCGCTATTACAGCTCCGAAAATCTTTACCGAAGGCACGCATCGCCTGGTGAACCACAACACCTACATCGCACCGGTTGCACCATTTCAGCTGGAAGTATCGAATGCCTCACTCGAAGTTTTGAAAAACAAAGATTTTAACCTTCAGGTTGCTATTCAGGGAGATCAGCTGCCGGAGAAAGTTTACGTTGAATATAACGGGAATAAATATCCGCTTTCGAAAAACGACCGGAGAAATTATTCCTACACATTTAAGAACGTGCAAAACGACCAGGATTTTAAACTCTATGCCTCCGGATTTTATTCGCAGGAGCATGAGCTGAAAGTGATCCCCAATCCGATCCTGACGGATTTTACCGTTTCGATCCGCTATCCCGCTTACCTCAAAAAATCCGACGAAACCTTAAACAATACCGGAGACCTGGTCTTACCGGAAGGAACGAAATTAACCTGGAGCATTCATGCGGAAGATGCCGATTACGTATATTTCATCGATAGCGATAGTGCCTTTCAATTAAAGGCCGCCGCCGCTCAATTCAATTTCAGTAAAACGGCTAAGCAAAATCAGGGCTATGCCATTATTCCTTCCAACAGTTTTGTGGAATTCGGCGACACGGTGCAATATTCCCTGCAGGTTATTCCTGACAAATACCCAACAATTAATGTGACGGAAAAACGCGATTCTACTACTGATAACCGCCTTTACTTCAAAGGAGAGATCGCAGATGATTATGGCTTTTCGGGACTCACTTTTCATTATCAGATTCTAACCCAGATCGACTCTCTTCCGGAGCGAAATCAGGTTAAAACCGTGAACATTCCGTTCAACGGCGCTATTAACATGGACGAATTCTTTCATTTCTGGAATCTGGAAGAGCTGAATATACTTCCCGGAGACGAGATCAGTTATTACTTTACGGTTTGGGATAACGATGGGGTGAATGGTCGTAAACCAACCAAATCGAATATCAAAACCTTCCGGTCTAAAACCATTAAAGAACGCAATACCGAAACCTCCAAAAGCAATTCGGAGATCAAAAAGAACCTGAGTGAAAGCATCAGCGATGCCAAACAAATTCAAAAGGACCTGGAAGAATTGAAGAAAAAACTGGCCGATAAAAAAGAGATCGGCTGGGAAGAAAAACAGAAGATGCAGGAATTACTGGACAAGCAAAAAGAGCTTGAAAAGATGGTGAACGAGATCCAAAAAGAGAACCAACAGAACAACCAGCAACAAAATGAATACAAGCAATATTCGGAAGAGATCCTCAAAAAACAGGAGCAGCTTCAAAAACTTTTTGATGAACTCATGAGTGATGAAATGAAGGAAATGATGGAAAAACTGCAGGAGATGATGGACAAGCTGGATAAGAACATGTTCGAGAATGAACTGGATAAAATGGAGCTCTCGAACAAGGACCTGGAAAAAGAACTCGATCGTTCGCTGGAGTTGTTCAAACAGATGGAATTTGAGCAAAAACTGGATGAAGTGAAAAGCAAACTGGAGGAACTGGCCGACAAACAAAAAGAACTTTCGGAGGATACCGAGCAGAAAAAAGAAAGTAACGAAGAATTGAATAAGAAGCAGGAAGAGCTCAACCAGGAGTTTAATGAGCTCAAGAAAGAATTGGACGAACTGGAAAAAATGGATCAGGAACTGGAGCGTCCTAACGGAATGGAAGACACCAAAAGCCAACAGGAAGAGATCTCCAAAGAAATGGAAAACAGTTCTCAGCAATTGCAGAATAACAAGAATAAAAAATCGTCCGAATCGCAGAAAAAGGCTGCTGATCAAATGAGTGAAATGGCGCAACAGATGGCAGCCATGCAACAGCAATCCCAGAATCAGGGAGAAGATATGGACGCCCTTCGCCAACTGCTCGACAACCTGGTTCACCTGTCGTTCGAGCAGGAGGAGTTAATGGAAAATTACAAGAAAATCGACAACAAAAGCCCTGATTATGTGGCACTGACACAAAAACAAAAAAAACTGAAAGATGATGCCGAAATGATCGAGGATTCCCTGTTTGCCTTAAGCAAGCGTGTGGTTCAGCTGGAATCCACAATCAATAAAGAGATCAGCCTCATCAACAGCAACATGGATAAAACCATTTTCTACATGGCTGAACGTCAGAATCCGATGGCTTCTGCCCGTCAGCAATACGTAATGACCTCTGTAAATAATCTGGCCTTGTTGTTTGACGAAGCCTTACAGCAAATGCAGGCTCAGATGCGTTCACAAAAACCCGGAGAAGGAAGCTGTGACAAACCCGGAGGAAATGGGAAACCCAAACCGGGCTTCGGAAACATCAAGAAAATGCAGGATCAGCTCAGCAAACAACTGGAGCAAATGAAAAAAGCTATGGAGGAAGGTAAAATGCCGGGCGGTAAGAAAGAAGGAAGTAAAGACGGTATGGGCATGGGTAAAGGCGGCATGAGTGAATCTTTGGCAAAAATGGCCGCTCAGCAAGCTAAAATCCGGGAAGAATTGAACAAGCTGAAACAATCGGGGGGAGCACCGGGATTGGACGGAATGTCTAAAATGATGGAAGAAAATGAAACCGATATTGTAAATAAACGTATTACCCAAGAGACCATAAACAGACAAAAGGAGATATTAACCAGGTTACTCGAGTCTGAAAAAGCGGAGCGTGAACGGGAGTGGGATGAGAAACGTGAATCGAAAGAAGGTGTGACAAAGCAGGCGAGTAACCCGGAATTGTATTTTGATTACAACAAAGAGAAAGAAAAAGAGGTAGACTTATTAAAGACAACTCCTCCGAATTTCAATACTTTTTATAAAAATAAGGTAACGCAATACTTTCAAAACATTAGCCAATGATCCTGGACCGAACCTCACAGAAATTGGAACTCACTTCAGAACTGGAAAGTTTAGCTCAAATAGAGTCATTTGTAGACGACTTGTGCGAGCATTATGCCGTTAGTGAAGATGAGTATGGAAACATCCTTATCGCGATCACAGAAGCCGTTAATAACGCCATTACGCACGGGAACCAAATGAATCCTGAAAAGAAGGTTGTTTTAAACGTAGACGGAGACTCTAAAGGCATGGAATTTATCGTTGAAGATGAAGGCCCCGGGTTTGACGTAAATACCGTACCCGATCCGACCTTACCTGAAAACCTCGAAAAAATCCGCGGAAGGGGAATCTTTCTGATGCGCAATCTGGCTGATGAAGTCCTTTTCGAGAACAACGGCACCAAAATAAAGCTAATCTTCTCTATTCCAGCTATTTAAACACTCTTGTGATACATTTTCATACGGAAGACACTTCATTCAAATTCAAATCATCCGCTTCTTTAAAAGGATGGATTAAGCAGGTTATTTCCGATGCCAATATGGATCCGGGAGACATCAATTACATTTTTTGTTCTGATGAATACCTACATAAAATAAACCTGGAATACCTCCATCACGATACCTATACAGACATCATTACATTCAATTATTGCATCGGTAAAGTTGTTAGTTCGGACATCTACATCAGCGTGGATCGGGTGCGTGAAAATGCGACCGAATTCGACACCTCATTCGAAAACGAATTGCATCGTGTTATGGTTCATGGCATTCTTCATCTGGTTGGTTACAACGACAAAACGGACGTCGAACAAGAAGAAATGAGAGCCAAGGAGGATTTTTATTTATCTTTGCTCCTGGTTTAATGTTCCACGTGAAACATCATGGATAATCAATACGATATTATTGTAGTAGGAGGCGGTCATGCCGGTTGTGAAGCCGCCGCTGCGGCAGCCAATTTAGGCTCCAAGACCTTGCTGATCACCATGAATATGGATACGATCGCTCAGATGTCGTGCAACCCGGCCATGGGGGGCGTAGCGAAAGGGCAAATCGTTCGTGAGATTGATGCGTTAGGAGGATATTCCGGAATCGTTAGCGACAAGAGCGCGATCCAGTTTAAAATGTTGAACCGGTCAAAAGGTCCGGCCATGTGGAGCCCCAGAACCCAGAACGACAGAATGTTATTTTCGAGGGAGTGGCGTTTGCAATTAGAGCAGACTCAAAACCTGGATTTTTGGCAGGATATGGTGGTTGAACTGATCGAGGAAAACGGAACCTGTACCGGGGTAAAAACTCAAATCGGAGTTACATTTAAAGCCGGGGCCGTTATCCTTACCAACGGAACTTTCCTAAACGGTTTGATCCACATCGGAGAACAAAAATTCGGTGGAGGAAGGGCTGGTGCAAGGCCATCCATAGGCATTACCGAACAACTGGTTCGGTTCGGCTTTGAATCCGGAAGAATGAAAACCGGAACCCCTCCGCGTGTGGACGGAAGAACCCTGGATTATTCCAAAATGGAAGAACAACCCGGAGACGAAAACCCAACTACTTTTTCATTTACCAATACCCCAAAATTAGTTCGGCAACGAAGCTGTTTTATCACCTATACCAACCCGAAAGTTCATGAGGTTTTAGAAACCGGATTCGAAAAATCACCGATGTTTTCAGGCAGAATTCAGGGCCTTGGCCCACGTTATTGTCCATCGATCGAAGATAAAATTGTACGCTTTTCAGAGCGCGAAAGACACCAACTTTTTGTCGAACCGGAAGGATGGAATACCGTTGAAATCTACCTGAACGGATTCTCCACTTCGTTGCCCGAAGATGTTCAATATGAAGCCATGCGATTAATTCCTGGTTTCGAAAAAGCCCGCATGTTCCGCCCAGGATATGCTATTGAGTATGATTTCTTTCAACCGACTCAATTGAAAAATACCCTGGAAACGAAGATCATGCCCGGCTTATATTTTGCGGGACAAATTAACGGAACCACAGGATATGAAGAAGCTGCCGGACAAGGATTAATGGCCGGTATTAATGCTCATTTAAAGATCAATGAAAAGGATCCGTTTATCCTAAAACGGGACGAAGCATACATCGGTGTATTGATTGACGATCTGATCACCAAGGGGACCAAAGAACCTTACCGCATGTTTACTTCACGGGCCGAATATCGAATTCTGTTACGCCAGGATAATGCCGATGTGCGTTTAACACCCATAAGCCATCAATTAGGATTAGCGAATGAGGAGCGCATGCGTGCCGTTGAACAGAAAAAAGCAAACATTCAGCAAATTATTGACAGCTTCAACACAACAAGCATTTCACCAAAAGAAGTGAACGATTATTTGAATGAGAACAATAGTGCTCCACTAAAACAAAAAGTAAAAGCCTCTTCCGTAGTGACCCGGCCAAACATCAAATTGTCGGAACTGAGTCAGCTCAGCAAAAAACTTGCTTCCGAACTCAAAAATCACAACGAAGAAGAAATTGAAGGTGCAGAGATCCTGATCAAATACGACGGGTATATCAAACGGGAAAAAGAAGTCGCAGAAAAGATCATGCGCCTGGAGAACATTAAAATTCATGATGACGTCGATTATAAAACACTTGGTTCACTTTCTGCCGAGGCGGTCGAAAAGTTGTCTCAGATCAAACCGAAAACCGTCGGACAAGCATCCCGTATCAGTGGAATCTCCCCATCGGACATTTCTGTCCTTATGGTCTACCTGGGAAGATAATGTTTCACGTGGAACATTAATAAATTACCACACAGGCTTATTTTAGCCGATTTAAGCGCACATCACCCCTGGGTAGTATTAGATGTCTAAAATCAAGAGAAAATCGATTAAATCCAATGTTTCGCAACATGCTGATTATGTGTGCTTTATGGGGTTTTATGAAATATTTACCTTTGCAAGGATAAAAAAGGATTGAACTCAGAGAAAAAATATCGGCTCATGTTGCTGGTTGTCATTTTGCTAATGACGCCCTATTTGATTCTTTCATTTTTTTGCAGCCCCATCGCCGATGATTTTTCATTCGCTTATCAATTCAAATACAGTTCCTACATCAAATTAGTTCACGAAACTTATTTGCATTGGTCGGGAAGGTATTTCTCGAACGCACTCATTTATTTGGTGCCGATAACCCTAACACTATTTTCAGGCTATTCTTTCTTTTCCCTCATCAGTATTATAGCCATCCCCCTATCTTTTTACGGCCTGTTGCGGAATGTATTCCGGAACGCATCACAATCATTTGCCGGTCTGTTAGCAATCGGACTCAGCCTGATATACCTCAACAACCTTCCGAGTCTTTCAGAACAAGTATACTGGTATACCGGATCGGTTGTCTACCATTGGGGATTGGTCAGCTTTACCTGTTGGATGATAACTCTGGTCAGTTTCATCCGGACCGACAATAAAAGAAAACAAAACTTCTATTTTATCGGTAGCCTGATCCTTTTAATCATAACAGCCGGCTTTAACGAAGTCATGAGCCTGATTATGCTCGTATTGCTCGGTGTGATGACTTTCATCCAGATCAGGCGAAATTTGGCATTAAAACCCCGGTTTATCTTGCTTTTCATCCTGATGCTGTGTTGCTTCGCCGTGATGGTTATTTCGCCGGGAAATGCGGTAAGACAAACTGCATATCCTCATGCTCACGAATTCTATCACGCCACGGGTTACAGCTTCATGCAGGCGGGTCGGTTTGTCATATACTGGGTAACCAACCCAACCTTTATATTAATGAGTATCCTATACGCTGTTAATCACAACAGCTTGGCTCAGCATAGCGGGTTGATCAGAAATTCGTTTTACCTGCATCGGTGGTTCAGTTTGTCGCTACTCTTTTTTATTGTTTTTCTGGCAGCATTTCCTCCCTATTGGGCCACGGGTATACTGGGCCAGCACAGAACCATGAATGTGGCCTGGTTTTTCTTTCTGTGGCTATGGTTCATCAACGTCAGCATCTGGATGAATCATTTGAAAAAAAACATCAGCATCAAGAAATCGATGAGCTACCGGATAATAACTGCAACGGTTATTTCCCTGTTATTCTTTGGGAATGAACGTATGGTTTTGGAAGATTTAATACGTGGAGATGCACAAACATACCACCGTGAATTAACCGAAAGACACCGTGACCTGCGTGGTAAAACCAGTCAGCACGTTCCCTTAAAAGCATTGAGTGTAAGGCCCGAATCACTATACATCATCGACATTACGGAAGATCCCGATCACTGGATCAACGAATCGTATGCCCTATATTTTGAAAAACCCAAAGGCAGTATTCTTTTGAAAGAATAGCTGATTACTTAGCTCTTGGGGTAATACTGTATCATTAATTGCGTTAATTTGCAGCTTTAGAAATGATTAATGGCTGAAAAAACGATCGTAATAGGTGCCGGCCCTGCCGGATTAAGTTGTGCTTTCGAATTGGCGAAAGGAAAGCAGGAAGTTAGCTTATACGAATCCAGTCCGTATATCGGTGGTATGTCGAGAAGCTTTGAGTTGTGGGGACAACGGGTTGATCTTGGTCCACACCGTTTTTTCTCCAAACAAAAAGAAATCAATGAGTTCTTTACCGAGTTGGTGAAGGACGACTTTACATTAGTTAACCGGCAAACACGTATCTACTACCGCAATCGCTTTTTTGACTACCCGATTAAGTTGGGCAATGTGATGAAAAACCTTCCGATCGGGGTTATTTTTCAGGTAGGGTGGTACTATGGCCTGCAGATGATCAACCCGATCAAAGATCCGAAGAACTTTGAAGAGTGGGTGACCAATAAATTTGGCAAGAAGTTGTTCGAAATTTTCTTCAAGAATTATACAGAAAAGCTATGGGGGATCAAGTGTACGGAAATTGATGCCGACTGGGCTGCCCAACGCATTAAAACATTGACCTTACTCGGTGCTGTTAAAGCGGCTATGTTTGGCAACAAAGGCAATAAACACAAAACCCTGGTGGATCAATTTGCTTATCCGAAAAACGGGACGGGAACACTCTATGAGCGGGCAGCTGAGGCTATTCAGGCTCATGGGGGCGATGTTCAAACAAGTACACCCATCAAGCGCGTGATTTTAAGTGAGAACCATGAAAGAGTCGTTGGGGTGGAGTTCGCCGACGGCCGTATCGAAAATGCCGATCATGTTGTTTCAACCATGCCATTAACCTTGTTGATCCAGGGCTTCGAAAATGTTCCTGCAAAAGTTCAACAGGCCGTAAATGCCTTATACTTCAGAAACACCATCCTGGTATATCTTGAAGTAGATGCTGACAATCTGTTTACCGACAACTGGCTCTACATCCATGCCCCCAATGTAAAGCATGGAAGGATCACCAATTTCAGAAACTGGTGCCCAACCTTGAACCGCGATAAGAAAACTACCATTATTTGTATGGAATACTGGTGCTTTGAGCAGGATGAACTATGGACAGGTGATGAACAGGTATTGATTGATTTGGGCAAAAAAGAGATTCGGGAGATCAACCTGATTCCGGATGATGTTGGAATTCTGAACACGAAAGTGATCAAAATTCCGCGATGTTACCCGGTCTATGAAACCGGATATCAGGAGAACATGAATGCCATCATCGATTTTCTAACTCCGATCAAAGGCCTCCACCCAATTGGCCGATACGGGGCTTTTAAATACAACAACCAGGATCACTCCATATTAATGGGATTATTGGCTGCCGATAAAATTGCACACCGGAAAGAGGTGGATCTATGGCAGATCAATACGGATACCGAATACCAGGAAGATGGGAAAATTAAAGACGTATTGGTACAATAATCGGCAGGGGCTGCTCCTTCAGCTAACCGGCTTCCTGTTTTTTTTCAGTTTTGGCGTGCTTGCGCTCATTTTTTACAAAGAACGTACGCTCTCCATCGATTCGGCGGCTTTTTCCGTTGAACTGATCCAAAACAAGACTTTTTTCCTCCCGATGGGCAGGTGGGGCTCTGCATTTTCGCAGCTGCTACCCCTTCTGTTTGTCAAATCGGGCTGCTCGCTCGCTACGTTTCTAAAAGTTTATTCCCTGAATTTTGTGATCCTGTATTACATCGGTTTTCTGTTTATCAGCCTTGGATTGAAGAATAACAAAGCGGCATTGATTTACCTGCTTACCTTGTGTTTGTTCAGCCGGTATACATTCTATTTTTCCGTTTCGGAATTTGCACAGGGATTGGCCCTTGTGGTGCTGTTTTATGCCTTGTATGAAAAACTAATAGACACTGAAAACAAGAAAAAATATATCTTGCTAGGTGTTTCCCTTGGGTTGATCTACACCTTGTATTACTTCCACCAGTTACTGATCATTCCATTGACGTTTGTTATGGCTTTTGCCATAATCAAGGCACGAGCCTACAAAAATACCCTAGCATGGCTTCCTGTCCTGTTTGGAATAGCCTGGTTCGGAATGAAAATACTGCTTCTTCCTAAAAACAGTTATGAGTCTGATAAAATTCCGGATTGGAATGTGTTTAAAGAACAAATTGGACACCTGTTCGAAATCAAAAGTTTTGAGTATTTCAGGCATTATTTTGTCTCCGAATACCTCGTGGTGAGCATCGTGTTTGTCATTTGCCTGCTGTTGCTTGCCTATAAAAGAAAGTGGATTCAACTGGTATACATCATACTGGCGGTATCCGGTTATTTTGTATTGATCATGATAACCTATTACCTGGGAGAAGCTCCTAACATGTATGATCAATATTATATTGTTCTGGGATTATTTATTGCTTTTACCTTGGTAACGGCCCTTCGGGAATATTTTCGTTTTCAATATGTTGTTTTGCTTGCTGTTCCGTTGATGGTATTCAGCATTTTTCGGATTTACAAGGCGCATGAAATTCCCAGTAAAAGAATTTCCTATTTGAATAAATTGTGTGCATTGGGGCGACAATACGACAACAAGAAATATGTGATTCATCCCGAAGATTTAAACTGGGGATACATGTGGACCGGCTGGGCAGTTCCGGTAGAAACCATGATGTTATCTTCACTGGACGGCGGTGAAACCGTTACATTTTACGTTCCAACCTATGATGAAAAGGTCTATCCGGTTTTACCGGAAGGCGAACTGCATGCAGCACACTGGCAAAAATGGTGGATGAATACCAAGATCCTTGACCCGCTTTTATTTAACCTTCCGGATACCACCAATTATGGTTTCCTGGCTAGAAGAAAACGCGATCGCTACTACTTTTATGAGCGCATTTACTACGACTACAAATGGAAAGCTAATATTGAAGATGATGCTCGGGAAAAGAACATCAGCATAGAAGAAAACCTGTGGAGGCATGCCGATTATATGGCCAACGAGGAATTAGCGAAACAAGAAAAAACACCTTTGGAAATAAGAATAATGGACATCAAAAACAATCCCGAATGGATGGCTTTGATCGAAAAAAAGGCCGAAGAAAGAGGAATAACCGTGGAAGAAATGATTAAAATTGATGCGGTGTACTCTCTAAAAGAAGAACAACAATAAGCGTGAAGATCAAATTCAAACACATAGTAACCGAGCTGATCATCGTTCTTGCCGTGATTCTGGTAAGCAATTACTACCTGAAGCCCGAAAAAATCATCATAAAGGCCGATGGTAAAGGGTATTACGAGTACCTGCCTGCTATCTTTATCTATCATGACCTGAGCTGGCAATATCTGGACACCCTCAACACGCCCGGATATTACAAGCATAGCGAATATGTAGTGGGCGCCATTATCGGTTCCGGAAGCGACCAGCACAATAAATATTTTGCCGGAACTGCCATACTGATGGCTCCGTTTTTTGCCGTAGCACATGTTGTGGCAAAGGTTTTTCATTACAAGGCAGACGGTTATTCCCTGCCTTACCAGCAGGCCATGTGGTACGCGGCTTTATTTTATTTGTGGATTGGCTTATTGTATGTAAAACGGCTCTTGTTGATCTTCAACATCAGGCGATTCATCATTTTCATTACCCAGGTGCTGCTGGTGTTTGCCACGCCTTTGCTGCATTACGTAACCTATGAAGCTACCTTTTCTCATGTTTATTCTTTTGTTACCATCAGTGCTTTTATGTACTATGGTTTGTTATTCATTTCGAACCGAAAAAACACCCATCTCTACCTGGTAGGATTCTTGCTTGGATTAGCTTTTTTGATCCGGCCATTTAATATCCTGATCGCTCCTGCATTATTGATTGCCTTCTCATCATTCCGACAGGTCGTTGTTTTTGTCCGTTATTTGGCCAACAAAAAGAAAATGGCTCTGCTCATAACCGTATTGATCGGAGGACTTGTTGTAGGGGTTCAGTGTTTGTTGTGGTACATTCAAAAGGGTAGTATCTTCTTCGATTCTTATGGCCAGGAAACGTTCGACTTTAGTAACCCGCATATTTTATCAATCCTGTTTAGCTACAAAAAAGGGTTATTTCTGTATTCTCCCGTTCTGCTGATGGGAATAGTCGTTGGACTATACTTTGCGTTCAAACAGAAAAAGTACCTCCCCGTGTTTTCTATTGCTTTCCCCATTTTGGTGTTTACCTACGTTCTTTCCTGCTGGTGGAGCTGGTGGTATGGAATGAGCTACGGACAACGCTCATATATTGATGTTTTAGCCTTGTTTGCCATCCCTATTGCTTACGGTCTGAATCAGTTACCTCGTAAAATCCTGTATCTTCTTTTACCGGTATATCTGGTTACCATTCCTGTAACCGTCATCCAAAATTTTCAATATAAAAATTACATTCTGCATTGGGACATGATGAACAAAGACACCTATTGGGAAACTTTTTTAAAGACCGAAGACAAATACAGGGGTGTACTCTGGCACGAGAAAAAAACTTATGCCAAAGGGCAGGTCATATACAACTATCATGTTACCGAAAAGGTGAACGTTCCGGATGGTTCCGACTGGATGTTGCTGGAGGTGAACGATCTTCCAGCGATACTGGATCAACCGTTTGATATGGTAGAGGTAAGCGGCAACATCACGGATCAGGATGGCAATGCCAAGATCATCGTATCGATCAAAACCGAAGAGGATCAATCCTTGTATTGGAATCAGATTTTTACATATCACCAAACCCGTGGAAAAGGCTCGAAACAGGAAGCTCAATTTCAATTCACCATAGACCGGTCCAAATTACGGGATGCCCGGAAATTACATGTATTGCTAGAGGCCAGAGAAGAAGATGCAAACCTGGAAAAAGGAATTATCCGATTGGTTTCCTTCGATGAGTCGCTCAATAATTCGAGTTATGAAGATAAAATCCTGGAGAAAATAAGTGTGCTGAAGGCCGATGAAACCTTTATGCAATCCCTCCGGGCTGATTCTGAAACAGCATTAAATGAGATGCTACAGGCTGAGGCGGAACGGCTGGTTCAGCGCGACGAGAGAAAACGCATGCTCAAACAGGAGATGAAAGCATCATCCGAATGGCTGGAAAAACTGGAAGAAAAAGCCAGTCAGCATGGACACACTCTCGAAGAAATGATGGAGATCGATGCAGAGTACATCCTTCAGACCGAAGAAGATGCTCAGAAACAATGATTTTATTCGATTTCCAGGCTGTATAGCCTTCCGTTCAGGTCTTCCCCCGGAAAAGGCACATTCCCCTGCTTATACGGCGATTTCGGCCACCATTCGGCAAAGTGGTATTCCTGGGTGATCAGGGCCACCATCTGGTTGTTCGGGATGGTTGTAATGTCTTCGTTCATGTAGCAAACTACCCGCAGATCATCTTTGGAAGGACCAAGCCTCCAGATAATTTCGGTCGGGCTCCATTCAATCTGGAAGAAATAGTACTCGCCACCGAATAGCTCCGTATCTTTTTCGGGCCATTTTGCCGTTAATGCATTGTAGAATTCATTCCAGCGATGCGGATGAAATTCTTTCCCGTCGTATTGTGTTTTCTGAATCCCGATGCCAAAGTTTTTGGGCTGCATGCAAGCCATGTCCCAGTTGGTACAGGTTACCATCACCTTATCGTCGTTAGACGGTGGGTCGTCACGCTCCTGTTTATCTTCGTATGAGGTCCAGGGCCATACCTCGGCCGTTTTTAAGATCTCAAAATCAATTTCGGAATAGCTGATCTGTGGCACTCTTTTCTCTCCCTCTCCGGCACCGTAAAACGGCATGAACCCTTCTCCCTGGCAGATTCTTCTGCTGTTCCATTGATCATCACTTTCTTTCACCAGCCACAGGGCGTTGGTAAGGCCCGTCCATACATTGTCTTTGGTTAGCAGGTTGGCCATCTTTATTTTGAAGGTGTATTTACCATAGGTTAATCCGTGACGTGTTCGGATACCTACGTTCTCTTTCCTGAACTCATCTTCATAGTAAGGGTTTTTAAACCACAACGTATTGTTGGTGGTGTCGATACCAAAGGTCTTACCGGGTTCATGGGTATTGGTAAACCTGATCTTCACCCGGTTGTTTTCGTATTTGGTGCTGTTATCGGCGTATTCCTGTTTGGTATAATCTCCGGTAATGAATTTGGCTTTAACCGGCACATTTTCCACCTCTTTACTGTGTAAGGACGTTTCCTGAATTTCGATTGCCGCATTGATGAACAGCTCGTCGTGATCGTTCACATAATCGTTGAAATACGCTTTGGTATAATGCCTTTTGAAGGGCACATAAATACCGTTTGCCAGAGGAATTTCAGCTTTGATGTTGATGAACGAATCGATGCTGAATGACGTGTACAACTCGTTGCTGTCGGACGCAAAAAAATGATACGGGTTGGTAAACCCTTTGTCCGTTTTAGCGGTTGTATTCACAACATGATCGGGCGTTTTTTCCAGGCCGTTTTTGTCGGTAACCACCAGTAACAGGCTGTAATTCCCTACACGTAAGTTACGTTTCCAGCGGTTGTTATTGGCTCCTTCTCCATTGGAGTTGAACAAGATCCATTTGGCATCCAGCATCAGCTGAATATCCACATCCAATCCATTGCTTTCTGCTTTCCGAACAATATCGGCGTACCAGTTCTGATCATTTTTAATCTTTAAGATCATGTTGGCAAGGCCTGAGGTATCCTGATTTCGATTTACGTTGTGTTCGTTTTTCCCGAAATAGATATCTTCGTTTCTCGGGTTTCCTCTGATGATGATCTCGTCTTCTATCAAAAAACTGCCATCGTCTTGTCTGACCCCTTTGGAGAAGTGTTCCAGGGTTGATTCGGACGTGCCGTAGAAGTTTTCTCCGGCCAGTTCAAGGCTGTCCGGGAATTTGTAGGTCTCGTTTTGGTAAAACAACTTGTAATACAGGGTATCCGCATCAAAATGATCTACTTTAAAGGAAACCTGAAATGATTCCGCACCGTCCTGTTTCATGCTGGGAACCACAAAGCCATATTCGTAAGCATTCGTATAGTCCAGCAGGTACTGGTGATTTTCGTTCAAATTACTATCCGTTAGCTCAATATGAACCGGGCCGTTAGAACAGGAGTGCAGAACTAGTATTGACAGGAAGGTCACTACAAAATAAATTCCGGACGTGTTTTTCATTCTGGTTATCTTTTAGTGTTATACGTGGT
Organism: Flavobacteriales bacterium; assembly: GCA_020435335.1. Lineage (GTDB taxonomy): Bacteria > Bacteroidota > Bacteroidia > Flavobacteriales_E > Vicingaceae. Next base: position 6,244 of record JAGQZT010000019.1, on the reverse strand, counting down.
AAAGTTACTTTTTAAAAACGCTCTTTAGGGTCGATCACCGCATTAAAGCCTTTAATTAAATCATTCAAGGCTGTTTACAGGCTTATTCGCTTTCTTTTTCCTCCGATCGAAGAAACTGTCGATCCAAAAAATGAAGCCTTTTTTCGGTCCAGTTCTTCAAATAATCAATCTCTTCTTCATAGGTCTTTCCTAAAAAATAATTCGGCCACAGATCACTGGAGCCCAGAACCGTCCACTTTGAAAAATTATACCTCACGGAAGGCTGGCAAATAGCACTTAAGGAGTCGATCTGATTCATGATGTATTTGTCAGATAAAGTTGATTTTCTTAATTGAGTATAGCGTTCCGTCAGCTTTTTATTAAAAATCGGGTCGTTAACCAGGGTGTGCCACCAGAAGGGGATGTAACGATCCATATCATAAACAAACCCTTCCGGATCATAGCCGTTTTTGGTGCTGGACAACCCAAAAGCAAAATTATAATCCCAGATCGGTCCGATGTAAAACTTAGGTTTTGCGGCATTGATATCCGGATTATACAGGAAAGTGCTTAGTCTGTATCCGTCAATATTCTTAGTTACTTCCGTGATGATCAGGTAGTCAACAAAAGAGTTTAGATCAACGTAATCGTAGATGCTGTCTTTGTTGTAAAGATGGTGTTCAAACTCAAAATATTGATCCCTGATTTTTTGCTCAATTAATGGCTTGAGTTTTTTCCTTTTGGGATGATAAACCCCATAGTATAGCGGATGTGCTATCGAGTCGCTTTTAACAGGATATGGTGCCTGCCACTCATTTCTGTCTATTTCCAGTAAGTATCCACCCGACATTTTTGTGCTGTCGTTATTATCCCATTGAAGTGGATTCAGGTTGAGGTGGTCGGAACCAACCTGAATTTTTTCAGTGAGCATGTATATCCCCTGATAATTCGTATTGATCACCAGATCGATAAAACAAAACCGTGGAGCATAATTTCCCATTTGCGCGTACAGGGAGTAGGTTAATGCATTTCTTATGAGTGATTTGTCGGCATAAGGACCATATAACACCCATTTACTGGATTCCGGAAGATCTAAAAGCTGTGTTTTGAGTTTCTTTTTGTTTTGATCATAGGTGTTAAAGGTGTAGGATTTTTTGGCAAAACTCTGCGCAATATGCCCTCTTCGTTCCATTTTGATGTTAAGTTCCCGGGTGGTTGTTTTTAGCAAATTCAGTTCGTCATTTTCAGAAGAGATTTCGAGGTAAGCTTCTGTTTTCGGTTCATCCGGGATGGATTTACCGTAGGTGTTGATTTTAAAGATCGGAAGTTTGGAGGAACTGAATACTTTATTCGGTTTACTGAATTTAAAATAGGGTGGAAAGCTGTTTTTACTCCCCTTTTCAAGGAGAAGCAGAACGTGGTGATCTGTTCGGATATCTTTTATGTTCTCCAATGAACGAACGATTATTTGCACAACGTTATCTCCTTTCCGGAGTGCCTTTTGCAGGGCAGGTTGACCAATCCGGACGATCCTGGGGCGCCAGTGCTCAATAATTTCAATCTTGGCAGGATTGTCTTTTTCCGTGGTCGGCGAGATTAAGTGCTCATCCAAATCCGAACATAAAACCCCGTTAATATAAACCTGAGCGGCATATTTATAACTGTATTGCACCTCCGCTTCCGAAACAGATTCTGGGTCATTTAACACGATGTGCTGTTGCAGCACCAGATGCTGTGATTTCTGCTCATCATTCAGCGTAAGCAGGTCGTTCCTGCTGAGCCAATCCGACTGATCTGCGGCAGACGGCTCATTTACAAAACGGTATTCCCAGTGCACATCTTCCCCAATGGCAACGACCCATTTGCGGGAAAAGAAATACCAATACGTGAGCAACAGGACCAAAACAGCCAGGAGGAAAACAAGGTATTTTTTGATTTTAAGAGACATCACTTCGCTTTAAGAACCCATTCTTTCTTCCGCTTATCGTTTATCCCGTTCGAAACAAAGGTTAAGTCTTCTGCCTTTTCGGAAATTTCGGAATAAGAAAATTCGTCCAATACATCCCCTTGCGCGTTGAGCAACCGAATGATTGTTGCGGAACTATTCAGTTTTGGAAGGCCTCCGATGGATGTGGCTTGCTTGTTAAGAGCCATAAAATCGAAATAGTTTTCGGCCACATACAACCGTCCGGATCGTTCCAGGGTTGTTCCGATTGGAAAAACAAAGGTTTTGGTTTCATTGTTTTGGGTGATGATCAGTTGATACAAAGATAAATTAACCGGAATATTATAGTGGTTGATGAGTTCTATGTAGTCGCCCGTGTTTTGTTCTTTGGCCGATTTTATATGAACTCGGGCCAATCCAACGGTTGTGCTGTAACTTGGAAATGCACCCAGATCACTGCCGTCATCGCCCTGACCAATACAAACCGACTCTTGTTTCAGGTGGAAATTATGATGGGCCGCATCAATAAACATCGGATCGCCCTGCATGTTCTTTTCTCCAGGTAAAACACGACTCCCGGCAATGGAATGGATAACCGTAAGTTTCGAAAACTGATCCGGATTAACATCGGTTTCCTGATTTTTTTCAAAGATGGTATTCTTCACCAGCCCGAACCCGCCAACCGGGTAATCTTCCCGTTTCTTATACGCAAGTACCCCTTTTGTGTTTTTAAAAATGGTGTTGTTACTCATTGTAGCAACCGAACTGTCTTTAATCGCTATAGCTATGTGATTACCAACGATCAGGTTGTTTTTAATTTGAATGTTTCTCAAGGAGGCCCCATATTGTTCGGTCCCGATCGAGATGGCTTTATCCCGGTTGTTAAACAAGATATTTCCCTCTATTAGTACATTGTTGCACTGGTTTAAGTCAATGGCGTCATCCGGAGCGTTGGAGACATAGTTATTACGGATTATTCCCCTATTCATACCGATATACTCAATGGCATCCGGCGTATTATCGAAGTAGCAGTTCTCTGTGGTTGCATCCGAACGGAACAACACCATACCTTCTCCGTAACCATTGCTTTTGAATGTACTGTTTAAAATACTAACCGCGGTTCCGTCGGCATAGATCAGCACCTTACGTTTTTCTGCCATTCCCATGTCTTTTTGGTCGATGAACATGGAGCAGCTATCCAGAATAAGGGATTTCCCCTGGCAGTTGATAACGCCTTCTTTAAAGACAACATGTTTTAGGTAGGCCTTTTCCGACGGTTTATGAAAATAGAGGTGACCCCATTCCTTTGCTGTATTTTGCGGCATAAGCAAGACAGGTTCTTTGGCTGTTCCGTGAGCCACAAAAGACCCGTAACAGGCAATTGCAGCCTCTTTCGCAAAATGTATTTCAACACCTTGTTCTATGGTTAAAGAAGCATTTTTTAAAACGGTTGTTGTTTGTGAAACCAGGTAAGGCGATTTTTCTTTTCTAAGCACCGTAACACCTGAGATGGTTGCCGGAAGAGGGGTGCCCCGTTTCACTTCAAACCTGTTTTTGGTGTTAAACCCGTCCGTATAATACGCCCCGTCGAAAGCCGACACCTTCCAGTAATAAATTCCTTCCGGAAGCAGCTCTTCCATAGAGAAGAACGTATCCGCAATAGCGGTTACATAGGTTGTTTTGCTGCTGTCTGTTAACAGAAAGTCCGTTCCGTATGACAGCACATAAGTGATCTTTTTATTCGAGGGGTGAAATGCCTTTTGCCACCTGAACGTAACCGGTCCCGTTTGAATCTGGTCGAGCCGGTAAACGTAAAAACTATGTATCTGTTCCTTAAACTGTTTTTGCAGGAGTTCATACTGGTTGTCAAAATAGTTTTTTTCCAGGTCGAGCATTGATTCCCATTCCTTTTCAGAGGCAATCTGATCTGTTGTATCCAGCGGCACGATTTCCTTTAAAGACAGGTTTAATTTATCGATAAGTGGTTGTATGGTTTTATCATTCAAAAAGGACTGGTGAAGTTCCGTGATTCTGTTTTGGATGTCATTAAAAATCGGCTCACACAGTAAGGCTCTTTCCACTAAAGGGTTGTCCGATTCCCACTCACTGGAGGTCCGGTGGTAGGTGTAAGGCATCCAACTGTAGTAGGATAGGGTTTTATCCATATCCCATGGAAGCAACTGCCATTTCCCGGTTTTGTAAAGGTCGTGATACAAATAGTAGTTGTGGTAATAGGTGCTGTTGTTAGACAGCATCATGTTCATGGCCAGCACATTAACGAGTTGATCGTATTCAAAAGTCTTTTTAACAAAGCTTTCAAACTCCTGATCCGGGGTATGATTAATCTGTTGAATGAGTTCGGTCAGGTCGTTGTGATCCGAATTTTTGTTGGTTTTCTTTTCCCACTTCTTATCAAAATCATCGAAGATGCTTAAACAGGCCCCATCCCTGGTGGCCTTATACAAGTTGCTTTTGGTATCCAGTCCGTTACGTTTCAGGAAACCTTTATCCATATTTTCAACCTGCAGGTATAATCCTAAAAACTGGCCGTTCAGATAGACTTTGGCATATTCGGCCTGAAAACAGATCTGGCCGGATTTGGTCATCAACAGCGCGGCCAGGTATTGCCGGATGTAGGTCTTATCCGAATACTCGGCGTTCAGATTGATTTTCTTGGGTAATGCGGCGATTCCGGTGGAGTCGAATTTAATTTTCAGTGATTTTTTGGGATCTTCACGGGATGTGTCACCCCTAATTCTCATTTTAGCCTGAGCAGTATCTCCCAGGTAGGAGATTTTGACCGGAATGTACGTGTTGTCTTCAAAGTTTTCATAGAGCTGCTTAAAATCGTCGGCATCACACTCCAGGTAGTAGGTTTTTACAAGCACATCATGATCTATCGAATTCTCTTCGCTAGCATCACAACCCACAAAAAAGGTTGTCAGAATCAAAAGGAGGGGTAATAGAATTTTGAATGGCTTATTGTGCAATCTTCTCCGATTTAAAGTTCGAAAGCAAAAGTAAACTATTAAAAAACACGAATAAATATATCCCCACCTGATTTTCCAGCGTGTCTTCGGTAAACATGGAAAGTGCAAGGATGCTGAAAAAAGAAATATAGAGGTAATTGAGGTAGGCTTTTTGTGTTATTAACGGGTATAAAAGCACGAATAAAAACCATAGAAACCCGGCAATTCCCAAGGTTACAAAATAAGTTAAATACTGATTATGGCCTCTTCGTCGGTAGTGCTCTTCCAATACGGAGTCATTTTCACGATAAAAGCTCTTATAGGAATCCTGGACATCTCCGGTACCGACTCCGGTCCAAAAGTTATTTTTAATGATGTGTCCGGTTACTTTCAGGTATTCCCAGCGCATTAAAATGGAGTGGCCATTTACGTTCCGTCCGTTTTGGTAGGCATCGAATTCCCAGATGATCTTGTGTAGCCGGATCCTGAAATCATTCATTTCCAAATACTTATAATTGGGCGTTCCTTTTTCTATCGCTTCTATTTCGTTTTGGGATAAGCTTTCGATGGCCTGCCTGTCTTTCCGCTGCCCTTTAGAGGTTATATACCGAATCAAGGTATGGCGCAGGATGTTTCCTTTCAGGTCGTTGCCTTGAAAATTCAGATCACTTCTTTCATTCCAGGCTGCTTCCAGTTCTTTCCAGGAAATATTCTTTTCCAGGAAATATCCATTTTCCTTGATCTTGCTGTTCGCTGTTCTTTCTGTTCTTTCATAAATCCCTCCATGAGGTGTTCGGTCGAGCTCCTTGATTGGCGTTACGCCATCATTTGCATAAAAATCCTGATAAGAGGAGTGGACAAAATAGGTTCCGAATAGCAAGATGGAGCATAAACCCAGAATAAGTGGAATTCTAATTTTCTTCTTATCCGATCTCAGTCCGAATACCAGGATGAGAATGGCTGCCGTAACAAGTACGACAACGGTTCCTGTAATAAAGCTAAAATGATACAGTGTAAACAGCAGTAAGAGGAGAATGACAATCCATAATGCTTTGTGTGTGATGGTTAGGCTTTTCGAATAAAAATAGCCTGCAATAAATACGGCAATCGCTATTTCCAGACCGAACCGGACATGTGAAGTAAAGCGGGAATATTCTCTTTTATCAACAATGACCTCATCCAAGGCGCCGAAATACACACAAAAACTCCAAAAACAGGAAAATAATACACCTATTACAAATGCTTTTAACAGGAAATGAACTTCTTTTTTCTCGAGGGCAGAAAACCCGGAAATGAAAATCGGGATAATGAATAGGGCTAATTTTTTTCTAACATCATCAAACCCGTAGGT
>JAGQZT010000018.1 GCA_020435335.1 Flavobacteriales bacterium | reverse complement strand
CAGAATTTTTGTTGCCATGAAATTAATAAAAAAGTAACAATTCCTGAATCGGAATTTCACAATTCGAGGATTCTTATGTCAAAAAAGCCCGGCATATGCCGGGCTTTTAGGGTTTCAACTTAAACTACATCAATCGGTAATTACTATTTTCCGGGTATATCTATTTTCTTTCGAAACCACGTTGACAAAGTAAATCCCCGGAGGCTGTTTCAGTTTAAAATCAATCCTGTTCTGATTGACCACGAACTGTTCCTCAACCACTTGACCCATAGCATTTATAATGGTAATGGGCACAGGACCACTACCGGCCATTTCATTTAAATTAACCGTAAAATATCCATTTGTCGGATTTGGAAATAACTGAAACCCAAGTGTTTTTTCCTCATCCTCAACGCCATTGGTAAGAAAAAGGCTTACATCATCGATGTATGCAGATACAGCGGGAGAGGCTCCGTTGGAATTGATGTTTGCAATCTGCACCACAAACGTGTCGGCCGGGGCTGCAGATTTATACTTGATATTGATTGCAAACTGCTGATAGGTCGGCTGATTCCCTATGTATATAAATGTGCCTTTGCCTATTGCAGTACTCGTATCTCCATTGAGCAGGAAATTCATCGGATCTTCATTGATCAGGAAGACATTGACCAGAAAAGTATCATTCGCAGTTCCTGTCGTCTTGAAAAATCCGGTAAATTGATCGGGGCGAATATTGCAAAACCCGAACGATTCGAGGTCGGAAGACTGCCCCGGATTTGCATCGAGCCTTACAGCGTATGTGCCGCTGTTCTTATCCGTCGTTTTGTTCACCTTCGGCACAAAAGAAGAAGCACTCGAAAACAAAGCCGCAAATTGGTCGGCAAAAGAAATCCATGGTGCGGGATTTTCATAATAAATGGTATCGTTAAACGAAGTCGGAAGTGTATCCACCTGCCAGGTTTCGAAATCTCCGTTCAAAAAATTGCACTGACCGTGTACTGTTTCTGAGAACATGAAGAACAACGGCATCAGTAATATGGGCATAACTTTATTCATGGCTGCTGATTTAGGGTTAGTTAATGATCATTCGATGGATGGATTGTTTGCTCGCTGTAATAATTTTCACAAAATACATCCCAGCCGGCTGATTCACTTGTATCTGGCTGTTTTGTGTGTCCCGCTGACATACTTCCACCAATTTACCCACGGAATTATACAGTTCCACGCGATAGGGAATTTGATCCGGATGATCAAGAACGACTGTAAAAACACCTGTATTTGGGTTCGGGTATACGTTCCATTCCTGGATTTCTTTTTCATCATCTGTACTTAGAATAATGCTACACAGGTTAGTGATCTGAACAGGGGTACTGTGATTGGTTGTTGATCCGACACCTAATTCGCCATTAAAATTTGAGCCACAGGACCATGTCGTTCCGTTACTCTTAATAAAGTATGAATTTTGAACTCCTGCAGCGATTTTTGTTACCCCGGATAAACTTGTAATCTGAACCGGTGCTATTTTATCAACTGTTGTTCCATCTCCCAACTGGCCGTAATCGTTTCTTCCTGTTGACCAAACCGTTCCGTCATTTTTCAGAAATAAGGTATAATACCTTCCCGGAGCTATGGCAGTTATACCGCTTTGAAAAGTAATTTGTACCGGCACGTTCGTCGAAGTTGTTGTTCCGTCACCCAACTCGCCGTTTGAATTGCTTCCCCAACCCCAGACCGTTCCGTCATTTTTGATCGCATAAGACCTTTCTCCTCCGGCAGCGATGTAAATAATTCCGCTCAAGGACGGCACCTGGATCGGGGTCAGTTTATCGATATTCGTTCCATCACCTAATTCACCACCACCATTAGCTCCGCATGCCCAAACCGTTCCGTCATTCTTTAAAAACAAGGAATGCCATTCGCTTGCTTCAACGGCAACAATGCCGCTTAATCCGGTAATCTGAACCGGCACATTACTATTTACCGTAGTTCCATTACCCAGTTGCCCCCTGTTGTTCATGCCACAAGACCAAATCGTTCCGTCATTTTTTACAAATAAATTATGCTGGGCTCCTGCCGACAAGGAGGTGATTCCATTCAATCCGGTGATTTGAACCGGTGTATGGCGATCCGTGTTGCTTCCATCACCTAACTGTCCTTCAAAGTTATAACCACATCCCCATACGGATCCGTCATTCTTTAAAAACATCGAATGGGTAAGCCCGGCCGAAACGTTAGTAATACCTGTTAGAACACTAACCTGAACCGGAGCGTGTTTTTCAACGTTGGTTCCGTCTCCTAACTCACCATACCAGTTATAGCCACAGGCTCTAACCTCACCTGAAGTACAGAGGAAAAGAGCATGTCCGCCTCCTCCGGAAATTACCTGGGCAGGCATGGTTCCTGTTAAAATCAGTGCCAAAAAAGTGCACATTATAAATCGTAAATTTTTCATCGTATTTAGTTTTTAGCGTTATTAATTTCCATTGTTGTATTCCGCAATGATCTTGTCCATATTCATTAAGCGGTAGCCTTTTTCCTTATTCTGAATTTTTGTTGCAAGAGGGACATTGTCTTCTACCAATCCGGCCATTTTATTCTTGAATCCCAGAGCCATACTTTCCTGATCTACCGGGACTGATCCTTCCCTGTAATAAATGGTCTTCGTAGAATAAATGCGGTTGTAATAATCCGTTGTCGATTCGTTACTCCCCTGATTGGTCATCAGGTCAGGTTTACAGAGGTAGAAGGTGTATTTGGCCAGCTTTCCTGCTGCGGTTAGAAGAACAAAACTTTTTCCTTTACCGACCAATCCACCGCTATAATCCATCGACACATAGAGTCTTCCGGCTAAAAAATAAGCTTTCAGGTCTTTGGGTTTGTATCGAACCGTTTTGTTGTCTGCCGGATTGTAAAACAGGCAAGAGGTTTGGTTGCTCAGCATGACCGAAACATGGTTTTTACTGTTTAAATCGGCCGGATATTGAGCTGTAAGTTTTCCCGGAATGGTATCACCATTGTTCAGAACCACATAGCCTTCATACTGTTTTCCTTTTTCATAAGAAGGTGTGTCCCAATTTTGAGCATACAGTTGGCTCAAAGCCATCAGCCCAAGGGTAAAGAATAGTAATTTTTTCATGGTTTTTTGGTTTTGAATTACCTGGTAAAGGTATCCAAGCCTTGCGCCAAAAACCATCTAACTTCCTCTAAGTTAGCCTATTGGTACTTTATTAGGATATTGTGTTCCTTTTTCAGGAAATTCGGTAAGTCTTAACTTCCGAAACGGTCTAAAAATTCTGCTTTTTTACTTCTGGCAAGTTCAATTTCAACATCATGAAGCAGTTTTACGCTGCTGTTTTTGCCTTTGGTGAACCCGATGACATGGTTCATGTTAATGAGAAAAGATTGATGGGCCCGAAAAAAACCCTTATCAGACATCATGTCGTCAAACTCTTTCAGCGATTTGCTGGCGAGTTCCTGACTTCCATCCGTGAAATAGATGTGCGTATAATTGCGATCGGCCTGAAGATAAAGCACGTCTTTTAAAACCGACACTTTAAAACCTTTAGCCGAAGGAATCACGATTTTCAATTCCTGCGCCTCTTTATTGGAAATATTCGCAATAAAAGTTTCCAGTTTTTTATTGAGTTGTTCTTTATTGATTACATCAGCTGCTTTGTTCACCGCCTCAACCAACTCGGAAGAATCGATTGGCTTTAACAAAAAATCAATTGCACTAAGTTTAATGGCCTGCAAGGCGTAATTACTGTGAGCCGTGGTAAAAATAACCTCGAATGTAGGGTGCTTAAATGCTTGCAGGAGATCGAATCCGGTACTCCCCGGCATTTCCACATCCAGAAAAACAATGTCGGGTTGAGTTTTAATAATCAGTTCCAGGCCTTCGTTTACATTTTCAGCCTGACCCAGTAATTCAACATCTGGTGCATAGGTTGCCATGAGCCCTGACAAGGTATCACGAGCATCCTGTTCATCGTCTATAATTACAGCGCTGATCTTCATTTTAAAAATCTAAAGGTAAGGTTATTTTTACCGTCGTTCCAAGCGAATTTCCGTTCCGATCCCACAAATCTTCGATTTCAATATCGTGTTGTTCACCATGCTTTTTCCAGAGGTTTCGTAAGCGGTTACGGGTAATCTCCATTCCCATAGACCGGTGTTGTGCCTGCACGGACTGCTGCTTTCTTTTCATGCTGGCCTCCCTTCCAATTCCATTATCGATAACGATACAGGTCAACTTATCATCTTCCTGTTTCAGCGTTAAACGAATTTCACCTTTTTGTTCCAGGTTTGATATCCCATGCCTGATGGCATTTTCAATAAACGGTTGGATGAGCATGGGTGGAATGGTGGAATTGTATTCGTCGATTTGCTCATCCAGCTCGATGTGAAATTCAATCCCGTTTTTTACCCGTTTGGATTCGAGTTCAACATAAGTTGTAAGTAATTCCAATTCCTCTTTAATCGGAATCGCTTTCATTTCGGAATTTTCGAGAGTACTGCGCATGATCTTCCCGAATTTGGCAAGGTAGTCATGTGCCTGTTCCTTGTTGTTGTCGATGATGTGCTTTTGAACAGAATTGAGTGCGTTGAAAATGAAATGTGGATTGATCTGAGCTTTCAGTGCCTTCAGTTCAATGTTTTGTTTTTCGATTTCGAGTTCCTCATTGGCCTGTTCAACCTGTTGTTTCTGTTCTTCAATGATCTGTTTTTGCCGACGGGTTAATTGCAATCGCTTGTAGATAAGTACGGAGAACAACAGCACTAAAAGCAACCCGCCGATCACTGCATAAATAATCACTTGTTGTTTTTGTTCTTGTTCAAAAGCAACGGCCAGTTGTTTCTCGTGTGCCGCATCATCAATCGTTTTTTGTTTTTCATATTCGTACCGGGCCTGTTGTTTTAATGTTGCTCTCTGCGTTGCTTCATTGTTAATGCTGTCTTTCATTTGCATATACAACTGCTGCATGTGAAGGGCGTCCATCCCTTTTCCTTGTTTTTCATAAACTTCTGCCAGAAGCAGGGCTGCATCCCGGATGTTTTCAGGATATCCGATTTCGCGGGCAATTCCGAGGGCACGGACGGCATAGCGTTGTGCTTCGGAGTAGAAGCCTGCATAGAAATACGTTCGCCCGATGTTGTGTAATGAATACGACATCCCTTGTTTATCATCGATCTCTTCTCTTAAAGCGAGGCTTCGATTGTAATAATCCAGAGCCTGTTTCGTTTCCTGATTTTCTTTGTACACGGCTCCGATATTATTAAGTGCAAGTGCTTCGCCGTTCTTGTCGCCGATTTCACGAAAGAGCCCGATCCCTTTCTGATAATTTTCAAGTGCCTTTTCGGTGTTTTTTTGAAACTGATAAATGCTTCCGATGTTGTTATAGGATAGAGCCATTCCTCGTTTGTCCTGAATTTCTTCTTGTATGGCAAGGGCTTTGAAATAATAGTTCAGGGCTTTCTCAGGCTCTCCCTGATTGTCGTAGATATAACCGAGGTTGTTCAGGGAGTATGCAATACCGGACTGATCTCCGATTGCTTCACGCATTTTCAGGGCCTGATGGATGTGTTCCAGGGATTTGGACACGTCTCCCTGATTAAAATAAACCATTCCCAGGTTGTTCAATGTATTGGCTGTTCCGCTTTTCGAATCCCCCGGTTTCCTGGCATCGAGGCTTTTTTGATAATACCGGATGGCTTGGTGTGCATCACCCTGATTCATGTACACATATCCGACATTGTTGTATGATTCCGCCAGGTAAATCCGAACTGTTTTTTGAACCTGTCCGGGCAACTCATCCAGCAGAGTCAGACAAGTCACCGCAAGGCTGTCCCAGTAGCCCACACGCAACTGCATCGTTGATTCCCCATATTCGTAACGGGCAGCAAGCCTAAGCGTGTCATGAGCACGCTCGTTATTGATCAGTGCTTTTAAACTATCAACGTAACGTTGTTCCTCCTGAGAATAGGGCTGAGCGACAAACGGCCGCCACCCAACAATACAAACAATAAGCAGCAAAAACCGGTAGGCAACATTTTTTCTCATGTCCTAAATATAGGAAATAAAAAGCCCGGATAAAACCGGGCTTTTTGTCTTTTTTCGATTACGATTACTGCTTCGTAATGCGATGGATACTTAACTGATTGTCATTCTTAAATGTCAGAATATATACTCCTCTTGGGTAAGACGACATATCAATTGTTGTTGTTTTGTTCAGCATCGTAGCCGTATGAACCACTTTCCCCTCAACGGTTGTGATGGTCAGGTTCATGTTAGCGTATGCTTGTCCTAATTGGATGTTCAGCACATCTTCCGTTGGATTCGGATATACTTTGAACTGCGACCCGAAGGTGCTTTCACCGATCCCGATCGTAACTACCGAGTTACATTGAGATGTGTCGGAACAACTTCCTTCCGTAACAATAACGGCATAAGAACCATTGGCTGTAGCCGTAAACGACTGACCTGTTTCACCGGTAATCGGCTGCATGTTGCTGCAATCGATCCATTGATACGTAGCACTTGAGTTATTGGCTGTTAAGGTCGGATCGCTATTGGTTACCGTTACATCTACCGGAGCGGCAACTACAACATCAAATGAGCAGCTGTCTTTGTTTCCGGATGCATCGGTTACCAGGTATTGAACCGTAGTCGTACCTACACCAAAAACAGTTCCGCTCACATCTCCCGAACCTGAACCGGTAGTCGCGCCTGTCATGGTATACGCTAACGTTTCACCGGAACAGTTGTCGCTGGTTGTTGCACCGATTCCGGTTACGATGGAATCACAGGAATTCACATTTGCAGGACAAGTTACCGTTGGTTTCGTAGTATCGTTCACGGTAACCGTAAAGGAACAAGAATCGGATACCGTTCCGGCAGTTACTTTGAACGTATTCGTTGTAACCCCTACCGGGAAGGTAGAACCGCTTGGTAATCCGGCTGTTTGAACAGTTGACACTGTAACCGTAGACCAGGAAATGATCACCATGCCGTGGCCGGTATTCGCTCCCCCCGTGTTGTTAGGATTGGTTCCGGCATTGTAAGAGGCACCGCCGCCGCCAACACCTGCAGAGGTATTACCTCCGGAGCCTCCTCCGGAATAACCACCGCCGCCGCCACCGACAACATAACTGGAGCCTGATCCGCCGCCACCGAATCCACCGCGAGCAGTTCCGTTAGTAGTTCCGCCTGAACCACCATTTAAAAAGGATAATCCTCCGGTATTGGTAGTCCAACCGTCAGCACCGTTGGTTAATAAGCCTCCTCCGGCACCGGACTGGAATCCTGAAGCACCGATGTTTCCACCGTTTCCGGCAGTACCGCCGGTACCTCCACCAGCTGCACCTGTACCTCCGGTTGTGGTTATGTTTCCGTGTTTATCCGGTGAATCGGTCGTTTGAGACGAACCTCCACCTCCACCGGCAACGATTAACGGACTATTGGAAGCATCTACCACAAAGGTTCCTCCACCACCACCATTACCATCGGTAGTTGCCGGTTGTTCTCCGACCAGGATGCTTAAGGTCGCTCCCGGAGTCACTGTAAAATCCCCGATCATAATTGCACCTAACCCTGGACTTATGGTAGAAGTATTATTATTACCTCCTTGGGCACCTCGAGCCTCTATCGTCACATTCGTTATCCCGGCAGGCACCACCCAGGAGTCAATGGCTCCTGTAAAAAAGAAAGTGTCCGATGTATCCGTACAGGTGTTAATACCAAGTGGTGTTGCGTAATTCACAACCGCACCACAGGCACCCGCATCATTGCTTAATACCGTGTCCGGCGTACAGGTTATGGTCGGACATTGTGCTGAAGCCTGAAAACCGGCTAAGCCCGATACCATTCCTAACGTTAAATGAAGTAAATATCTTTTCATATCAATATCGTTTTATGTTTTATAATTTAATGAATAGTAACTGAAAAATCAGTCAGTGAAGCTCCTGCACCTACAGGAACCAACATGGTGGCATCGTATATTTCAATCGCACTTTGTGCCTGAATGCGGTTATGCTGATCGTTGAAGATCACCTCTCCTTTTTTACTGAGCGACCAGGAAATGTCCTTAGGTGAATTGGAAGGATTTTCAAATTTGATCTTCAAATAAGATGTTTCCCCTTCCTGATGCGTCATCACATACGCTTTGATTCCGTGCTGCTCCTGAACCAGAATCCATTCTTCTACGGTGATAACATATCCGGTTTCGTGTGCAGGAGAAACGACTTTCGCGTTGACCTGACCACACAACAAACCAAGAGCTGCAACACCTGCTAAATGCCTTGCTTTCATCATGTATATAAGTTTTAGGTTAAAAAAGCAAGTTAACTAACTTTTTTACCCAAAAAAATGATGAATCTCAAGAAGCAGAGTAGTTTCCTGAAAGACAAGGAAATAAAACTTGTTAACAGGGGAAATTGTTTATACCACTACGTTTACAATCTTTTTCGGAACTACGATCACCTTTTTCGGGGTTTTCCCTTCCAGGTATTTCGCAGTTTGCTCATCGGCCAGCACGACCTGCTCAATATCGGCAGGACTCATGTTGGCAGGCAACTCGAGCGTAAACCGCATCTTCCCGTTGAAGGAGATCGGGTACTTGTGATTACTCTCCGTCAGATACTCTTCGTTGTATTTCGGGAAGACCGCAGAACTGATACTTTCGGTGTGACCCAAAGTAGCCCACAGCTCTTCGGCGATGTGCGGTGCATAGGGTGAAAGGATGATCAGTAAATCGTTCAGGATCACTTTTTTGTTACACTTCAGTGCCGTGAGTTCGTTCACGCAGATCATGAAGGTCGATACCGGCGTGTTGAACGCATACCGATCCAGGTCTTCCTGTACTTTCTTGATGGTCTTGTGCAGCGATTTCAGTTCTTCTTTGGCCGGTGCTTCTTCACTAATGCCGTTGTCGTGGAACAGTCGCCACAGTTTTTTCAGGAAGCCGTGTACGCCGGTAATGCCTTGCGTATCCCACGGTTTGTGCTGCTCGAGCGGACCGAGGAACATCTCGTAACAACGCAAGGTATCGGCACCGTATTTTTCTACGAGGTCGTCCGGCGTTTGCACGTTGTACTTGGATTTGGACATTTTGTCGATTTCCCGGCCACAGATATAGCTACCGTCATCCTCCAAAATAAATTCGGCGTTTTTGTAATCTTCTCTCCAATTTTTGAATTGCTCGGTGTCCAATCTATCTCCTTCAAGCATATTAATGTCGACATGGATGGATGAATAATTTCCTGAAGAATCTCGTTTTCCTTTAGACACATACTTTCCTGAGGTTTGATCCCGATAAACCAACGCACTATTCCCCTGGATCATCCCCTGGTTGATCATCTTTTGGAAAGGTTCCTCGAACGGGATGTAACCCAAATCGTACAGGAATTTGGTCCAGAAGCGGGAGTACAACAGGTGACCCGTAGCGTGCTCCGCACCACCGATGTAGAGGTCTACATTCTTCCAGTAATCCACTTTCTCTTTGGCTACAAACTCACCGTCGTTCTTCGGGTCCATGTAGCGTAAAAAATACCAGCTGCTTCCCGCCCAGCCCGGCATGGTGTTGTATTCCATGCGGTCGCCCGGGCAAGTCACATTCCAGTCTTCTTTTTTTGCTCTTGCCAACGGTGGTTCACCATCTTCGGTCGGCAAATATTTATCAATCTCCGGTAAGGTCACAGGCAGCGTACTGTCATCCATCACGTAAGGCACATCGCCTTTGTAATAGATCGGGAAAGGTTCTCCCCAGTAGCGCTGACGAGAGAACACGGCATCACGCAAACGGTACTGCGTTTTTCCTTTACCGAAACCACGTTGTTCAATCTCGTAGATGGCTGCTTTGATGGCCTTCTTGGCCGGCATGTCGTTCAGGAAATCGGAGTTGGCGATCACCGCATCTTTCTCGGCATAAGCCGCTTCCGACACATCGATGTCCTTGAAAATATTTTTGATCTCTATACCAAAATGCGTCGCAAAATCCCAGTCGCGCTGATCGCCGCATGGCACGGCCATTACGGCTCCGGTTCCATAGCTTGCCAGTACGTAGTCGCCGATCCAGATCTGTACCTTGTCGCCCGTAAACGGATGAATGGCACAGGCACCGGTAAAAGCTCCGGTTACGTTTTTGATGTCGGATTGGCGGTCACGTTCGGATTTCAGCGAAGCCGCTTTTTTATAGGCCTCGATGGCCTCTTTTTGGTCGGCGGTGGTGATTTGATCGACCAGCTCATGTTCGGGAGCCAGCACCATGAAAGATACGCCGAAAATGGTATCGGGGCGGGTCGTGAAGACCTCAATCTGGTTGTCGTGTCCGTCTACATCGAAAAACACGGAAGCTCCCTGGCTCTTGCCGATCCAGTTGCGTTGAATGTCTTTGATGGAATCCGTCCAGTCGATGGTTTCCAGTCCCTGGAGCAACCGCTCAGCATAAGCGGTAATCCGCATGCTCCACTGGCGCATCAGTTTTTGTTCAACGGGATGCCCGCCACGTTCCGAAACACCGTCTTTCACCTCATCGTTGGCGAGTACGGTTCCCAAAGCGGGGCACCAGTTCACCCAGGTATCGGACAAATAAGCGATGCGGTAATTGAGCAACATGAGTTGTTTTTGATCTTCGCTCCAGCCGTTCCAGTCGGAAGCTGAGAAGGTTTCTACATCGCTGCTCGCTGCGTTGATGTTGGCATTCCCTTCTGTTGCGAATATGTCGGTGAGTGTTTCGATGCGTTCAGCCTTATCGGAATCCTTGTTGTACCAGGAGTTGTATAATTGTTTGAAGATCCATTGGGTCCATTTGTAATAATCGGGATTCGAAGTCCAGACTTCGCGGTCCCAGTCGTAGGAAAATCCGATGATATCGAGTTGTTTGCGGTAACCCGGAATCACGTTTCCGTCTTTATCGGTTCCGCCGCTGATGTTTGTTTTGGTGGTGATGGCCGGATGCTGTCCGGTTTGGATGGCATATTGTTCGGCGGGTAGTCCGAAGGAATCGTAACCCATCGGCTGCAGCACGTTGAACCCTTGCAGACGTTTGTAACGTGCATAGATATCGCAGGCAATGTACCCCAGCGGATGGCCGACATGCAATCCGGCACCGGAAGGGTACGGGAACATGGTTAAGGCGTAAAATTTGGGCTTGATACTGCCGTCTTCAGCAGCAAAAGTCTTGTGCTCTTCCCAATACTGTTGCCACTTTTTTTCTATTGCGTTAAATTGATACTGCATCGTTGATAAGTCTTAAAACTGACTGCGAAATTAACAATAATTAGGAGTATTTTTGAACAAATCTGTTGCTAAACCAAGGCTGTTGTAGTAGTTTAGCACAAGTAAGAACTGAATATGTCAAAATCAGGAAACAAACAAACGGCAAAAAGGCTTCGAACCAGCTACCTGACTACGGTTATCAGTATTTCATTGGTGCTGTTCATGCTGGGATTACTCGGGCTGATCATCTTAAATGCCCGTCAGATCTCCAACCACGTGAAGGAAAACATTGGTTTTTCGATCATTTTGAACAAAGATGTGAAAGATAAAGATCAGGAGATCAAACACATCAAAGATCTGCTGGATGCCGAACCCTACGCTAAAGAAGTGACCTATGTCGATCCGGATGTGGCAGCCCAGGAATTTCAGGAAACCCTGGGTGAGGATTTTGTAAAGTTCATCGGAGAGAATCCGTTGTTACCCTCATTCGATGTAAAGTTGCATGCCGAATATGCCAACCCGGACAGTTTAGCGAAGATTGAGGCCGGACTGATCGAGAATACCAAGATCAAGGAAGTGTTTTACCAACCGGATTTGGTGGATGCCGTGAACACGAACATGCAAAAGATTGGGCTTTACTTACTGGGATTCAGTGGTTTATTGTTGCTGATCGCCATGGCTTTGATCAACAATACGATCCGGTTATCGATCTACTCCAAGCGCTTTGTGATCAAGACCATGCAGCTGGTTGGAGCGAGGCATTCCTTCATTCGCAGGCCATTTGTAATTCGTGGAATCGGGAATGGTATTGTGGCGGCATTTATTGCCATCGGGTTGATTATTACTTTTCTGTACTATCTGCAAAAACAGTTTCCGGAACTGATCGATTTTAAAAACATTGAGCTGTATGGTGCGCTCTTTATCATTGTGATTATTTTGGGGATCATTATTTCATGGATTTCCACTAACTTAGCAGTCCGAAAATATTTACGAATAGAAACCGGCGACCTGTATTAAACGAGACATTATGAGTGAAGATAAAAACAATAAATTAAACAACGATTTTGCCTTCGGGAAGAAGAATTACATTCTGGTTGGTGCCGGCCTGGCCATCACCATCATCGGTTATATCCTGGTTTCCGGTGGAGGTTCCGACGACCCGACCGTTTTCAGCGAAGAACTGTTCAGCGCCCGCCGCATGTATATTGCTCCGATCATGATCCTGCTCGGCCTGGGTGTTGTGGGTTGGGGAATCTTAAAAAAATCGGAAGACTAACCTTCTCATTACGCATTCATGAGCCTTTTAGAAGCTATTTTTTTGGGGATAATTCAAGGATTAACCGAGTTTTTACCCGTAAGTAGCAGTGGTCATTTGGAATTGGCCAAAGTGTTGTTTGGCGATAGTTCCTTACCGAAAGAGAGCATGCTCATGACCGTGGTTTTACACGGCGCTACGGCACTCAGCACCATCGTGGTGTTTCGTAAGGATTTACTGGCCATCATCAAGGGGTTATTTCAATTCAAAAACAACGAAGAATTTCAATTTTCGGCTAAGATCGTCTTGTCGATGATCCCGGCGGCAGCCGTTGGCGTATTGTTCGATGAACAGATTGAGCAATTCTTCGGCGGGAAAGTGTTGCTGGTGGGTTCCATGCTCATCATTACGGCCGTTCTGCTCATTTTTGCAGATCGGGCAAAGAACACGGAGAAACAGGTTGGGTTTGGTCAGGCTCTCCTCATCGGTATTTCGCAGGCCATTGCCATCCTCCCCGGCATTTCGCGTTCCGGAGCCACCATTTCCACGTCCGTTTTGTTGGGCATTGATCGGGAAAAAGCTGCGCGGTTCTCCTTTTTGATGGTTGTACCATTGATCCTGGGTAAGATGGCTAAAGATATTTTAGACGGTGCTTTTCAGGATATCCATGGCGGGATGACCATTTATATCGTCGGTTTTATCGCTGCATTCGTGACCGGTATTTTTGCCTGTTCGTGGATGATCCATCTGGTAAAGAAAAGCCAGCTGAAGTATTTCGCTTTTTACTGCCTTTTGGTTGGCCTGGGCGCCATCATTTACCAATTGGCATAATGACACACCCCGGAATTCCGGTTTCAACTCATTGAAAAGAATTCCTTCCCCTCTCAAGAGGGGAATAAACCGATTGCTTAAATTTAGAGCATGTCGGATGGAGTTCGAAAAATAATCCATGTGGATATGGATGCCTTTTATGCTTCGGTGGAGCAACGTGACAATCCTGATCTGCAAGGAAAGCCTGTTGCCGTTGGCGGATCCAAGCACCGGGGCGTAGTAGCTGCAGCCAGTTATGAAGCCCGGAAATATGGTGTAAAATCGGCCATGCCATCGGCTATAGCTTATCGAAAATGCCCTCAGATTATTTTCGTTCGACCACGTTTTGATGTCTACAAAGAGGTGTCCGGGAAAATCCGGTCGATTTTCCTGGAATACACCGACCTGGTTGAACCTTTATCGTTGGATGAGGCCTACCTGGATGTGACCCAAAACAAGAAGAACATGGAATATGCCATGGACGTTGCCAGGGAGATCAAAGAAAAAATCAAAGCAGAAACCGGGCTGACTGCTTCCGCCGGGATTTCCTACAACAAGTTCCTGGCAAAGATCGCATCCGATTTCAACAAGCCGGATGGTTTTTATGTGATCACTCCAAAAATGACTGAACCCTTCATCAGGCAACTGCCCATTGAGAAATTTTTTGGTGTGGGAAAAGTAACGGCGGCGAAAATGCATAAGAAGGGCATCTTTACCGGTGCCGACCTGATGGAAAAAAGCAAGGAAGAACTTAACCGGTGGTTCGGGAAATCAGGCAGTTATTATTACTACGTAGTCCGTGGCCAGGACAACCGTCCGGTGAACCCCAGCCGCATCCGGAAATCGATCGGTGCCGAACGCACTTTTGGGGTGGATATGACTACGAAGGAATCGCTGGCTGAAAACATCGACTACATCGTGGATGAATTAATCAAACGCATCAAAAAGGCCGGAGGAGCCGGGAAAACCCTCACCTTAAAAGTGAAGTATTCCGATTTTCAGCAAATTACCCGCAGCCGGACCTTGCTGGAAAATTACAACGAAGATCAGATCGGGAAGATTGCCGTGGCGCTACTGGATCATGTTCCGGACATTCAAAAAGGCATCCGACTCATCGGATTACAAACTTCCAATTTCGAACAGGAACATCAGGATGTTTTTTTGGGGCAACTGGAATTCGATTTTAAATCGGGTGAATAACCTGCCTTATTTCAGAAAATCCTTATTCTTTACCAAAATATCCTTCGCCATAGCCTTCATGGTCTCTCCTGCCTGAATGACCATCGCGTCATCATATGGATAAGGGAGCGGTTTGGAATTCAGTTCTTTTTTCGATTGCTCACTTAAAGCTTCAACGTTTCCAAGCGTGAGCAGATAAAAATTCTCGAACAATGATTCTGAAGTAAGAGGCTCTTTCTTGAGCAATTGGTCCGTCCCGTTATCGTAATATTCCATGTCGCTTGTGATACGAGCCGCTTTGGTTTGATGGTAACGGGTAACCGTACATTGAATGGTTTTGAATCTTGGAATTTTAATGTCATTGCCCAAACTGTCTTTGGTTACATTGCCGTTGGCATCCAAAACGTAATCAAAGCCATCCGGAACTTCTTTTTTCTCAAGGGCACTGTTTTTATCGAGCTGATCGGGTGTTACTTCGATCAGTTTAACACTTAAAATCACGGAATAATGATAAAGTAAGGTTGTATCGATAAAAGAATCATAATTGACCCAACCCTTGTCGAGGTCATTCACATCCACGCTTTGAATCTGCTGCATCATTTCCTGAGGCACCAGCATTTCGGCATGGTCTTCTATGCGGAAAAACACATTGGTCATCCCGGCCCGTTTAGCGGCAGCTATTTTTTCATCCACATCTTTAAAGTCGGGAATAAACCCTTTGGATTCATTGTAAAAATTGAATGCTTTCCGGGCTTCCATCCTATCGTTCTTCGCCATCAGTTCATCGCCTTTGGCATAAGCGTACTCTGCAGCATTGTTTCTGGCCGTATTGATCTCGCTGGAGTAGTCGATCTCCTGAAACTGTACCCCCACGGAAGGCAATGAAAGTGCCAGATCCTGGTGCGACTTCAACTTCATATAAAGGCCATAGATTTTCCCCCAATTGGCCGGATCTCCTTTCTGCTTCAACTGGTTAATTGCCGCATGATCTCTCTTGTTGGCCATCCGGTAAGCATCATTAAACACTTCAACCTCTTCGAAGTTGCCTGGATTTTTACTGATCTTTTTCGCTGATTTTTTAAGTGCGGCATCATAATCGCCGGTTTCAAGCTCTTTGCTCGAAGAAGCACAGGAAGCCAAAAATGCGAGGATGATCAGGAGTGGGAAAAGTCTTTTCATAGTGATTCAGTTTATCTAACCTGTTGTTATTCAAAAGTATTAAAATTATCAGGGATTGAAACCCGAATCGTTCCAAATCCATTAAAATAGGTTATACTATGTACAATGTAATGCCTATTTTTTATATATTTAGCTCAAACTGCAAAACATGAGCCAAAATTTTACGCAAAACTGGGGGACTCAAATGAAGAAAGGGATGCTGCTGCTGTTGGTCATGAACCTCATCAAGAAAAAATCCTGTTATGGTAAAGAAATGATTCGGATCATTAAAGCAGAAACCGGGATAGAAATAGCCGAAGGTACGCTGTATCCGATTCTAAAAAAATTGAAGCAGGAACAACTGGTCGTAACCAAGTGGGTTGGTGTTGAAGGCGATGAGCGTCCTAAGAAATACTATTACCTAACCGGAAAAGGAGGGAACTTACTCCAGGAGATTAACGTTAAATGGGGGAAATTATCCCTGTCGTATTCCAGCATTTTGAATTACACACACTTACCGAATTAGGGTAACCGTTCCGTACAATTCGCCTTCCTGACCGATCACATCCTTGTATTTAATCTTCCAGACATACGATTCGGTCTGAACCATTTTACCCTGATACGTTCCATCCCAGCCAACGGTCATATCGTCCGAATAGAACAGTTGTTCACCCCAGCGATCAAAAATGAACATTTCAAATTCCAGGATGTCTTTCCCATAGGCAAAGAAAATGTCGTTCGTTCCATCCGGATTAAGCGGTGTGAATGAATTCGGCACGTAAATGGAGCCATCGAAGTAAACAGTAATGGTATCGTAGCTGTAGCATCCGTTTGCTCCCTGAACTTCCAGGTAATAGGTTGACGTTTCCAAAGCCGTAACCGTCGGGTTAGGACAATCCGTACAGCTTAACCCTTCCGGAGGACTCCAGGAAAATACAACTCCGTTCGTAATCGGGTTAAGAATCACATTTTTACCCCAATTAGTTGTAATGTCGTATCCGATTTCCAGGTATGGGTTGGGCAATGTATCTACAAAGACCGATAAGGTGATGGTACAGTTTATACTGTCGGTTACATCCACGTAAAAGGTTGTCGGCACATGGATTACCGGATGAATATGATCTTGTGTTCCATAGTTTTTTCCGGAAGAAGTATACCAATTGTAACTGACTCCGCCTGCAGCCCAAAGGTTTGCAGTGCTTCCGATGCAGACCATGGTATCATCAACAATGGTGGCATTCGGCACATGCACATGTACATCTAAAGTGGCCAGGTCGGAACCACAACCATTGGAGACAACTACCGTATAAGTGGTTGTTTGCGTCGGGAAAGCCAGGGTGCTGGAATCGCTGGGAGTTGCCAGCGATGATGCCGGCGACCAGGAATAGAATGTTCCTCCCGAAGCATAAATTTCAACGGTATCACCATAACAGATCGTATCCACCACCGAAACTTGTGCGACAGGGAATGCACTGTCAACCAAAACGGTCATGGTGGTATCCCACAGGCAATTGTTGGTATCGGTGATCTGAACGGTATAGGTTGTATTGGCATTCGGCATGGCCGTGGGTTGCTGGATATTCGGATTCGACAAGGACACTCCAGGCGACCAGGCATAGCTCCCTCCTCCGGTTGCATTTAACTGAACCGTTTGCCCCAGGCAGATCATGGTATCCGCGATAATATCGATGTGTTTCTGGTACACTTCAACTGTAACCGTTCCCGTATCGATGCCACAGGTATCATACATGATCACGGTATAGGTCGTTGTTGTATCCGGCCAGGCCATCGGACTGGAAGCGGTATCGTTCGATAAATTGTAATTGGGCGACCATTGGTAGCTTACACCACCGACAACCGACAGTTGACTGCTGTCGCCTCTGCAAACTCCGTTAACCGGATTCACCTGAATAACCGGAGGGCCTCCGACAAACACATCCACATAATCGGTGTCGCGTTGGATACAGGAAACGGAATCCAGAGAAACCAGCATCACATGGTAGGTTCCGACATTAGCATACACATGAACCGGTTCGAACAAGGTTGACGTATCTCCGTCACCAAATTCCCAGTAGAATGAAATTCCTCCGTTGCTCAGGTTCTGAAATCTGACGGTATCTCCAATACAATGGTAAGGTGTAGCATAGACACTTGCTCCGGCAGACATGGCCGTTAAATCGATCTTGAACACGCCCAGGTTACAATTGTTAGCGTTATTGTTATTCGACCACGCTCCCGGAGTTGTGGGAAAGTCGTTGTTCCCCCCGCAGGAAGAGCAAACTGCCTGATAAACAATTCCCCGTTTGTCGAATCGGCTGGTACCGCCATCCACGTGGTCATAGCTTGAGTTTCCTCCGAAAAAGGTTGAATACATGAGTGTATCCGCATTTTCGCTGAGCAGCATCAGGTAATAGTCGCTCCCGTCGGTTGTAGCTTGAATGGCTCCGGGAGTAATCGGCAGCCCGTTCGTCGTGCTGAAAGGAGCTCCTCCGTTGAACACATTCACATTGCCTCCCCATCCGGAAACGAAAATGTAATTACACTCATTCACCAGGAAAGCAGAAAGGGCGATGTCAACTTCTCCCGAGCTTGTCCCGACAGTGGTAGAGAACACCGTAGTCGTCAGATCCGGTGTTAATTTATGGATGAACTGACCGCTGTTCGGGTTGTTGTATACGGTTGCCGGAGTAATCGGATAAGTTCCTTCGGTCTGGCCAACCACATACACGTTATTGGCGGTATCCAGCTGCACGAAGAAAGCCTGATCATAATCGGGTGTTCCGAGAAAGGTACTTGCAATGATGGATGATGCATTGTTATCGAGAATCGTAATCCAGGCATCGGCATTACCCTGGTAGGCTGGCTGCAAAACGCCTCCGGTAACCGGAAAATCGGCACTCTGCGTACCTCCTGTAATCACTACATTTCCATTCTGATCGAACTGCAGGGAATAAGCGGCATCGTCGCTGCTTCCACCCAGGTAAGTGCTCCAAAGCAAGGTACTGAGGTTGGCATCCATTTTAAAAGCACATCCTTCCTGCATCCCCGAAAGAGCCGGTTGAATAGCGCCTGCAGAAACCGGAAAATCGGCTGACAGGGTAGAGCTGGCCACATAAACATTTCCGGCCGTATCAACGATAATTTCTCCCCGGTAATCGTCGGCATAATTGTACTGTAAAATCGTGCTTTGGTTTAACCCGTCGTTGCCCGTTCCTCCGACAAAAGTCGATGCAAGCAGCGCCGTACCGGCAGCATTCAGTTTGGTGATGATGATGTCCGACCCGCCGATGTAATTCGGAATACTTCCGGTGTACGACGTACCGGCATTATAGGTGTTGTCGTAGGCACCCACCGTAACAGGATAATCGGCGGAAGCGGTTGTTCCCAGTATAAGCAGTTCATTATTGCCATTTACGATCAAACTGTGTGGCGACTCATTGAATGCTCCTCCCAGGTAGGTAGAGTACATCAGGTTGTTTCCCGCAGATGTAAACTTACTGATGGAAATATCACAACCGGCATATGCCCCGTTTCCTCCTGAAAAGCTGGTTTGATAGGCCCCTACCGTGGTAGGATACCCTGCTCCGAAAACAACCCCGCCTCCATATAAATTACCATCATCATCGAAGGTAGAAGTATACCCCCAGTTATCGGAAGTAGAGCCGGTATAGGATGCGAAAATCAGTGTCGGATCGATCACCAGTTCTTTTGTATGATCATAACCTTTCGGAAATTCGAAGCTCACAACATTGCCTTCCAGTTTGAAGTTGCATTTGATTTCTTTTTGTTTTCCGTTTTTAATCTGAAAAGCAACCGGTTCCTGTTCGATGATCTCATTGACTGAAGTCCGGATAACCAACTTCCCTTTCTCGATGTAAAGTTCATCCACCCCATCGTATTTCAATTGAATTTGACCGGCATCGGCTCCGGGAGCGAGCACAAAATCGTACTTGAGGTAGCCTTCCTTCATGTAAAATTTCAAATCGGTTTTCGGGTAAAGGTTTTTGTAAGAGATTCGGGTATATTTCTTTACGTAAGAAGCCCATTTTTGAGGATCATTTCCCAGGTAATAATTCTCATAATCGTTGGTAGCATCTGCAGCCAGAAGTTCGGGTTGTGACGCATTTAAAAAGTCGACGTGGAAGGCATGCAGGTTCAAGAGATAATCCTTTGGCTGGGGATTCTTAATCATATGATGGTGCATGTCGTGCAAACGAGCCAGGTCCTGTTCGTTGATGAACTGATAGGTTAACCGCTTGGATTCGATGTACAAGTTCCCTGCCGGAATCCTGGCCCGATAGGCTACGTTTTCATGCCATTGCCCTTTGTTTTCCACAAACTGCACGGAAGCCACCTGCGCGGATAAACTCAGGCACATCAGGGCAAATATTATGGTAACGATTCTTTTCAATTATTAAAAGCAGAACCTCGAAAGTTACTAAAATGCATTAAAAGGTTCCCTTTTAAGACTCAAAAATCAGGATATAGTTGCCTCAGAACGAGGCGGATCGAAAAAATTATTCGGGAATTCGTGGATTCTTATTCCGGCTTTATGATCAATCGATCTTCATTTCGGGAATCTCTCCTTCAATAACCAGTTTGCCGGCGGTAGCTGCTTTGATCTCATCCACGCTCACACCAGGAGCACGTTCCAGCAAGTGGAAGGCGCCGTCTTTGATCTCCAGTGCAGCCAGATTGGTTACGATCCGGGTAACGCATCCGACACCCGTCAGAGGTAATGTACATTCGGGCAATAATTTGCTTTCACCCTTCTTGTTGGTGTGCATCATGGCCACAATGATGTTCTCGGCAGAAGCTACCAGATCCATGGCTCCACCCATCCCTTTCACCATGGCTCCCGGAATTTTCCAGTTGGCAATGTCTCCGTTTTGGGAAACTTCCATGGCTCCCAGTACGGTCAGCTGTACGTGTTGCCCTCTGATCATGGCGAAACTGGTTGCCGAATCAAAAATTGAGGCTCCCGGCATTAAGGTAACCGTTTGCTTTCCGGCGTTGATGAGATCGGCATCTTCTTCCCCTTCAAAAGGAAAAGGACCCATACCTAAAATACCGTTCTCGGATTGGAATTCCACGGTGATCCCTTCGGGAATGTAATTGGCTACAAGTGTTGGGATACCGATTCCCAGATTAACATACCAGCCATCTTTTAATTCTTGAGCTATTCGTTTTGCAATTCCGTTTTTATCGAGCATGATTATCCTTTTTGTCGTACAGTTCGTTGTTCAATTCTTTTCTCGTAGTTCGCTCCCTGAAAGATCCGTTGAACGAAGATTCCGGGCGTGTGGATGAAGTTGGGGTCCAGTTCTCCTTCGGGAACCAGTTCTTCCACTTCAGCGATCGTAATCTTTCCGGCCATAGCCATCATCGGGTTAAAATTGCGGGCGGTAGCCTTGTAAATCAGGTTTCCGGCCGTATCACCCTTCCAGGCTTTTACGATGGCAAAATCAGCCGTAAGAGCGGATTCCAGGATATGAGGTTTCCCGTTAAACACACGCATTTCTTTGCCCTCGGCGATTTCGGTACCGTACCCGGCAGGCGTAAAGAACGCCGGAATTCCGGCACCACCGGCGCGACAACGTTCTGCTAAAGAACCTTGAGGGATCAGGTCTACTTCGAGTTCGCCGGATAACATCTGACGTTCAAATTCATCATTTTCACCCACGTAGGAGGAAATCATTTTTTTGATCTGTTTTTTTTGCAACAATAACCCCAATCCGAAATCGTCCACCCCGGCATTATTGGAAATGCAGGTTAGGTTCTTCACACCCATTTTTACCATCTCGGCAATGCAATTTTCAGGAATTCCACAGAGGCCAAAACCTCCCAACATCAATGTCATACCATCTTCAATGCCTTTTGTGGCTTCTGTTGCATTTGCTACTACTTTATTAATTGCCATACCTTCGTTTTTTAATAAAATTCATTTCCGCCGTATCCGCCGTCCGACTTCATTTCATTGTATTTCAAGCAATCGAGCTCGATACTCAGTGGTTTGTCGGGTTTTTCAAAATCTCCATCCGAAATTTTCAGCGATTTATCTGCCATCACCTTCTGCATGTAATAACCCCAGACCGGAAGAGCCGTATTCGCGCCCTGTCCCATATCCGTAGTTGCAAACCTAATGGACCGCTCTTCAGCTCCTACCCATACGCCGGTAACCAGATCCGGTGTGATCCCCATAAACCAACCGTCGGAGTTACTCTGCGTGGTTCCCGTTTTACCGGCGATCGGATAACGGTGCCCGACATAAGGCCGCGACGTTGAAATGGCTCCCCGTAAACGCATTCCGGTACCGGTAGTTTTTCCTTTGCATTTATTATACACGCCCGTTGTTACCCCTTTCATTAAGTCCAGCATCACATAAGCTGCTTCCTCACTCATGGCTTCCTTGGTATTGGGCGTAATATCTATGATCACGTTTCCGTGCTTGTCTTCCACCCGTGTATACATGGTCGGTTCGATGTAAACGCCTTTGTTCGCAAAAGTAGCATTGGCTCCTACCATCTCAAACACACTGATATCGGCAACACCGAGACACAACGAAGGCACCGGATCCAGCTGGCTGGTAATTCCCATGGCCTTGGCCTGTTTTACCACCGCTTCGGGACCATACTGTTTCATCACCCAGGCCGTGATGGTATTCATCGAGTTGGCAAGACCGTATTTTAGAGATGTCATGCAGCCATCGTAATCTCCATCGGAATTTTTCGGGGTCCAGTCTTTCAGGATACCAAACTCCCCTTTGTGGAAGGTGTACTTCACATTAGGCACTTCATGGCAAGGCGAGTACCCGTTTTGGATGGCCACGGAATACACAAAAGGTTTGAAGGTAGAACCCACCTGGCGGGTACTGGTTACGTGGTCGTAAGCAAAGT
>JAGQZT010000017.1 GCA_020435335.1 Flavobacteriales bacterium | reverse complement strand
TATAATGATGAGGATAACACCCCAACTAGATTAATTAATATCCATGGAAGTATTAAATATAAAGAAAACTTGATCTTTGGATATGGAGACGATACTCACCCAAAGTATAAAGAAATAGAACTTATTAATGATAATAATGTTCTATCAAAAATGAAGTCTTTTAAATACCCAACAAGTCAGAATTATAATCAAGGATTAATTGATTTTATTGAATCCGGATTATTTGATGTTATTGTAGTAGGTCATTCTTTAGGAATATCTGACCGAGTACTACTAAAAACAATCTTCGAAAATGCAAACTGTAAAATGATTACTCTTTTACACAGAGAAGGTAAAGAAAATGACCCTATGAAATGGATTCCATTATCTCGTCACTTTGATAATAAGGAACTAATGAGAAGGAAAATTAAACCATTTACTGAGGATGATATTCTCTAGAAGATTTGTTGTAATATATCAAAGTCTTTATTAGATAAAAAGACACCCTTCACTAATCACTATGCGTAGATTACTTCGGCAAGCTCAGTATAAATTCCTCTACGCTTTCATATCTAATTTTATTGTAATTGCTAGTTAACAGGTATTTACAAAATACACCATAAAAAAAGAGCTCTCAGTTGAGAGCTCTTTTTTTATGCTTATTTCAGGAGGGTAACTTTTCCGACGTACTGGTGCCATTCCCCAAACACGTCTCTTGCTTCGATGCGGTAGACATAGGTATCCTGAACACCCATCTTGCCTTTATAGATACCATTCCATTTCGAATCCAGCTGATGGCCTTCGAATATGGGCAAGCCCCACCGGTCGAACACATAGGTATGCAATTCGGTGATCCCATAGCCTTCTGAGAACCAGAAATCGTTGATGCCGTCGCCGTCCGGTGTAAACACATTCGGAATCCAGATGGCATAAGTCGGATCAATGATCACATTCTTCGTAGCCGTATCTTTACACCCGTAGATGTTTTCCATGTACAAGGTGACTACGTAAGTTCCCGAATCGGCATATTGATGGATCGGATTTTGGTTCGTTGATGTTGAACCATCTCCCAATTCCCAGAACCAGGTACTTGCAATGATCGATTGGTCCGTAAAATAGATCTCGGCATCATAGATATCGGTTTTCTGAGGCGTAAACGTAAAGTCAGCCAGCGGAATCGGATACGATGTGATCATAGCAGGTTCGGTATGTGTAGTAATACAACCCTTATCCGAAGTTGCCGTAAGGGTAACATCATAATTGGCTACCGAAGCGTGCGACTCATTGAACCAGCAGTGTGAAGGATCCATGGCATTAGACGTCGATCCGTCTCCGAAATCCCAGTTCCATTGAGCAATTGCCCCGGTACTGATTACAGTATTATTAACCATTTGCACACACACCGGTGAACAGCCCTGAGCAGGCCCTGTAAACGATACTACCGGTAACGGATTCACCGTTACATCCAGAGTCGTATCGTTTGTACAACCGTGGTTAGATACTACGGTCAGATTAGCTGAGAATACCCCATCCTGTCCGTAAGTATAAACCGGATTTTGCTGGTTACTTATGCCGACACCATCACCGAAGTTCCAGCTCCAGGAAACGATGTTGTTCTGCGTATAAGCATTGGATACGACTGTCAGATCCTGGAATTGCGAAGCCGTATTCAGACATACTTCGGTAGGCGTAAAGTTCACGACCGGAATCGGGTAAACTTCAATGTTCTTCGAAATGGTATCCTTACAGCCATTATCTGTCGTCACAACCAGTTCAACATTGTAAACCCCTTCCCCACCATAATTTTCAGAAGGATTCTGGATGGCCGAGGTGTTTCCGTTGTCGAAATCCCAAGCCCAGTTCACGATGTTACCGCTGGCAACTACGGAGTTATCCGTAAATGGCACCGCTGTTCCATAACATTGGTTTGTAAAGTTGAAATCAGCTACCGGCATTGGATACACATCGATCGGCTGGACAATAGTATCCGAACAGCCGGCTGCGGTAGATACAATTAATTGAACATTGTACGTTCCGAAAGTTCCATACAGGTGCGATGGATTTTGCGACATGTCGTCGGTAGTACCATTGCCATCAAAATCCCATTCCCAGTTACTGATTGTACCACCATTGCCATTGGAGTTGTCCGTAAACGATGCAGCAACATTCAGACACACGTTGTTTACAGCAAATGCGGCAGTAGGCAGGTAGTAGACATGAGCACTATCCACCAGGGTATTGATACAACCGCTGTCGGAGGTAACCGTTAATGTAACAGGATATGTTCCGGGAGTTGTATACGTATAAGTTGGGTTTTGCGTGTTACTGGTTCCAACTCCATCACCGAAGTTCCATTGCCATTGAACAATGTTGCCCGAAGTAATCACAGACTGATCGTTGAAATTCGATGTGGTGTTAAAGCAGACGTCAGCAACTGTAAAATCAGCTGTAGGAATCGGGTTCACCGTAACTTGTTTGGTGATGGAATCCGTACAGCCTTGTCCGGAGCTCACCAACAATTCCACCGTATAGACTCCCGCAGCGGGGAATCCATTTGTAGGGTTCTGATTGGTATTATCAACCGTTCCGTTGTTGTCGAAATCCCAATACCAATTGGTAATCGTGGCTCCGTTACCGTTGGAATTATCCGTAAACGAATTTGCCGTACCGAAACATTCGTTGGTAA
This sequence comes from Flavobacteriales bacterium, assembly GCA_020435335.1. Classification (GTDB taxonomy): domain Bacteria; phylum Bacteroidota; class Bacteroidia; order Flavobacteriales_E; family Vicingaceae. Next base: position 42,037 of record JAGQZT010000017.1, on the reverse strand, counting down.
AGGTGAAATCGGCAGTAGGTTGTCCCGCCACCATAATCGTTTTGGTGGTATCGTGCGAACAACCATTGCTATCCACAACGGTGAGTGTTACCGGATAGTTTCCTGGACCGGCATAAACATAAGTCGGGTTCTGGCTGGTTGCATCCACAATAGCATCGTTATTGAAATCCCACGCCCAGGACTGGATACCCACGGAAGATTGTGTAGCATCCATAAAGTTTGAGGTATTCCCGGCACAAACGGTATCAGGAGTAAAATCGGCAACCGGAGGCAACCCAACATTTACCGTAGTGGAATACGTATCCGTACATCCGCTATCGGAAGTAGCCGTAAGTGTTACGGTATACGTACCCGGAGCAGGGTATAAATACGTTGGATTTTGTAAACTGGACGTATCGGCAGTTGTTCCCGGATCACCGAAATCCCACATCCATCCGGTAATCGTTCCTGTAGCGACATTGGAAAGGTCGGTAAAACTGTTTGCCGTACCGAAACACTCATTGGTTCCCGTGAAATTGGCTACCGGAAGCGGGTTCACTACAACAGGTATGACCACGGAATCGGCACATCCACCGGCAACCTGAACAACAAGTTCCACATTATAAGTACCGGCGGCGCCAAAGTTGTGCGTTGTATTCTGATTGACATCATCTACCGTTCCGTTATTATCGAAATCCCATGCCCAGCTCAGAATACTTCCGGTTGGAGTTGATAAATCGGTAAGCGTTGTGATGCTTCCCTCACAAACGGACGGTGCACTGAAGTTAGCCACGGCTCCGGAGAGCGGGTCGACGACGATCGTAGTATCGCTACTACATCCCGTATTTGGCTTTACAATAGTAAGCGTAACATTATAAGGTCCTGCACCGGCATAGGTGTGAGGCGGCGGATTAGCGCCGTTGAAATTTGGAGATCCGTCTCCGAAATCCCAGGTATATTGAGTTGGGCCAGGGCCATTTGTAGTCGAATTATTCGTAAATGTAACGGGCTGTCCGGGACATCCTACCTGCACATCAAAATCGGCAATCGGGCCGGGCACTACGGTAATGGAAAAAGTTTCCTGTCCGCAGATATTGTTTACGACAATGTTTCCGGTTTGTGTATTGTTTACGTTGGCAGCGGTAAAAGGGCCTACATTTCCGGTACCACTGGCTGGTAAGCCAATATTCGGGTTACTGTTTGTCCAGGTATTTCCTGTAGGGAAATTGTAGGTGGCTACTTCTCCCGCACAAAGCGTATCATCAGGTAATTGGTTGGTCTGGCAAGGAATCACGAAAACACCACTCGATGCCGGGAACATATTCACCGGGCTTCCACAGTCCTGGGTAAATACCGTATTTCCGGAAATTACGGTGATCTCGATAGGCACACCACACTGTACGCCGGGGAAATCGTATGCCACCCAGTCGTTGTGCGTATTGGGCGCATAAATACCGGTACCCTGACATTGAGCAAATACGTTCATCGGGGTAAAACAACCTGGTAAACTACCTATTGGAACATTCTGTACGGATGTATCCGGAATACCATTTACGAATGTAATGTTACCATTTACATTCAGTTCGATATTCATGGTTGTAGTAGCCGGATTCTCCGTTGTATGCCAGTGTTCTACCCAAACCCGTAAATCTCCATTACAGTTCACGCAGTAACCAACCTGAACGGAGTGGGCTTTCACTGGTTTGAAATTGAAAACAATTAGTGAGAATGTAAAAAGGACTAAAAGGCTTTTAATCGATTTTCGCATAGTGTGGTTTAGTTAAGTTAAATAGTTTTAGTACGTTTTTCTTTACCCTTTTCTAGTTTATTAGACGCAAACTTAAAAATTCAGTTGCCACAATCACCCATCTTTTATTAACAATGCTGATTTCCCAATGTGATGAAATTACTAAATGATTAGCTATTAGCATGTTAGTGTTAAAATTTGAATTGATTTTTAACATGAATTTAAAATTCAAACTCATTGTTGTCGGATTTTCATCATGGTTAATCGGATTTTCAAACCTGTTGATCGAATCAGGCAACCCAAATTGGCTAGAAGCAAAAAGTCCCGCCAAAGGCGGGACAATTTTATAAGAAAAAGGTAACGTTAAAACTTCATAAAGAAGCGTTAACAATTATAAGACGAAGATAACAAAATTTTGGTTGCCTGCAAGTTTAAAATTCTTTTTTTATTGTTCCGTCGACAAAAAATAGGATTTGGGCAAAGTAATCTGGTCAAACGTGGCAAATTGAATAAAAACAAACAGTTCATCATTCAGGTATGCATACATCCTGTCCACATCATATAAATAAAGTTGCTCATTTTTATCCTGAATCTGGCGGTAATTAGGCATGTGATAGGCTACAATTTTATTACTGCTTCCCAGAAAATCATTGACTTCAATTTCAAAATAAGGCGTGGCATGAATCACCGAATCAATCTTTTCCGGTTTCGACTCAATATCGATCATCTCATAGTAGATGTTCTGATAAAGGGAAACGTACTGTGCCAATTTAGCCGTATCGACCTCGTTCAGCACCGATCCATCGGCATAATTCTTCAGTACAAATTGCTGATTCTGATTTTCGATAATAAATGATTGTTCCGGAGTCTCGTAATAATTTACTTTAATCCCCTTGATCTGCTCAGGCACATATTTAAACACCACAGCATCTCTCCATTGAGATGGCTCCGTAAAAAACCGGGTGGTTAAATACCCGTAAAACCCGGGAATGTGCATGATAAATGGCACGGAAGACTTGACGCCGTCTGTTTCCAGGTACATATAGGTTCCCTGATCATCCAGCGTAGGTGATCCGACATAATAGACTTTTGCCGGTTGATCTTCTCCCTGGTAAATCTCCACTTTGATTCCTTCTGTAATGATATTTTTCTTCACATTCTCGATAGCCGCCTTCGGAACGGGCGATTTTACCTTAATCCGGTAAAAGGTCTTCAGCAACAATTTGACATTATCCGGACGGGCAGGATAAGATCCGTCTACCATCCATATATTATTCTTTCTGGTTAGGGTTACTTGTACCCCTTTCCGGTCTGCAATAAATATCTTGGAAATAGCTGCGGTATCCTGAACGGCAAAATCGGACTTTGCTCCTTCAATGTCATCAATGGTACTGGCATCCTGCCGGGTTACGATTACGACCGTTACGGCTACCAATACAATTAGAATTGCTATTAAGATTCTGTTACTTTTCATTTGGTAAATTTTTTCTTACGATCAAAGTAGTGTGCCAACCCGAACAACAAAATGAACCCGATCGGCAATACGGTATTGATCAGCTGCCATTTAAATCGTTCATTCTTAACCATGGTTTTATCCAGCAGCCTGATGGTTAGCTTCTTGGCTCTAACCGCCATGAGTCCGTTATCGTTACATAAATAATCGATCACATTGATCATGAAATCGAGATTTCCGAATTCCTGGCGCGTGTACCGGTCGTATCCCAAAGCCAGGTATTCTCCGGTACTGTAATTAACCTGATTTTTTGCAATATCGCCATCGGCTACGACGACCATTTTATTTGCCACACCTTCTTCTTTGAAATTAATTTCATTGGAGTGGGAAATCTGAGGTGTGATCCGGTTCTTAAATACCGATTCAAACTGGCCTTCCAGCAAGACCGCTACCACCTGATGCCCTTTATTGAACTGGGCCTGATCCGGCTCGAAGCGGAGCATATTAATACTTACCCGGGTTGGTGCCGTATTGATCTTGGTGTATTTGGATGTTTTCAAGAGTGCCGTTTTATGGATGCCTTTCTTGGCAATGGTATCAATGGTACTTGCAAACTCACTCTTTAATGCATTCAGGTTGTTCACGATCGGATGATTGTTGGCCGGAGTCAGCAAAGGAAAGAAGTACCAGGGGAACATTTCTGTTTTAGGCTGATTTCCGATTACACCGGTTACGATCGGGATCGGTACCGCCTGGATGTCCTGCACCAGGTTCGTATTGATCCGGACTCCATAGGTAAACAACTGATCATCCAGATTCAGATCGTAGGGAATTGCCATGGTCATGCTGGCAACCTGCAGGCTATCCATACTCACATTGATCTGATCGATCATCCAAACCACCCTGCCACCGTACATGATGTACTGGTCCAAAATGAATTTATCTTTTTCTGAAAACCGCTGGGACGGCCTTGCTACGATCACCGCGTCGTATTTAAGCTTCACGGTAAATGCCTTGGTACTGTCGATCATGGTGCGTTCGGTAAGGCTTGACAATTCCTCGTTGAGTTCGATCCGTTCTACCACATAAAACTCCGACAAGGCATCGGTTAATGAAGCCGTTTCCAGTTTCCCCAATTCACCATGGCCTTCGATGAAAGCCACTTTTGGTTTTTCTACCGTCGTCAGGTTGTTAATCGCATTAGCGATTTCGTACTCCAGGGATTCGATCGAACTGTTGAGCATGGATTCGGAACTGGCACCGATCTGGCTCTTCAGCAATTGGATCGGCATTTCCTTAGCTTTGAATGTAAATAAGGCTCCCGGCCAGATGATCTTGTTGGAGAAGCCGTCTTCGGTCTTTTCTTTCAGGTCGGTTGGACGGAGCCCCTGCTTATAAAGCTGCTTGTAGATTTCGTCGCGTACTTTTTTATCGGGACTTTCGGATGGATTAATAAATTCGTATTGAATATTCCCGTTCGAATAGGCCCTGAATTCATCCAGCATTTCTTTTGTTTCGTCACGTAACCGTTTGAATCCGGCCGGAAATTCTCCTTCCAGGTAGACTTTCACGAAGAGGATATCATCCAAACCGGCAGCCAGCTCTTTACTCGTATCCGACAAGGTATAACGTTTTTCGGCTGTCAGATCGAAACGATGAAACACAAATGAACCGACATAGTTCAACAACACCATGATGACGATGATGATCGCCAAAAAGGTGAGGTCGCGTTTCCTATTTGTCGTATTCCGTTCTACCATTTTCTGCTGCTTACTACTGTTTTGGTTAATACCAGAAATAAGGAAATCACACTAAAAAAATAGATCACATCGCGTGTATCGATCACACCCCGGCTCATGGATACATAGTGCTCGTTGATCCCCAACTTCAGGATCAGGTCGTCTACGGCACCAAAAAACTCGAGTGAACTGATGGATTCAAAACCGACATAACAAAAGAAGGAAAGGAATACCGCTACGATGAATGAAATGATCTGATTCTTGGAAATAGCACTGGCAAAAACTCCGATCGCCACAAAGACACTCCCTAAAAACAAGAGTCCGAAATAGGAACCCATGGTTCCTCCCACATCGATATTTCCTGCCGGATTGCCCAGATTATAAACCGAATAGAAATAAACCAGAGTCGGCAACAAGGAGAACAACACCAGCGTGAATCCTGCAATGTACTTGGCAAACACGATCTGGAAGTCGGTGAGTGGTTTCGTTAACAACAGTTCGATGGTACCGGTACGGCTCTCTTCCGCAAATAAACGCATGGTAATGGCCGGAACCAGGAACATGAACACCCACGGCGCAATGTAAAACAAAGAATCTATGCTGGAATAACCGCTATCAAGCACATTAGCCCCTCCTGGAAAAACCCACATCATCAATCCGATGGAAATCAAAAAGACGGCAATCACGATGTAACCGATCAGCGAGCCTAAAAAGCTACGTATTTCCTTATTGATGAGTGTTAGCATAACTGTTACGAAAGCCCAAAAATAACATTTTTAAAACGAACTTTCTACTAAAAAATGTTAAGCAATTCAGGAACGGTTGATTGAGGATCATTTTAAGATAATTTTATATTTATAACATTTTTTTATATTTATAAATATTCAATTTGGTAATATTGCACACTTTTACCAAAATACGCAAATACATGTTAGTTCAGAAGTTCGGAGGAACATCGGTCGGTTCGGCAGAACGAATCAAAGAGGTAGCCAGACTAATTCATACCGGTCAGCCTAAAATTGTTGTACTTTCAGCCATGTCGGGAACAACCAACAGTCTGGTGGAGATTGCCGGTTACCTGTACAAAAAAAATCATGAGGGAGCCAATGAGGCCATCCTGAATCTGGAAGAAAAATACCACACGGTAATCGATGAGCTCTTTGAAAGTGACGCTTACAAAGCCAAGGGGCGTGAATTGATCCAATCCCATTTCACATACATCAAGGCATTTACGCAGGACATGTTTACGCTTTTTGAGGAGAAAGCCATTTTAGCGCAGGGTGAATTATTATCTACCGCCCTGATGCATTATTACCTCAGCGAACAACACATTGATTCTGTACTGGTTCCTGCACTGAATTTCATGCGTACCGATAAGGACGGCGAACCGGATCTCTTCTACATCAAGGAAAACCTCCAAAGAGAAATCGAAAATAATCCGGGACACCACATCTATGTTACCCAGGGCTATATTTCACGCAATGCCTTCGGTGAGATCGATAACCTGAAACGCGGCGGAAGTGATTATTCCGCCTCCCTGATCGGTGCTGCCATCCAGGCCGAAGAAATCCAGATCTGGACCGACATCGACGGCATGCACAATAATGATCCGAGGGTGGTAGATAACACGCATCCCATTGCTACGTTATCTTTCGACGAAGCCGCCGAGCTCGCCTATTTCGGAGCAAAAATCCTGCATCCGGCCAGTGTGCAACCGGCCAAAATCGCCAACATTCCCGTTCGTTTAAAAAATACCATGCAGCCGGAAGCAGCCGGCACACTCATCGGCAATAAATCGGAAGGCAAAGGCATCAAGGCCATCGCCGCCAAAGACGACATTACCGCCATCAAGATCAAAAGCGGACGCATGCTCCTCGCTCACGGTTTTATGCGCAAAGTGTTTGAAATCTTCGAGACTTATAAGACATCCATTGACATGATCACCACCTCGGAGGTAGCCGTTTCCGTAACCATTGACGACACCCGGTACCTGAATGATATCGTAGAAGAACTGAAAAAATACGGCACGGTTGAAGTCGACCAAAATTTATCGATCGTTTGTGTGGTAGGCGATTTCATTGCTGAAAGCAAGGGTTATGCGCTTAAAATATTCCAGGCACTGGAAAATATTTCCATCCGTATGATCTCCTATGGGGGAAGCAAACACAATGTATCGCTGCTGGTTAATACGGCCGACAAAAAAGAAGCGCTGGTTTCCCTGAATCAAAACCTGTTCGAACATGTTTAGCCAGGCGCAAATCAGCAAATTCAGGGAACTCCCTACTCCATTCTATTATTATGATCTGGAGGTTTTGGAGGCTACTTTAAAATCACTTCAACAGGAAGCTGACAGCTATAATTACCACATCCATTATGCCCTTAAAGCCAACTCCAATCCGGAGATTCTGAAATTGATCGAGAGCTATGGCCTGGGAGCCGATTGTGTAAGTGGCAACGAAATTTCACGAGCCATCGCATGCGGATTTCCGGCCTCGAAAATCGCCTTTGCCGGTGTTGGAAAAACCGATCGGGAAATTCAAACAGGGCTGGAGCATGACATCTTTTGTTTCAATTGTGAATCCATTCCTGAGATCAAGATCATGAACGAACTGGCTGCTCAATCCGGACGGAAGGCACGTATCGCCCTAAGGATCAATCCGAACGTAAACGCCAACACCCACAAATACATCACTACCGGACTGGAAGAAAACAAGTTCGGGATTAACATGTGGGAACTGGAAGACGTGCTTAGCGTATTACAGCATTGCAAACACCTGGAACTGATCGGCCTGCATTTCCACATCGGTTCTCAGATCACGGACCTATCCGCTTACAAGGGTTTATGTCTTCGCGTCAATGAAATTCAGAACTGGTTTTACGAACATAAGATCATAGTTGACCACATCAATGTGGGCGGAGGTTTAGGCATTGATTACGAACATCATCGCGAAAACCGGATTCCCGATTTCAAGACCTTCTTCGCCATATTCCATGATTTTCTGGAATTGCGCCCACAGCAACAGGTACATTTTGAATTGGGTCGCTCCGTAGTAGCACAGTGCGGCACACTGATCACCAAAGTGTTGTACGTAAAAAACGGTGTAAATACCGATTTCGCGATTGTGGATGCCGGCATGACCGAGTTGCTTCGTCCGGCATTATACCAGGCCGTGCATGCGATCAGTAACATCAGTAGTGCATCTCCAACACTAAAACGCTATGATGTAGTCGGGCCAATTTGTGAATCGTCCGATTGTTTTGCCAAAGCGCTGATGCTTCCCGAAACCAAACGCGGTGATTTGATCGCCATCCACTCTGCCGGTGCTTACGGTGAAGTAATGGCTTCACAATACAACTTGCGCGATCTGGTTAAAGCGGTGTATTGAATGCTTTTAATGCATCATACAATCGAGCCACAGGCAATCCAACGACATTAAAATAAGAACCTTCGATCTTGTTGATTCCGATGTAGCCGATCCATTCCTGGATTCCATACGCCCCGGCCTTATCAAACGGCCGGTAGTTTTCGATGTAATAATTGATCTCAGTGGCGGAGAGCTCCTTGAAGTGAACGGAAGTAATCTCATAAAGAGACGTCATGCCTGAAGTAGTAAGCAAGGTAACTGCCGTAATGACTTCGTGTGTTTTTCCGGAAAGATCACTCAACATGTTAAACGCGGCAGCATGATCTTCGGGCTTCCCCAGGATCCGATCTCCCAGACAGACGATCGTATCGGAAGTAATGACCAATTCATCCGGCTGCAATTCGGTTTGAAATGCCCGGGCTTTCAGTTCACTCAGGTAAACGGCAACTTCTGCTTTTTTCAGGTTGCCCGGAAAAACTTCTTCCACTTCTTTTGTCCGTACTTCGAATTGGAGTCCCATATCCCGAAGCAGTTGCTGCCTGCGGGGAGACTTCGACGCCAGAATGATCTTTTTGGAGAAATCCTTAAACATTGATGGTATTGAGGTAAAAGAACAGGGAATAGAGGATTCCCATCAACATGATGAGTTTCATGTATTTGCTCAGCTTAGTAAAATCAGCCTTTTCTTTAGCCTGATTCAATTTGTAGATCACATAGATCAGCGGTACCTGAATCGCAAACAGAAAATACATGAACGAACCGGTATCTTTAGAGATAAGCTGATTGTACTGCACATAACCTAAGGCCAGAATCATCAGTACAGCAAACAACTGGGCAACTAAGGCTCCTTTTCTGGTTCCGTAAATTACGGAGAGGGTATTACTGAAATATTTTTTATCGCCTTCGTAATCTTCCGCATCCTTAATGATCTCCCGAACCATCGTACTTAGAAAAGCAAACAAGGAGAAGCCCAGAGTCCAGTATAAAATGCTGGTCAGCACCAACATAAACTGGTATTCGATCAGCTCAAAAGGAGTTCCTTCCTCGAGGTAAAACAACAGGGCGTTAACCGTATCGGTTACATATTCTTTCTGTAATAACAACTCATACAGCCCAACCACAAAAGGAACCAGTGCGGCCAACAAGGCCACAACAATATTCCCTACCAACACCTGCTTTTTGAACAGGGTAGAATAGTACCAAAGTGCTCCCACAGAGAACACTTGGATCAGTCCGAGTTTCCAGTTTTGCATTTCATACGCCAGGTAAGCACCGATCAGGATGGCAATACCACTGATTACGATGTGAGCACCCATGGCCACCCGGCGTTTGATGTGCTTACCGACTAAAATGGTTTCCGGGCGGTTTACCCGATCCACCTTTACATCGAAATAATCATTAATAATATATCCTGCAGCGGCAATCATGACCGTTGACAAACACAACAAGAAAAAATTCAAATCAGACATTTTCAGTCCGACATTATGAATATCCTGATCACCTGAAAATTTGAATAAAAAAGGACCGATTATCGCATAACGGATAGCATACTGCGTTGCCACAATAATCAGCAAATTGGGCAGGCGAATTAACCGTATGAATGCACTAACAGGGTTCATGACTCAAGGTGTAAAAATATAAAAAGTTATTCAGTAATTCAGTGGTGAAGTTTTTCAGTTTTTCAGTTGTTTAGTTAAAAACCGAGCAACTTACTAACTTAACAACTGTTCAACTTACTAACTTTCCAACTGCACAACCGTATCATCTAATTTCTTTACTTTTATGCTGGAACACACCAACTATGGATATCCATCAGGTATTACTGAAATATTGGGGCTATAACAGCTTTCGTCCCTTGCAGGAAGACATCATCCAATCCGTTCTGGAAGGGAAGGACACCCTTGCCCTGCTTCCTACCGGTGGTGGAAAATCAATCTGTTTTCAGGTTCCGGCCATGTGCCAGGAAGGTATTTGCATTGTTGTCTCTCCACTCATTGCCCTGATGAAGGACCAGGTGGAGAATCTGAAAAAACGTGGCATCAAAGCCGAGGCGGTGTATTCCGGCATGACCAAAAGAGAGATCGACATCATTCTGGATAACTGCGTTTACGGAAACATCAAATTTCTTTATGTATCGCCGGAGCGCATCGAAACGGAGATTTTCCGGGTACGTTTCGAGAAAATGAACGTTAACCTCATCGCCATCGACGAGTCACATTGCATCTCCCAGTGGGGGTATGATTTCAGGCCCGCTTACCTGAACATCGCACATCTTCGTGACATGAAGCCCGACATACCGGTACTTGCCCTCACGGCGACTGCTACTCCGGAAGTAGTAATTGACATCCAAAAACAGCTAAAGTTTCCGGAAGAAAACGTACTGCAGAAGAGTTTTGAACGCAAAAACCTCGCCTATGCCGTGTTGCAGGAAGAGGATAAATGGGGTCGACTACTCAAAATCCTGAATAAAGTCCCCGGAACCTCCGTAGTTTACGTCAGAAGCCGGAAACGAACCAAGGAGATCGCATCTTTTCTGGTAAAGAACGGCATTTCGGCCGATTTCTACCATGCGGGATTGAGCAACGACGACCGGAGCAAGAAGCAAAACAACTGGATCACCGATCAAACCCGAGTGATCGTTTCCACCAATGCCTTTGGTATGGGGATCGACAAACCCAATGTCCGATCGGTAGTTCACCTCGACCTGCCCGATTCGCTCGAAGCCTATTTCCAGGAAGCCGGAAGAGCCGGAAGGGATGAAAAAAAAGCCTATGCCGTTCTGCTTGTGGAAAAGGCTGACCAACAGGAACTGACACAACGCATCATCGACAGTTTTCCGGAGATCGACACCATCAAACAAATTTATCAGGCACTGGCCAACTATTTCCAGCTTCCGATCGGAAGCGGTTTCAACGAAAGTTTCGACTTCCATATCGCAGATTTCTGCCACCAGTACAATTTTAAGATCAACATCGTTTACAACAGCCTCAAATTCCTCGAAAAGGAAGGCTACCTCTATCTTTCCGAAGCCACCTTTAACCCTTCCCGGATCAAGTTGGAGGTCAATAAATCGGAACTGTACGAGTTTCAGGTCAAACATCCGCACCACGACCTGTTCATTAAGACCCTGCTTCGTTCTTACGGAGGTTTATTCGAGAATTTTGTACGTATTGATGAGTTCGAACTCGCCAAACGACTCAAGACCAAAACCGAAAAGATCGAAGAAGCCCTGAATTACCTCAACACCCTGAAGGTGATCTCCTACCTGCCACAGGCCAATCAGCCTCAGCTGACCTATCTGACGGAACGACTGGAAAATAAAAATGTGGTGATCTCCCCGCAGCACTATCACGACCGGAAAGAAATGGCCATCAAGAAAATGGAAAGCGTGGTCTATTACGCCTCTTCCACCCACAAATGCCGCAGTGAGATCCTGTTGAACTATTTCGGGCAGAAAGATGCTTACCGTTGCGGTGTTTGTGACGTTTGCCTGGAACGCAACAAACTCGAATTGAGCGACATGGAATTCACTGCCGTGTCCGATCAGATCAAGAAACAACTCAAACAAAACCCCACATCCATGACCGACCTGGTGAACAGTATCAAAGATGTGCGCGACGATAAAATCATTAAAGTGATTCAGTGGCTGATCGAAAATGAAAAAATAAAACCGAATCAAGAGAATTTACTGGAATGGAAAAAATAAACTGGAATACGAAAGCCTTCAACGACTTAACTGTGAATGAATACTGGGAAATCCTTCACCTGCGTACTGCTATTTTTGTGGTGGAACAAGATTGTCCGTATCAGGAAGTGGACGAAAAAGACAGGAAATCCTATCACCTTTTCGGGCGGAATGAACAGGATGAAGTGATTGCCACCAGCCGGATCGTGTTACCCGGTATCTCCTACCCGGAAGTATCCATCGGACGTGTAGCCCTGAAAAAGGAGGAACGAGGAAAAGGCATTGCGGATAGGATGATGCTGGAAACCTTTGCCTTTATCGGGAAAACGTTCGGTGACGTTCCAGTGCGCATCTCCGCCCAGGAATATTTAAAGAATTTCTACAGCAAACACGGATTTAAACAGGTGAGCGAGAGCTACCTGGAAGACGACATCCCGCACATCGAGATGCTTTGGGGTAAAGTGGAATAATATTTGTAAATTGCTGCAAAACCATTTTAAACCAAACCATGAAAAAACTACTCTTTACTGCTTTGATTGCAGCACCCCTTTGCTTTTCAGCACAAAACATTAAAAAAGAAAAAGTTAAAAGTTCTTATTTATCCTATCCGGTAGTTGATGTCTCCACTTTTAATTTGAATACCGTTAAAGCCGATTATTGCTTAAGCGACCCCATGTTTATGGGTAAGAAACTGTCTAAAGCGGCTGTTCCCTGTAAAAATACGGTTACCAAAAAGATTGTTGCCATAGATGGCTTCTATTACCAAATACCGACCATGGAACCGGTTGGTTACACGAAAATATCGGACGGAAACGGAAACGTTGTTGCCATTGAAAAAACAACAACCGGTGGTAATGCCATCTCCGAATACGGGAAAAATGAATGTGCCAACAGTACTGAAGCTAAATTAAAAGCGAATTACGAAAAAGACCAGTCGAAATTCGAATCGAAAACAAAGTCCGAATACACCAAAAAAGGTTTAGAGGATGCTTCCGCCTACATCAATAAAGCGCTTTTTTTCACGTACATTCCTCAAGACCTGGAGATCTATTATGTTAAAAATAAAGATGGTGGATATGATGATCTGGAGAAAGCTGTCGGCATCGCTGTTGAGGGATTTGAAGCCATTAAAGATGATGCGGAAAGCAAAGATGGTATTGCTAAATTAACTCAAGCTGCTAGCATATGGGAAAAAGCATTGGCAGAAAGCGATCCGAACAACAAAGATGCCCGAATTGATAAAAAAGTAACCCTCCAAATCTCTCAAAATCTGGCTACTGCTTATTTATACTTACTGGATTTTGAGAAAGCGAAAAGCGTGATCCAAAAAGCGCTTGATCTGGAAAAGAACTTTACAACCGATGGCACCCGGGAAAGAGAAGCATTACTGGCTATCATCAAAGAAAACAGTAAAGGGTATGCCGTGAATAAAAACAACCCGATTAATATTCAAGTAGCCAAGATTGCAATCACAACACACCCTTCTTCCGAAATAAAAGCTTTTGAAGCTGATTATCAAAAATACGGTTATGCCGAAGCTGCCGGAGAACTAAAAGCAGCCAAGGAAGAATATGATAAAGGAGTTGAATCCGGAGAGATCAACCCGTATCAGAAGTTTGTAGTGGAAACTTCGTTCGGCAAACAACTGACCCTTCCTGATCTGGGTGCCAAATTATTGAAGGATCCTGCAGGTGACAAACTGGATGAGCTGCCGGAAGCCGTTACGCAACTGAGCGATTTGAATATCCTGATCCTGAGAGGAAACAACCTGAAAAGTCTGCCTGCGAGTATCGGTAACTTAACGGAATTGAAAAAACTGAATCTAACCAACAATCAGTTAACCGGCTTACCCGACGAACTCGGACAGCTGAAAAACCTGAAAACACTCGTCCTGAAAGGAAACAGTATATCCGCAGCCGATATCTCCAAGATCCAGGGTATGTTACCGGATTGCGATATCAAGCAATGATTAATGGATGGTCAACTTCTTGATCCGTTTGATCGGACCGGGACAAACCACCTGGTGGCAATCGATGCAACGGTTAACCAGTTGATTGAAGATTTCAGTCCTGTTGCTGTCGGCTTCCTGTAGGGCTTTCGCCTGATTGATCAGCAGTTCGTTGTAGGCTTTGAATTCGTCTGTTTTTACAGTGGGATCGGTCGGCGTTGCCGTATGCACGCGTTGCAACTGCTCAATGAATTCATCAGACACGTTGCCGTTATGATCCATGATCCGCTTCTTCAGCGAATCGGCTTCGAAATACAGGTTGCGCATCACCAGAGCCAGCTCGCTGTCGCCATTCGGGTTGACCGGTGAAATGTTGGTTGTTTCAGCATCGCATAAAACTTCCTCTTCCTCAGCTTTGGGATTGCTACAGGCTAAAAAAAAGGATGCCAGCAGGCATCCCAATAAAAGTTGATTCAGCTTATTCACCTTGAGGGTCGATGATTACACCAGTCGCTTCGAACGAATACGTTACTTCCGGTTCGGTGATGGCATCAATTTCCTCCTGGCTGGCATTGGCATCTTCAGCATAGTGCTTTAAGGTAGCTACATCGAGTGTGTCGATTTTAGCGTACCCGGTAATGGTTGCCATTTTACCTGCAGCATCCTTAGGCACAAAGAAACCGTAATCTTTAAACGTTACATGCATGGTTTGCTCATTCCCCAGATCCAGAGTCATCCAGCAACCCTTTTTCGCACACACTTCCGTGATCGGAGCAGCTACGGTGGCTACCATGGAATCTCCTTTGAATTGAGCCATAAAATCGGTAACCGTTAAGGCTCCGGCCGCATCAAACTCTTCACCGTGAATGGTACGGGTTACTTCTTCTGCTACTGCTTCCGTTACTTCCTGAACGTCTTCATGTGTTGCTTCACCACCGCAGGCAATCATCAGCACAGCGGCAAAAGGGAGGAAAATTTTCTTCATCGTTTTAGTTTTGTAATTCAGGCGACAAATTTAGGTTTTTTAGCTTGAACCCGTTAACCTAAACTATTTTAGTTCGTTAATTAGAATGATTTTAATTAAGTCGTTCTCGATACAATTTTTGATTTTGTCACTTCGAGTATCACGCTGTCATCCTGAGTAATGTCATTCTCAGCTTATCGAAGGAAGCGTGATGTATCGAGAAGAAAATCAAAAATCACTCGAAGTGACATTTGATATTTAACCATACTATCATGAAAACCAAATTCATATTTAGCGTAATTTTAGCTTTAACCAGTATCAGTAACATTATGGCACAAGACAAACAACAACCCGTTAAACTGAACAAGCTCGACAACTTTGAAAAGTATGTGATCATCAACAAGGGAACGGAGCGTCCGTTTACCGGCGAATACACCGATCACAAAGCAGAGGGTTACTACCTGTGTAAACAGTGTGATTATCCGTTGTACACGTCGGCCGATAAATTCCCGTCGCATTGCGGCTGGCCGAGTTTCGATGATGAGATTGAAGGTCATGTGAAACGCGTTCCGGATGCCGACGGACATCGTACCGAGATCGTGTGTGCCCGTTGTAGCGGCCACCTCGGGCATGTGTTCATCGGAGAAGGATTTACAAGCAAAAACACCCGCCACTGTGTGAATTCCGTTTCGCTGAAGTTTGTTTCGAAGGAGGAGTTTAAGCCTTAGGCGATCATCTCCGAGAACTTATGCTCATCAATAATCGCTACCCCAAGATCATTGGCCTTGGCTAGTTTGCTCGGTCCCATGTTCTCTCCGGCCACGATGTAGCTGGTTTTCTTGGAAATGGAACTGCTTACCTTTCCGCCATTTTGTTCGATCAGGTGTTTCAGTTCATCGCGACTAAACAGGCTGAACACACCACTCACCACAAAAGTAAGCCCCTCCAACTTGGTGCTGCTATTTGCTAATTGTTCTTCACTCAGGGCAAACTGCAATCCGTTGCCACGTAAACGATTTACCAGCTCCACATTACTTTCCACACTGAAAAAGGCCAGAATGCTCTCCGCGATCTTATCTCCGATCTCATCGGTAGCGATCAGCTCGTCAAAACTCGCATGCATCAACGCATCGATATTCTTGAATTGCCGGGCCAGTTTCTTGGCGACTGTCTCCCCGACATAGCGAATCCCCAAAGCAAACAGCACCCGTTCGAAAGGCACCTGTTTCGACGCTTCGAGTCCGTCGATGATGTTCTGCGACTTTTTTTCTTTAAACGTATCCAATGCAAAGAGCTGGTCGAAGGTCAACTCATACAGATCGGCAATGTTCTGTATCAGGCTATTGGCATACAGCAAGTCGATGGTTTCCTCTCCCAGTCCGTCGATGTTCATGGCCTTCCGGCTGATGAAGTGCTGCATCTTCCCTTTGATCTGAGGCGGGCAACCCCATTCGTTCGGACAATAATGCTGGGCTTCGCCTTCCTTACGAACGAGTTCCGTACCACATTCCGGGCAATGCGTGATGTATTGGGTTGGTTGGGAGAACATGTCGCGCTGGGTGACTTCCACCCCAACGATTTTGGGAATAATCTCACCGCCTTTTTCCACCATCACCGTATCTCCTTCCCGGATGTCGAGCTTGGCGATCTGATCGGCATTGTGCAGAGAAGCTCTTTTAACGGTCGTTCCGGCAAGCAGTACCGGCTGCAGGTTGGCCACCGGTGTAATGGCTCCGGTTCGTCCAACCTGGTAGGTGATCTCATTGAGGCGGGTCTTGACCTGCTCCGCTTTGAATTTGTATGCAATGGCCCATTTCGGCGATTTGGCTGTAAAGCCGATCTCCTCCTGCAGGGCGTAATTGTTGACTTTGATTACGACACCATCGATCTCAAAATTGAGGTTGTAGCGTTCTTTATCCCAGTAGTTGATGAACTCGAAGATCTCATCGATGTTCGCGCATTTTTTGATGAATTTATTTTCTTCCCGTGGGACTTTAAATCCCCATTCTCCAGCTTTTTGCAGCGATTCGAGATGCGTTCTGAAAGGCAAATCCTCGCCCAGCACAAAATACAGGTAGCTGTCGAGCTTACGCTCAGAGACGACTTTAGAGTCTTGCATTTTAAGGGTTCCTGAAGCAGTGTTACGGGCATTGGCATAAAGCTCTTCGCCGATGTCTTCCCGTTCCTCATTGAGCCGTTTAAATACGTCGCGCGGAAAAAATATCTCTCCACGAATTTCGAATTCTTCGGGGTAATCGCTTCCTTTCAGGGAAAGCGGGATGCTTCGAATGGTACGTACATTGGCGGTAATATCATCACCCTGAACACCATCCCCACGGGTTAAGGCCCGAAACAATTTACCGTTGCGGTAGGTGATCCCGATGGCCACGCCGTCGTATTTCAATTCACACACATACTCGAGGTCGGCTTCAACGAGTTTCTTGATACGGGTTTCAAAATCGCTGATGTCTTCGCGGCTGTAGCTGTTCGACAACGAAAGCATCGGGTATTTGTGCTTGATGGTTTCGAAGTTTTTGGTCACCTCTCCACCTACCCGTTTCGTTGGCGAATCATCGGCTGCAAACTCCGGAAATTCAGCTTCCAGTTTTTGCAGATCTTCGAGCATCATATCGAAATCGTAATCGGAGATCGTCGGTGCCGAAAGCACATAATAGTTGTAATTATGTTCTCTGAGAGTAGCCGAAAGGGCGGCAATCTTATCCTGAGCTTCTTGTTTTGTCATGAGAAGTCTAAATTAAAAAAATAGGCGAAGAGTTCTTACTTTTGTACTTTAAATTTCGCCTATGGATCCGATGCAACAAGCCCGTGAATATTTCGAAGCGCAAGCGTTTCAAAAGGCCATTGATCTCCTGAATCAATTTCTGAGTGACAACCCAGAAAATGCGGATGCTTTATACTTACGCGGGATTTGTCATCGTCGACTAGGAGCTTTTGAGTTATCCATTGCCGACTTCACTACCATGCTGATCCGCTTACCGGACGAACCGACCATCTTATCCGAACGGGGTGTTTCCTATTATCACAACAACAACTTAACGGCGGCGTTGAAAGACATGGACAGGGCCGTTGCGTTGGAACCTGAAAATTCATACCGTTATTCGAGCCGGGCTTACATCAAAGCCAAAGTGGATGTGAACGGAGCCATGGAAGATTACAAAAAAGCCGTAGAGCTTGATCCGGAAGATGCCATTGCCCTGAACAACCTCGGCTTGCTGGAAGAAAGTGCCGGAAAATTGAGCAGCGCCAAAAAACATTTCGACCGGTCGAACCAAATCATCGGGTACAACCCGGATAAGCGGAATGCCGGCAGGAAAAAAGCAATTGAACCGGAAAAAAAAGAGACACTCGGCAAAGTGATGCTGGACGTGTTTCGGGACAAAGAGACCCGAAAAGATTATTTCAAGTTCCTGAAAAACATCCTCAAGAAAAAAAGATAACTACTCGGGTAAATACAGACTCAGGTGGCCGTTATTTTCCGGGGTGATATTCCGGAATGTTTTTCCATTCACTTCAATCTGATCCTGACAGGTGGTAGAAACCAGCACATCGATCTCCATCGGCTTTTGTTCGAGATTTGCAGTAATATCGTGGCCTTTCAGGTGAATGGATTTACGTTCACTACGATAAACATCGGTAAACAACTGGTATTCCATCTCGTGGTAAGTGAGTAAAAGACCGATGTTATTGAAGTTTCCACCCTTAATCAGTTCATTCACCCGGTTGTAATCCGGATAGAATTCCGGAAAACGGCTGAAGTATTTTTCGTAACGTGTGTCGGTCATACGAATTTCCGAGGTGAAAGGCGTCCAGGTAATGAAGGGCCTGCTAAAGTTGAAGAGCACATAAAGCAATCCGGTAACCATCAGTCCCACGCTCAAAACCGACCGAAGCCATGGCCATTTGATGGCACGCAAAAATTGAGCGATCACCACGGCATAAAGGATGTAAAAAGGCACATGCAGTTTGGCCCAGGGTTGCCACTTGAGGTACCAGCAAAAAAGGAGGAAGGACAGTACAATGCAGGCGGCATAGACCAAAAGCAAAGGGTGTTGCTTTTTCCAATTGATGACTATATAAAGCAGGCTGAACAACAGAAGGATGGTATGATACAAATTGGCACCATTGTTTTCATGGGTGGCCAGCGGATCGACCGTATACACGTGAGAGGTAATCTCCGGCTGATTTACATCCACTCCCATCCTATCGTGGAGTGCAGCAACAGTATTGTATACTACCGGTGCAACCTTCGGCACCCCGAATTGCAGGGACATGTTTCTACTTATGTTTGAAATTAAAAAAGGAAGTGAATGAGCTTCATTCACATAATAGTTATGAATGGCCTCATTGGTTCCAAAAACGGAATGATTCAAGGTATAATTCCGAACGAAATGCCCGACATTGGGGAGTACAAACAAAGCAATCAACAGGCTACTTCCAACAGTCTGGAAACGGGCTTTTTGTGTAACAATCCGGTAAAAGAAAACAACCAGCCCTACTACCATGAATGGTGCGACATAGATGTATGCCGTACTCTTGGTTGCCACAGCCAAGCCTAAAGCCAGCCCAAGAAAAACAAAAGAATTTCGGGTGTTTTTTACAACCGACAGATGCATCAGGTAAATGGCTGATGCGATAAAAAATGAAGCCACCAGTTCCGTATGCGTGGATGAGGCCAACAGCAGAACTTCCGGCAAGGTGATCATCACCAGCATGGCGAGCAATTGCCCCTTGCGGTCCATTCCCAATTGTTTCGCAATCAGACTGATCGGAACCAAAGCCGCCACCAGAAAGAACCACTGCACGGTATTGGAAAAATAGTCGTTTCCGGCAAGGAGATTCACCTGCATCACCATCAGTTCAGCAAAGGGTGGTGAAATGAGCTGGGAATAATGCGGTGTAATGTAATGATCGAGGTTGCCGTTTTGGATCCAGTGAACGATCCGGGCCATGTGGTAGGACATCGAATCCCAGTTGTTGGTCGGATAGATGATGCCCTGAGCAAGAGTGAGCAGAATGACCAATAACACAAAACCAATCAGGTAACGCTGTAATCCGGGTAAAGAATTCCACAAGGCAGCCATTCTTGACTTTATTGAAAGCCAATGTGTCCATCTTTTGGTCCGGATCAAAAATGCGACCAGGAGCAGGTCGACAATAGCCCAGGAAAGCATGACTCCCCGAAAAGAGATCAGATTAAAATACCCAAGGAGTTCCGGAATGATTAATGCGACAAGGGAAAAACCCAACACTCCCTTCATGAAAGCCATTCGGAACGAACCGGAATTCATGAAAAAAGTAACACCACCGAAGAGCGCGATCATCATCAGGATTATTCCCATGAACTAAAGGTAAGGATAAGTTGGGAAGTAGAAAACTACGGGCGGCTTTCTTCCATCTGGATGCTTACCCGGTCGATGTGTCCGCCGAGCGGCACGTTCAGTTTGGATACTTTCAGCTTGATCTTTTCGATGCCGGGGAAACGATCGAACAGAGCGGCTATGGTGCGCTTGGATACATTTTCCAGCAAATTGGAACGAATGGCCATCTGTTCTTTCACCACCTGAAAAACCGTTTGGTAATTCACGGCATCTTCGATGTTATCGGTAGAAGCAGGCAAATCGAGGTTCACATCCAGTTCCACATTCACTTCGAAATTGGTCCCGATGAGTGCTTCCTCTTTGAAACAACCGTGGTAGGCGTAGATTTTGATGCCTTCAACAAATATCTTTCCCATCAGGCTTGCTTTAATTCAGCAACTCGCTCCAGTCCTACCTGAATTCGGTTTAATGTTTCATTTTTACCGAGAAGGGCGCAGATTTCGAACATCGATGGCCCCATGCCGGCACCGGTTACCAGCAACCTGAACCCTGGCAATACAGCGCCGAAACCTAACTCTTTACGCTCTAAAAACGCTTTGAATTCAGCCTCAATATTTGATGCTGTAAAATCGGAAATGCCTTCCAAAATGGATTGGAGTTCCTCAATAATTTCAGGCGTATTTTCTTTCCATTTCTTGTTCAGCGTCGTTTCATCGTAGGCAGTCGGAGCCACAAAGAGGTAATCTTCATTCAGCAGGTCGGTCACAAACGTAGCCCGTTCTTTCATCAGGCCACAAACATGTCCGAGGTACTCTTCATTCGGATAAGTATATCCTTTGGCATCCACGAAAGGCTTCACCAGTTGAGCCAGTTCGGCATTTGATTTTGCCCGTAAATATTGTTCATTGTACCACCGTGTTTTATCCGGATCGAATTTGGCACCCGATTTTCCGACACGCTCCAGGGTAAAGGCTTCTACCAGCTCATTGAGCGAGAAAATCTCCTGAGGAGTTCCGGGGTTCCATCCAAGGAAAGCCATCATGTTCACGAATGCTTCGGGGAAGTACCCACTCTCACGGTATCCGGAAGAAATCTCTCCCTCGGGTGATTTCCATTCGATCGGGAAAACCGGAAAACCTAAACGATCGCCGTCGCGCTTGCTCAGCTTACCGTTCCCATCCGGCTTCAGGATCAATGGCAGGTGAGCAAATTGAGGCATCTCATTCTCCCAGCCCAGATAGCGGTATAACAATACATGCAAAGGACCTGATGGCAGCCACTCTTCTCCACGGATCACATGCGTGATCTTCATCAGGTAATCGTCTACCACATTGGCCATGTGATAAGTTGGCATCCCGTCGGATTTATAGAGGACTTTATCATCGAGGTTGGATGAGTGAACCACGACCCAGCCGCGAATGATGTCCTGGAATTTAATTTCTTCATTTCTCGGAATCTTGATCCTGACTACGAAAGGCTCACCCGCATCAAGGCGTTTCTGCACCTCTTCAGCAGAAAGGGTCAGGGAGTTCTTCATGGAGTTTCGCGAATTGGCGTTGTATTGCGGAGCCGCAACACCGGCTGCCTTTAAATTCTCACGCATCTGATCGAGTTCTTCGGGTGTATCAAAGGCATAATAAGCGTATCCGGCTTCAATCAGTTGGTCAACATATTGTTTGTAAACACCTGCTTCTTTTCGTTCCGATTGACGATAAGGGCCGTATTCGCCACCAACACCTACGCCTTCGTCGGGTGTTAACCCACACCAGTTCAGCGATTCCAGGATGTAATCCTCTGCACCCGGAACATAACGGGTTTGGTCGGTATCCTCAATGCGCAACAGGAAATCTCCACCGTGCTTTTTGGCAAACAAATAATTGTACAAAGCTGTTCTCACTCCCCCCATGTGCAACGGACCGGTTGGGCTGGGTGCAAATCTTACGCGAACTTTTTTCTCCATGTAATCTGTTTTAATTTCCGTTGTTCAACGGAATAAGTCCGCAAAGGTAATTGATTCAGCGTCAAAAAAAAAGCGCTTTGATAAATTCCAAAGCGCTCCAAAATCAATCAAAAAGAAATTTACTTATCGACGACGATCCGTTGTGTAAAGACGCGTTCTCCGAGATGATCTACCGAAACAAAATAGATGCCCGAAGACATGCCATCGGTCAGGACTTTTATTTTATCCTGCTGATCAATCGGAACGGACTTCAGTTTCTTTCCGACAACATCCGTAACAACGAGTGTTCCGCTGTAATACCCGGGTGGAATGTTCACATAAAAATGTTTGTTTGCCGGAATCGGGAAAACAGTCACTTTTTTCACTTCATTGGAAACGGCATTGATGTTTGTCGGCACAACCGTATCGCAATAGGTATTCGAATTACATCCGTTACTATCCGTAACCGTTAAACACACATAAGCCGGGAAAGTTAAAAACGTATGTTGTGGGTTTTGAGTTGTTTCAACAGGCGAACCGTCGCCAAAATCCCAGCTATAAGTCATGGCATTTGTTGATGAATCATTCATCTGGAACAACGTTGCACCTAAATAATCGGCTCCGAAATAAGCCACAGCCGTGTCATAAACGGTTACAGGCACGTTGCTGGTTTCAAAGCAGTTGGTGGAATAACCGTAGTAATTAACCGTCAGGCCGGTATTGTAAGTTCCGGGAGCACTATAAGCATAAGTCGTATCGAAGGGTGTATACGGGCCTGTACCATCATCAAAATCCCACGAATACAACGGGTTTGATGAACCGTTATACAAGTTGAACATGGCATCGGTATTTACGGAAGACACGTTCAGAAAAGTAATGGTATCGTTCGGGCAAACCGATGTCGGGCCCACGGTATACAGCGAAGTCAGATCGGTTGTGAAGATCGGCGACATGAGGATATCCATATCCCATCCGGCAAAATCATCAAACGCATTGTACCAAGTACCGAGGTATTCGGCAGAAGAAAGCCGTTCTCCATTTCCGTCGCTATTCGCACTCGTGTTGGTTACGTAGTATGGATTGGCCGGAGCGGCAGCATTCACCTCCAAGGAGATCGCAAATGTATCGGATATCGCAACCGGATTTGAGAACATCAGTTTTTGAGCCTGAAAACCGACATCCAGCACCTGTACATCGGTAGAATCGATCATGGTGGAAGGTTCGTTAAAGGCATTCACATCGTACACCTTGATGGTCATGATAATCGGAGAACTGTTTCCCGGAACACCGTCGAGATCGAGGTAAATGTGCGCATCAATACCATGGAGGGTTCCTGTTCCCGAAAAATGGTACACCTGCGCCAGACCCGAAATGTAGGTGGAATAATCCATGGTATCTACTTCGGGGAGACCGGTCAGTTTGGATATGCTATACTCAACCGTATCGGTACAGGATTGGGTTTTATTAAACTGTGCTTTGTGTGGATTGAGCTGAACAGGAGCCATTAAGGCTTGAGGATGAACAACGGGTAAATTGGACTGAGCCGTTAAAATCAATCCCGATAACATGAAAACTACTAAACTGTAAAATCGCCTCATAACCTAACCTTTGAATTTGTACCTGTTTAACGGATACGTAGAAGGCGGTTAATTGGTTTCAACAGCTTGTTCGGCGGGAACTTCTTTTTTCTTGGGGAAGAAGCGTTTATTGAATAGAAAGATTGAAACGATGCCCACCGATATTGAAGCGTCGGCGATGTTAAATACCGGTCGGAAGAACAGGAAGTGCTCACCTCCCCAGATCGGAAACCAATCCGGAAAATAGCCTTCAAACAGTGGGAACCAAAGCATATCGACTACCCAGCCATGCAGAAACGGAGCATATCCGCCTTCATCAGGCATGAAAGAAGCAATCTGATTAAAGCTGTCGTTGAAGATCAGTCCATAGAAAGCACTATCGATGATGTTGCCGATCGCTCCGGCAAAGATGAGCGCCATACACACCCGAAACCATCGGTGCGTACCTCTGGATAACTTAAAGAGGTAATAACCGATCCCGAAAACGGCAATGATCCGAAACAGGCTAAGCGCCAATTTTCCCCAATCGCCACCGAACTCCATCCCGAAAGCCATGCCTTTGTTTTCGATAAAATGGATTTGGAACCAGTTTCCCAGAACAGGAAAACCACTACCGAGTGTCAGGTGTGTCTTCACCCAGATCTTGAGCCACTGGTCGAAGAACAGCATGAGGAAGGTAACCGTAAGCGGATGGAGTAATATGTTGATGAATCGCTTCATAAACTAAAATCGCTTCAAAAGTAATACTTTGAAGCGATTTCGTTCAATCGTTTAGACTAAGAATTATCCTTGTGCTTCTTTCGCTTCGATACTCAATGTAGCATGAGGGACAGCCATCAAACGTTCTTTCTTGATCAGTTTCCCGGTAACCCGGCAGATGCCATAGGTTTTGTTTTGAATTCTGATCAGGGCATTTTCGAGGTGCTTGATGAATTTTTCCTGACGTCCGGCGAGCTGAGCGACCTCTTCTCTGGAGAGTGTCGCCGCACCTTCTTCCATCATTTTGAATGAATGGGCGGTATCATCTGTTCCGTTATCGTCTTGATGGGATAGTGAAGCTCTTAATGCATCCAGATCATTTCGTGCAGCTTCTATTTTCTTTTCGATAAGTTCTCTGAACTCTTGCAGATCCTTATCTGAGTATCTAATTTCTGCCATACCTTTAAATTTTTAATTTTTCCAATGAAATCAAAGTAGAAACATCATCATCCAGTTCTACTGAAATTCCTTCATTTTGTTTCAATTCGTCTACCAGGTCGAGTTGGCCGGCCAAAGTTTCCGAACAAATATAATCTTTATTATTATTCACCGCGTCATTAATTTCGCTGCGGTTCAATATTTTCAAATGGATCTTATCCGTTACCTCCAAACCACTATCTTTACGCAGGTTTTGGATGCGATTAACGAACTCCCGGGCGATGCCTTCTTCCTTCAATTCCTGCGTAATCGTGATATCCAAAGCAACGGTCATTCCCTTTTCAGTAATCACCAGCCAACCCGGAATATCCTGGGTTGTGATTTCGGCATCCAACGAATCCAGCACCACTTCCTGCCCTTCGACCTGTAATGTGGTTCCCTGGTTCTTTTCGAAGGCATTGATCTCATCTTGCGAGAACTGGCCGATAGCCGCAGCAATCTGCTTCATGATCTTACCATATTTCGGACCCAGGGTTTTGAAATTCGGCTTGATTTGCTTCACCAGCACACCTGCCGTATCTTCCAGGTATTCGAGTTCTTTCACATTCACTTCGGAAAGGATCAGGGCTTCCACATCCTGCAACTGACGCTTAAAGGTTGCGTTCAGGATCGGAACCATCACCTTTTGCAGCGGTTGACGCACTTTTATGCCTTCTTTCTTACGCAGGCTCAACACCATGGATGACACCTGTTGCGCAATATCCATACGTTGCTCGAGGTCGATGTCTATTGCCTGTTCGTCCACTTTCGGGAAGTCGGATAAATGTACCGAAGTAGCATTTCCTTTACCGGAAACCGCAACCAGGTCGGAATAAAGCTGATCCATATAGAACGGTGCGATCGGTGAAGACAGCTGAGCAACCACTTCCAGGCATTTGTATAACGTCTGGTAAGCCGAAATCTTATCATCGCTGTAATCTCCTTTCCAGAAACGTCTTCTGCACAAGCGTACATACCAGTTACTCAGGTGGTCGTTCACAAATTCCTGAATGGCGCGGCCTGCCTTGGTCGGTTCGTAAGCCTGGTAGGCACTGTCTACTTCCTTAATCAGCGAATTCAGTTTGGACATGATCCAGCGATCGATCTCCGGACGTTTTTCGATGGCCAGTTCGGCTTCTGCGAAATTGAAGTTATCGATGTTCGCGTAAAGTGCGAAGAATCCATAGGTATTGAATAAAGTTCCGAAGAATTTACGTTGCACTTCGGTGATGCCTTCCAGGTCGAACTTGAGGTTATCCCAGGGTTGTGCATTGGTGATCATGTACCAGCGCGTAGCATCGGGACCGTATTGGTTGAGGGTTTCGAACGGATCAACTGCATTACCCAGGCGTTTACTCATCTTCTGGCCGTTCTTATCGAGAACGAGTCCGTTGGAGACCACATTTTTGTAAGCTACCGAATCGAACACCATCGTTGCGATGGCGTGCAGGGTAAAGAACCAGCCACGGGTTTGATCCAGCCCTTCGGCGAGAAAGTCAGCAGGATAGGCTTTCCCGTTATCAATCAGGTCTTTGTTTTCGAAAGGATAGTGCCATTGCGCATAAGGCATGGATCCGGAATCGAACCACACGTCGATCAGGTCTGCTTCGCGTTTCATCGGATTACCTTTCGGAGAAACGAGCGTGATCTGATCCACGTAATTCTTGTGCAGGTCGAACCGATCGTAATTAGCCTTATCCATGTTACCTACTTCAAACTGAGCCAGCGGATTTTCAGACATGAATCCGGCAGCAACAGCCTTCTCCACTTCGGCTTTCAATTGTTCTACCGAGCTGATGCAGAGCTCTTCCTCGCCGTTTTCGGTTCTCCAGATCGGGATCGGGATTCCCCAGTATCGCGAACGGGATAAATTCCAGTCGTTCAGGTTCTCGAGCCAGTTCCCGAAACGGCCGGTTCCGGTGCTTTCCGGTTTCCAGTTGATGGTCTTGTTCAGTTCGATCAAGCGGTCTTTTTTTGCCGTCGATTTGATGAACCAGGAATCCAGCGGGTAGTACAAAACAGGCTTATCAGTACGCCAGCAATGCGGGTAACTGTGTTCGTATTTCTCCACCTTAAAGGCTTTGTTTTCTTCTTTCAGTTTGATGGCGATCTCCACGTCGACACTCTTTTCCGGAGCTTCACCGTCGTTGTAGTATTCGTTCTTTACGTACATGCCGGCCAGCTCGCCCATTTCGGGACGAAAACGGCCCTGCAGGTCGACCAAAGGAACGGGGTTGTTGTGTTCGTCGAGGACCAACATCGGTGGCACCCCGGCATCTTTCGCTACCTTGGCATCATCCGAACCGAAGGTTGGCGCGATATGTACGATTCCGGTTCCGTCTTCGGTGGTGACGAAATCACCCAGAATCACTCGGAATGCCTGATCGGCATTTTCGTAGGGTAGAGCGTAAGGCAGGAGTTGCTCATAGTGTAAACCGACTAAGTCGGCACCTTTAAATTCTGATATTATTTTACCTTGAGGCTTTTGTCCAGCAACAAAGGCTTTAAATTCTTTTTCCTTACCACTTAAATAATTATCATAATAATCAAAAATACTATCATAATTGGCTATAAGGTTATTAGTTTTATCATCGTGAATATTGAATCCAGTTGGATGAATAAAATGCTTATCAAACAAATCCTTAGCTACAATAACATTAATGGGTTGATGAGTATATTGATTAAACGATTTCACCAAAACATACTCAATCTTAGGACCTACCGCTAACGCTGTATTCGAAGGCAAGGTCCATGGGGTGGTGGTCCAGGCCAAACAAGACACCTCCCTGACTCCTTCCTCTAGGAGGGATTTCATCATCGGATGATCCTGATCTGCTTTAATCTTAAACTGCGCCACAACCGTCGTATCTTTCACATCGCGGTAGCAGCCCGGTTGGTTCAGCTCGTGGGAGCTCAGACCGGTTCCTGCTTTCGGGGAATACGGTTGGATGGTGTATCCTTTGTACATGAGTCCTTTTTGGTACAATTGCCCCAGCAACCACCAAACCGATTCGATGTATTTGTTTTCGTAGGTGATGTAGGGATCGTCCATGTCGACCCAGTACCCCATTTGTCGGGTCAGGTTGTTCCACACATCGGTATAGCGCATCACGGCCTCTTTACAGGCTTTGTTGTATTCTTCGATGGTAATTTTGGTGCCGATGTCCTCTTTCGTGATACCGAGTTCCTTCTCCACTCCCAACTCTACGGGTAATCCGTGGGTATCCCAACCGGCTTTCCGTTTCACCTGATAGCCTTTCAGGGTTTTGTAACGGCAGAAAATATCTTTAATGGCACGAGCCATCACGTGGTGAATACCGGGCAGTCCATTGGCCGATGGCGGCCCTTCGAAGAAAACGAACGGTTCATGCCCTTCACGCGTGGTTATACTTTGTTCAAACACGTTGTTTGCTTCCCAGCGGTCGAGCACTTGCTTCGCGACGTTGGGAAGGTCTAATCCTTTATACACATTGTACTTGCTCATGCTTACTTTTTAAGAGCTGCGAATTTAATAAAAATAGCGCGTATAGTCGTCATTGCAAGGAAGAATGACGAAGCAGCCTGTGGCTATTGCAAGAAGATTTCTCGGCTGCGCCCGAAATGACAGTAATAGAGTTAATCGATTACGGCGATACACTTCAGCTCAATGGCGATCGGAGATGGCAAGGCATTGACCTCAACGGTAGTACGGCAAGGCTGATTTTCTTTGAAATATTCGGCATATACGCGATTGTATGTTTTAAAATCGCGTTTCATATCGGTCAAAAAAGTGGTTACATCCACGATCTTATCCCAGCTGCTACCACTGGCCTCGAGGATGGTTTTTACGTTCCGGAACACCGAATGGCATTGTGCTTCAAAATCAAATGCTTCATAATTCCCGTTCTTGTCGTACTTCAACCCCGGAATATTAGCTTCTTCACTTCCCGAGCCGGCAGCCCGGGGCCCGACGCCTGACAAGAACAACAAATTCCCCACTTTGCGGGCGTGAGGGTACAGACCCATTGGTTTCGGTGCGTTTTCAGAATTTATTTTTTCACTCATAGCCGATAATGTTTCCTCAAAAATAGAATTTTAAATAACTTTAAGCCAAATAAAAATACCTTTTACCATGGAATACAGACGACTTGGAAAATCAGGATTACAATTGAGCGAGCTCTCCTTAGGCAGCTGGCTGACCTTCGGAAAGCAGATCGGTAACAACATTGCCGAAGACCTGATGAAACTGGCTTACGATAACGGCGTGAATTTTTTCGACAACGCGGAAATCTACTCGCGCGGCGAATCGGAAAAAGTGATGGGCAAAATCCTGAAAAAGATGAAATGGGATCGTGATTCCTACACCGTTTCCAGTAAGGTATTCTTTGGCATCCGCGGGTTGGTGGACAGTAAACCCACTCAAAAAGGATTGCACCGCAAACACGTGGTAGAAGCCTGCGAACAAGCTATGAAACGGTTGAACGTGGATTACCTGGACCTGTTCTTTTGCCACCGTCCCGATAAGGAAACACCGATCGAGGAAACGGTATGGACGATGCACAATTTAATCACACAAGGGAAAATACTATACTGGGGAACATCCGAGTGGAGTGCCCAGGAAATTATGGAGGCTCACATGGTGGCCCGGCAATACAACCTGATCGGTCCGACGATGGAGCAACCACAGTACAACATGTTGCACCGTGACAAGGTAGAAGTGGAATTCTCACAGATTTACAAGACTGTCGGGTTGGGCACCACGATCTGGTCGCCCCTGGCTTCCGGCGTATTGACCGGCAAATACAACAAGGCTAAAATGCCGAAAAACACCCGTTTAGGTATGGAAGGATTGGAATGGCTGAAGGATAAGAATGTGACGAAAGACAACCTGAAGAAGGTGGAGCAAGTGGAGCAGATTGCCGGTGATCTGGGTTTAAGTATGCCGGTATTGGCGGTTGCCTGGTGTTTGAAAAACCCGAATGTGAGTACCGTTATGCTGGGAGCGAGCAAAACAGCCCAATTGAAAGAAAATTTCAAAGCGATTGCAGCGAAAGAAAAACTGACTCCGGATGTGATGGAAGCGATTGAGAAGGCCTTGGGCAATAAACCTATTGCACCGGCTTTTTAGTATTGTCTTGCTTGATTACACTACCTCCCCCAACATTAACCCCGTTTTCAGGCCTGTCTTTGAAAGGACTGAAAATGAGTACAAGAGCTAATCCTATCAAAAAGATGAGGATGAAGATGATGTAGGAAAATTTGGATTTATCTGCATGACGATAGCCATCGTCCGGTGGTGTTAAAATTTTCTTGTCCATCATGAGGACATCCTTTTCGGTGAATACATCTTCAGTAGTTTCCAATGTATGATACTTTTCAGGATTTTCCTTTTTCCGGGCCCGTTCACGAATGGCAAGAACTATAATGATCAGCATCATAATAAACCCGAGCAAAGCAAAAAACCAATCCGAATTTCCCCTACTCCCAGGAAAACAACCATCCATAATCAATAAGATTCCCATACCTTAAATATACTAAAACTTAGAAACTATACCCTTCACCTGCTGCACATATCCTCCGCCGAAGAGGTTCACGTGCACCAATAAAGGGTACAAATTACAAACAGGGACACGTTGCTCCCACCCTTTTTCAAGGGGATGCTGTTCGTGGTAAGCCTGATATAATTCTCGATCAAATCCGCCGAAGAGCTTGGTCATAGCCAGGTCCATTTCGCGGTGTCCGTAGTACACGGCCGGATCCATGATGACCGGTTCCCCCTGACTTCCCACCATGAAGTTCCCGCTCCACAGATCACCATGAAGCAAAGCCGGAGGTTCTGTCGGAAAGATGTCGGGGAGTTCGCGAAACAAGCCTTCGAAGTGCTGAACTGTTTTCCTGTCCAGGTGGCCGGTATCCACCGCCCTTTTGAGTTGAGGCATTAACCGCTCGGATATCAAGAAATCAACCCAGGAAGCATGTTTTCGATTGGACTGTGGCAGGGAGCCGATGTAATTATCGGCATCCAGACCGAACTGATCTGCTGTATGTCGATGAAGTTTTGCCAGTTGTTTTCCGAAGTCATACCAAAAATTGGGTAGCGGAGCGACACCATCAATCCACTCCAACACCAGAAAAGCGGTACTGTCGATTTCTCCGACAAGCAATACGTCCGGAATACGGATCGAATGTGTATTCCGCAACAAGTTCAGTCCTTCGGCTTCCCGTTCAAACATTCCCGGGAACTGTACCGCAGAATTGAATTTGACAAAAAAATCACCTTGAACCGTTTTCAATTGAAAGGCATCGTTGATGCTGCCTCCGCCGACGGAACGAACCGACAACACGCTCAAAGGCCTGTTCAGTCTGATTGCCAGCTGTTTTGAAACCGCCAATAAAAAGTTTTGCATGTCCATCGTAATTTAAAAATTAAAAATACTATTTTTGTCGTTCTAGACACGGGGGATTAGCTCAGCTGGCTAGAGCGCTTGCATGGCATGCAAGAGGTCATCGGTTCGACTCCGATATTCTCCACAAAGCACTTCATAAGAGGTGCTTTTTTTATTATGTACTTTGTTTATATTCTTTACTCCCGCCAGGCAGACCGTTATTACGTAGGCCAATCGGATAATCCCCAGGAGCGGTTGATTGCTCACAATTCCGGAATCTCAAGATACACGTCAATTGCATCGGATTGGACTATTGTCCATCTCGAAGAATTTCAAACACGAACTGAGGCCATTCAACGGGAGAGAGCCATCAAGAAAAGAAAAAGCAGAAAATACATCGAATCATTATTTCATAATTAGCTCAGTTGGTCCCGTCTCGATAGTTATCGAGACGGGACGCTTGCATGCCCCGAATGCTTTCGGGGAAGAGGTCACCGGTTCGACTCCGGTATTCTCCACTTGATGATCAAAACATACCCTTGCCCTTAGGCGAGGGTTTTTTGTTTGCAGGAGTGACTTATGCCTGCATAAAGGCACGAATGAAAAGAAAAAACGAATAAAAGTGTGTTTTGATCCACTGCACGGGTTTACCGGATCAGTGAAACTACCCCGGTATTCTCCACAAAGCACTTCATAAAGAGGTGCTTTTTGTTTATGTATTTTGTCAGATACTGCCGTACTCATCTGAATTTGGGTTATTTTTGATAGCACTCAACCATTCTAAATTGCTGATAGTTGGTAATTTAACTTTCACATAAGAGTGATTTATGAAATAATTGATCAACCAGCGTTTTAGTTAAACCGTAAGAATAGGAAGTATGAATACAAAAAAATTAATGATCGTAGGAGGAATTGTGCTGCTCTTCGGTTGCTCAGAATCATCAAATAGTCATGCAACAACTGAACCTGCCGCTCATTTAGAATCCGTAACCATCGGCAATCAAACCTGGACTACACAAAATTTAAATGTAGATACCTTTCAAAATGGCGATAAAATTCCTGAGGCAAAAACATCCGAAGAATGGAACGAAAAATCACAGAATAAAGAACCTGTCTGGTGCCATTATAATTTCGATGCTGTTAATGATTCACTACATGGGAAGTTGTACAATTGGTATGCTATAACTGATGACAGAAAATTAGCTCCGAAAGGCTGGCATGTTGCAACCAAAGAAGATTGGGAGGAACTAATTAAATTTTCCGGGAATGGTACTGATGCGGCAATGAAGCTGAAATCCAAATCAGGGTGGTATGACCCTACAAACGATCCTGACACAAGTGGAACCGATGAATTCGGATTTAAAGCTTACCCTACAGGGGAATTGCATACTGATGGCGTATTTTCATCTATAAACTCTTTGGGAGTATGGTGGACCTCAAGCACATGTACAGAAAGTGTTGGTTATGGAAAAATAAAAGACGATTATGCCTGGGATGTTGTATTCTTGTTCTCGAGTAGTATGAAACCAAAAGTTCAAGTGTTTCCAAAGAAAGGTAGTGGTGGAGCAAGGTGTGTAAAAAACATATAATAACTACCGGGGAATTCATAAACTACCATAAGTTCGATATCTGACAAAGCATTTGATCACAGGAAACTACTCCAGTATTCTTCACAAAGCACTTCAACTAGACATCTTTTTTTTTCCATTGAGGTATTCCATCATCCAGACATTGAGAATGATCAGCAAGGCTCCATAAGCAAAATCCTCAACTGGAATTGTTCCTATACGAAAACCTATGAGCTCATTGGGATTATACCAAACCACCTGAGTCTCTAACCCTGTTCCGGTTAAAATACCATTGACAATTAAAAAAGGAAGTATCAACACCAAAAGGGAAGTGTATAACCTGGCCAACCATTTGGGGTTCTTCCACCATAGAACAGCCAAGGTAAGGCATAATATCCCAAACGTTACGGACGTATAGAGCTTAAAAGATGCATATATCGAAACAAAAAACAAAACTGCAATTAATCCGGCTGTTACCCAACGAATTGGTACCAACTTATAGGTATCTACCATTAATTTCAGGCAGTAATAGGTAAATAGGCAGGCATAGGGTATGCATATAAAAAACAAGATTTCTTCAAGAGGCAACCCGAAAATTTGAATTCCCAATAAATAATCGGCTGTAAAACCCCAAACCCCAATTTTGGTGTAATACACATCCCAAATCAAAAAAACTATCCCAACAAGACCAATAGCTGGCCATGCTGTTTTCCATTGTTTATCAAACCGTAACTTGGGATGAAAGGAAAACAAGAGAGGAACAATTAGTGCTCCCAGGTCGACCAGCAAGTAGGTTAAGGAATTCATGATTCTGATTTAAAGTACTTAATTGGCACCCACAGCATTCCAAAACATTCTCCATGTTCCTTTCCCAGGTGCTTATGGTGTACTTTATGCGCTCTGCGAATGGCTCTGAAATAGGCAGAGTTACTATTCCGGAGCCATTTCAGCCTACGGTGGATAAACACGTCATGAATCAGGAAATAGGCCAATCCGTATAATGCAATACCGAGTCCGGCAAAGAACATCCACGACAGTTCGTTAACACCGAATAAAATAAGTGTTATTCCGGGTGTTGCGAATAACAAGAAGAAGAAATCATTCTTTTCAAAATGCGTGAGGATATTCTCGCGGGTATGATGATCCTCGTGCAGATGCCATAAGAACCCATGCATGATGTATTTATGACTCAACCAGGCCACTCCTTCCATGCTTACAAATGCCAACATGGTTATCCCAATGTGAAGTAGTATATCAACCATTGAACAATCGATTGAGTTGATACTGACGATAGTCAAAAATGGTTTCTAACTGTTTTCGAATAAGCGGATGGAAGATTCGGCCAAAGCGACCTAACGGCAGATCGTATTCCACGTTATCATGCATAAGCAATCCGTTTTCGGTTTGAGTAAACCTGTGCGTATGTTCCCAGTACCTGTATGGCCCCTTCAATTGTTTATCCACAAAAAGGTAAGGTGGGTTAACATCCGTAATCAGGGTTTTCCAGCGCATGGATATCCCAAACATCGGTTTCACCTGGTAGTCTATTTCATCCTTTTCTTTGATGGCATGCTGAACCGTAGACCGGATGATGCGAAAATTCATGTGTTCCGGTGTGATCTTATTCAGGTTGTGCGGCATGGAAAAGAAATTCCATGCTGTATCCAGATCGGTGGGTAAAAATTGTGTCCGCTCTAATGTATACATCAGGAAATGATCTTTGCTTGAGGAAACTTCAGCAACCAGGCTTGCAGAGCCTCTTTGGTTTTTACGGTAATGATGGTTCGCTGATCGATTCGGAGTTTGATCAGCTTACTTTTTTCAATTACTTTTTTTACTTTTTTGTTCATGGCTTTCGTTGATGTTTAAGTGAGACAATAAATGATCCAGGCATATTTTTAACCATTCGGTATACATTTCAGGTGAATGGAGCATTTCAAGTTGTAACGCTTCCGGCGATATGTATTTCACAGCTTCAACCTCATCGGTATTGAATTGCGGGAAGTTGTTTGAGTACCCGTAGTATACATGATCCAATTCATGCTCTATCAGGTCGTTATCTAAGTGCGATTTATAAATGAAGGAGAACGCGTTAAACAATTTGGTTTTCATCCCCATTTCTTCCATTAACCGGCGCTTAGCAGCCCGATGAACAGGTTCGCCTGGACGAGGATGGCTACAGCAGGTATTGGACCATAATCCACCGGAATGGTATTTTTTACTGTTTCTTTTTTGCAGGAGAATCTCCCCTTTTGAATTGAACACAAAAACGGAAAATGCCCGGTGAAGCAGCCCGGTTTGATGAGCTTCAAGCTTTTTCATTTGTCCGATCTCCTGATCTTGATTATTGACTAACACAACATATTCTTCCATACTAAATCAGGTTTAATTTATGTTGAACAATGGTTTGGAACATTAATCCCAGTTTAGATAAATTAGGGATACGGATACGTGTCTTCATGATCTTTTCCGCCGGAGTATCCTTAATCTTTCTAAATAGTTGTAAGTAGTATATATAGGCTAGGTAAACTCCATTTCTGGAAGAACGGGGAAGACGTTTGATACCGATAAGTGCATGTTCAAAATCAGCCGAAATATCGGCCTCAATCTCGCGTTTATCCTCCTGGTTAAACCGAGTCATATCAACATTCGGGAAGTAAGTTCGGCCCAAGGTCTCATAATCGGCTTTAATGTCACGCAGAAAATTAACTTTCTGAAAGGCTGAACCCAAACTCATGGCATAAGGTTTTAAGTCATTGTATTTATGCTGATCTCCTTCCACAAATACTTTCAGACACATGAGTCCAACGACCTCCGCTGAGCCCAGTATGTAGTTTTTGTACGACAGAACCGTGTGAAATTTATCTTCCAGATCCATTTCCATGCTTTCGAAAAAGGTTTCTATCAGGCTGTGATCGATCCGATAGTCGTTTACCACCTTCTGGAATTCATTCAGAATAGGATTCAGGCTGATTCGATTAGCGATAGCCTCAAAAGTGTCTGACCGAAACTTCTGAAGCAATTCTTTTTTATCGTAACCGTGAAAACTATCCACGATTTCATCGGCAAACCGGACCAATCCATAAATTCCATGAATGGGGCGATGAAGCGACTGATCGAGAGCCTGTATACCCATGTAGAAACTGGTACTGTAGAGCTTGGTGGTTCGTTGCGAGCACTGAGCCGAAAGATCATCAAACAGTGATTTCATAGTTTTCTGTATTTAAGGTTAATGTAATTTGATCTGCTGCTATTTTGCCGGATATTATGGCCGGTGGTACGCCTGGCCCGGGCACGGTAAGTTGCCCCGCATAAACCAGATTTTTAAGTTTCTTATTCCGCATCTTCGGTTTCATGAATGCCGTTTGCCTTAAGGTATTTGCCAATCCATAGGCATTTCCACCATAAGCATTGTAATCGTTCTCAAAATCCTTGAGGCAATAAGCGTGTTTTACTTCGATGTGCCCGCGAATATTGGTATTGGTATACGCCTCCAACCGTTCCATCATGGCATCAAAATACTGTTCCCGTAAGCTGTCCGAATCTTCCAGTCCGGTAGCCAGAGGCATCAGCAGGAACAGGTTTTCCTTTCCGGCAGGAGCAACAGATGGATCCGTTTTGGAAGGAGCACACACGTAAAACAGCGGTGCAGTCGGCCATTTTTTGGTGTTGTAAATTTCATCCGCATGCCGATCAAGATCTTCATCAAAGAATAATGTATGATGATTCAGCTTTTCTACCTTTTGATCAATTCCCAAATAGTAAATCAAACTTGAGGGAGCAAACACTTTCTTCTGCCAATACGCTTCGTTGTAATTGCGGTATGCCGCATCCAGTAAATTGGACTCGATGTGATGATAATCGGCAGCACCAACTACGGCGTCGAATTCATGAAATTGACCCTGTACAGATATCCCCCTGACTTTATTATGAAGTGCATGTATCTCTTCTACCGGTGCACTGGTGTGGTAAGTCACTCCCAGCTCTTCTCCGATCTGCTGCATGGCCTTTACCACACTGAAGAATCCACCTTGCGGATACCAGGTTCCCAGTTGCAGTCCGGCATAATTCATCATGCTGTATAAAGAAGGCGTATCTTTGGGTTGTGCTCCGAGGAACAATACCGGAAATTCCATCAGTGCCCTTAGTTTCGGATGGTTAAAATGGCTGGCCACATGTTTTTTGAACGAGCCAAAAAGACTCAGTTTCATGGCGTTTTTCATAGCCTGTACATTCATAAACTCGAATGGGCTTAATCCCGGACTGTATATGAAATCATGCATGCTGGTTTCGTATTTAACCTGTGCGTCAGCCATAAATTTTTTGAATTGTTCGGCTCCTCCATGTTCAATGCCTTCAAAAGCCTGAGTGAGTTCATCCACCTTGTTCGATACCGAAAACTTTTCAAACCCTTCGAAGATCATATCAAAAGCAGGTGAGAGGCGTTCCAACTCGTAAAAATCGGAAGTCGTATATCCGAAGGCATTGTAGAAGGATTCGAACACTTCCGGCATCCAGTACCAGCTCGGACCCATATCAAAGAGGTAACCTTTGTCATTGAACTGGCGCGCACGCCCCCCAATCTGAGTATTCTTTTCGAACACGTCGACCTGACAACCTGATTTAGCGAGGTATGCAGCAGCAGAAAGGCCGGCAAATCCTGATCCGATAACAGCTATTTTATAATTCGCGTGCATTCGATCTCAATTATTAAAAATCACTTCAATGGCCACCTCATTTCTTCTTCCGAAGATCTGATAAGGCGGATTATAACCGTAGTAATAAACATTATCCGTATAGCTAATGCCTTCCTGATCCAGATAGTTTTTAAGCCATCGTGTATGATTTTGGATATCCACATCACTGGCATACCCCCCGAAACGGATTACGGCAACGGTCATGGCTTCCTGTTCAGCAACAACAACCTGTGCAGATTGTGGTTTAGGCAGATCATCAATAGAATAAGCGGAGGGCATCACAAAACTCATTTTCATGGAGTCTTTCATGTGGGCAATAACAGGGGCAGTCATAGCAATCTGTTCATTGGTTTCGTTTTTTCCGAATATGTATCCCGCAATGGTTCTAAAACCCTTGTTCGCATTATTCGAAAAACTGGAACTCGGAAAAACAGAACTGGCGAAGATGGCTTTCGGATAACTTCTGATTTCAAAAGATTTAAATCTATGAAGTACCTCGTAGTTATACTGTTCGGTCTTGTTTGAACTCTTGTAAATGCTGAATTGAGTAAACAAGAGAATGGCGAAAATGGAGCCGGTTATCATTAGTGTTAATTTCATTTTGTTTAATGTTTAATTAAAAATATTAAACAAATATACAATTATGTTTAACTTTTACAAATATTTATTAAACATTTTTTATTTACATCAATCTTCACAAACTACAAGAACCACACATAACCACGAATACTAGTATAGTCTATATTTTTTTTACGTATAAAAAAGAGCACTACAAATGTTTAACTATATTTGCAGTTCATTAAACAAAATATGGCGCAATATAAAATAGCAGATCTGGAAAACCTATCGGGAATTAAGGCTCATACCATTCGCATTTGGGAAAAACGATACAACCTGTTAAACCCACTACGTACCGAGACAAACATCAGGTATTATGGCGACGATGACCTGAAAAAATTATTAAACATTGCTTCTTTGCTTCAGGCCGGGCATAAAATCTCGAACATCAGCAAACTGAATGAGGTGGAAATCGCAAAACAAATTGAGGAAATCCATCAAACAGGAGGCCAAGGCATTAAAGAAGAAACGCTGATCAATCAACTGATCTCTGCCGGACTTTCATTCAATGAGCAGCAATTCGACAAAGCATTCTCCAATTGCATCCTGAGTTTCGGAATCGGCGGATCTTATCAAAGAGTGCTCTATCCCATGCTTAACCGCATTGGGCTGTTGTGGACTACCGAAGACCTATCTCCCGCCCAGGAACATTTTATATCAAACCTGATTCGCCAAAAACTATTTGTTGCCATTGAGGCCATTGATCCTGCACCGGAGCATGCCGAGAAATGGTTATTGTTCCTTCCCGAAAATGAAGAGCATGAATTAGGATTATTGATTGCCAATCACATACTGAGGAGCAACAACAAAAAAGTATACTACCTTGGAACGAATGTCCCTATGAATAGCCTGCTGAGTGCTTTCAACCAAATTCAACCTGATCGGCTACTCCTGTTCCAGGTCCGACCTCACCAAAGCAAAGCACTTCAAGAAGTTCTCATTCAACTTCACCAAAACACCAATGCTACCGAAACGGTTTTATGCTGTAGCCCAATCGAAGCAAAACAATTAACTCCATATCCTGAACAACATTTCATTACCTCTTTTGACCGGTTTCTGGAGCTATGCCGAAACTAGCAGACCATAAAAAAAGCCAGTGAAAATCACTGGCTTTTTTTATCGTAATGAGATAAATTTCCTTACTGGAACTTCACGTTTTCTGCTTTAGCTTCTTTCTCAAACAATTTTGCTGAGATGAAGATTTCATGTCCCCCTGAAGAATAATTCTTCAGATCGGTCGAGGTATAATCGTAAGAGTATCCGAACGACAGGGCTTTGTAGTTCATCCCTACCATACCAACAATGGCATTGTTGTATCGGTACGAAGCTCCCAGCCAGTATTTTTTATCATACACTCCCCGAGCGTTGATATCGAACTGCACCGGAGAACCTTGCACATATTTGAACAACGTGGACGGAACGATTTCAAACTTGTCTCCTGCAGCGAACTTGTATTCACCGTAGAAATAAATGTGTCTGGTCAGTTTATTGACATTATTCGCATCCGCCAGCTTACCGTACATATTCATTTGCAACAACTGCGGAGCGGAAATTCCCACTTTCAGTTTTTCAGTGTAATACATCACGCCGAAATTGATATCCGGTGAAACGGAATTGATCTTCATCGCATACAAGGCTTCATCATTCGTTTCTTCCGGCTTTAAATAAGCTTTGTTCAAATCATGAAAGAACAGCATGCCCGCTAAACTGAACGACACTTTAGCATCATCGCTAACCGTTAAATGATAAGCATAGGAAAGTTGAACACCTCGGGTTGTTTCAGGACCCAACTCGTCGTTGAATACGTAACCACCTACGCCCATCTTTTCACCAAACTTGGTATGCATGCTGAAGAATTGGGTTCTGGGCGCACCGTCCAGACCGGTCCATTGTGAACGAACCGACAATGCTGCCACCACCTGATCTTCACTTCCCGCTACAGCAGGATTAAGCAGGTAAGGATTAAACATGTACTGGCTTGTTAGTGGAATCTGCTGAGCAGATGCCGTTTTTACACAAGCTATAATGATTAAGAGTTTTACAATATTTTTCATAACAGTATTATCTTACAATGTTAATAGTACCGGTCAATCCTTCGGTAGAACTATCCAGTTTAATGATATAGAAATAAGTAGATACAGGGACTTCTGCTCCGTTATAGGTTCCATCCCATGGATCGGTATATCCTGCAGACGATTCGTAGACGATGTCGCCCCAACGGTTGAATACCTGTACAATAGCATCCGGGAATTCTTCAATTCCTTTGATGTTCCACAAGTCGTTCTTACCGTCACCGTTTGGAGTAAACACGTTTGGAACTTCCAGTTCATTCGCACATGTCACATCAACCACAAATTCACAGGTATCTGCATTTCCGGAGATATCCTCCACGATGATGGTTACTATGGTCTGACCGGATTTATCTGTAATCAGATCGGCCGTAACCAGAGAGCCAGCTGCAGGGATTTGTGTTACCGTTAAATTGTTAGAGTCACAATTATCGGGAGATATTGCAGCCAAAGACGTATAATCATCGATCTCATAGATACACGTCGCATCCGTTTCAACCAGTTGGTTAGACGGACAGGCCACTACCGGTGGAACCGTATCTACAACAGTTACCAGAGCCGTACAACTATCGATATTACCACTGGCATCCTGAACATAGAAGGTTACGTTATTCGCACCGATCTCAGCACAGGTGAAATTGGTTTGAGCAGCTACAAGAGTGTCTATTCCACAATTGTCAGTCGATCCGGCATCCAGGCTATCTACTACCAGGGTAGCATTTCCTGAATTATCCAGGAACAGCGTAACATTGTTACAAGCTGCAACCGGCGCGATCGTATCCATTACGGTAACCACCGCAGTACAGGAATCCGTATTTCCATAGGTATCCTGAACATAAAGCGTCACATTGTTTGCTCCTAAATCAGCACAATTAAATGCGTATTGTGATAACGTGATGGTGTCAACCGCACAGTCGTCGGTAGATCCTGCATCGAGACTGTCGGCAATAATACTTGCCGTACCGGTACCATCCAGGTAAACGGTAAAGTTCTGACAAGCAGCTACAGGAGC
Organism: Flavobacteriales bacterium; assembly: GCA_020435335.1. Taxonomy (GTDB): domain Bacteria; phylum Bacteroidota; class Bacteroidia; order Flavobacteriales_E; family Vicingaceae. Next base: position 797 of record JAGQZT010000017.1, on the reverse strand, counting down.
CGTTGAATCGGCTACCGTAACGGTAAATGAACACGAATCCACATTGCTCGAAGCATCGGTTACTGTATACATCACGGTTGTTGTCCCTACAGGGAAAGTAGATCCACTCGCCAACCCAGCAGTTAGCGTGGTTGTTACTCCCGGACAATTATCCGAACCAACCGGTGTTGTATAGTTCACAACAGCACTACATGATCCTGGAGTGTTTCCAACCGTAATATTCGCAGGACAAGTAATCGTAGGTAATTCCGCATCAATTACAGTAACTGTAAAGGAGCAGGAATCCACATTACTGGAAGCATCGGTAACGGTATATGTTACCGTGGTTGTTCCTACCGGGAAGGCAGCTCCGCTGGCCAATCCGGAAGTCATCGTAGTTGTTACACCCGTACAGTTATCCGATCCAACAGGTGTTGTGTATGTTACTACCGCATCACACATACCGGCATCGTTATTTACCGTAATGTTACCGGGGCAGGTAATCGTAGGTAATTCATTATCTATTACCGTTACCACCTGTGTACAAGTTGCAAAGTTTCCGGATGCATCGGTTGCTGTCCACGTTACCGTTGTATTACCGATCGGGAAGCTCGCAGGAGCATCATTGGTAATCGTTGGTGTAGCCGTACAGTTATCGGTAGCCGTAGCCGTTCCGATGGCAGCTGTAGATGTACACTGTCCGGGATCTGTATTGATCGAAATGGCACCCGGACATGTAATGACCGGATTTTCGGCATCCACTACCGTTACCACTTGTGTACAGGTTGCAAAATTACCCGAAGCATCAGTAGCCGTCC
>JAGQZT010000016.1 GCA_020435335.1 Flavobacteriales bacterium | reverse complement strand
TAGAAGCACTGGATAACAAAGTGATTATAAAAAAAATGAAATAGTGTCCGCCAATCTTCGGAATTGTGTATGTTAATAAATGTTAAATACCTGCTGGGACCGAAACAAAACTGAGTTTTGTGCGTTGTAGTAGAGGATACCCAAAATAAATTGCACGGTTTTTGCAATAACTACAAGAAAAATTAAGGGAGAAAAAAGAATATGAGACAATTAAAAATCACACAACAAATTACCAAGAGAGAGAGTAAATCTCTCGAGAAATACTTACAGGAGGTTTCCCGTGAAGGCATGATTACTGCCGATGAAGAGGTGGAATTAGCCCAAAAAATAAAAGAAGGTGATGATGAGGCATTAAACAAACTTGTCCGATCCAACCTGAGGTTTGTCATCAGTGTGGCCAAGCAATACCAAAACACCGGCCTAACTCTGGAAGACCTTATCAACGAAGGAAATCTTGGACTGATTGAAGCCGCCAAAAGATACGACCATACCAAAGGGTTTAAGTTCATTTCTTACGCTGTTTGGTGGATCCGCCAAAGCATTCTGAAAGCCGCTGCCGATAATTCCCGAACCATTCGTTTACCACACAACCGTTTGGGTGAAATTCAAAAGATCAACCGCGCTTCCAGTGAGTTCGAGCAACAAGTTGAAAGAGAACCAACCGACGAAGAACTGGCTGAAATTCTGGACATGGACATTGAAAAAGTACAAAACTCCAGAAAGATGTCGAAAAAGCAGGCTTCTTTGGATGCTCCGATGGCCAATGATGAAGACAACAACAGCCTCATCAGCGTTATTGAGAGCGATTCCACTCCTGCCCCAAATGATTCTTTAATTCACGAATCACTTTCAACCGATATCGAGCGTACGCTTTCCTACCTGAAAGGCATGGAAGCGGAAGTGATTCGATTATTCTACGGGTTGAGTGGTCGTAAAGAAATGACCCTCGAGGAAATCGGAAACCACTTCGGATTGACCCGCGAAAGAATCAGACAAATTAAAGAACGCGGTTTAAGAAGGTTGAGAAGACTTTCAAGAACCAACAACTTACAGACATACTTATAAACTTGTCAACAATATCGAAGAAACGCCTTGAATTATCAAGGCGTTTTTTTATTTTTAAGCCTTTGTTGATTCATTCTCATTATTCTTGGAATGATATTTGAAAACAAGCACCAACAAACCAAGCATTATGAAAAAATTCTACCTGATTCTTGTTCTATTATTTGCTCAACAGACATTCTCTCAGTATTTATCGGCCGGTATCGGTCGGTGGCACCTCGGTGTTAACGTGGGTGGCCTCTGCCAGAAGGCCGATGTAAGGCATGACGTGTATAACTTTGGATTTGGGGCCACACTTGAATATGCGGTTTACCAAAAGCAAAGCAGTTTTTTCGGATTCTCGCTAAGAGGCCGTTTTTTAAATGGTAAAACTACCGGTTATAACAACTTATTGCACGAAGGTATTATCAGTAATAATGCGCTTAATGGTGTTTCCGACACTTCTTTTAACTATAGTAATGCCCCTTTGTTTTTGAACAACAGGACCAAACTCAATGAGTTCTCTCTTGAAGCCATGCTGAAGTGGAATAAATTGTATCGAAATCATGGCATTTTATTTTACTTGTATGTAGGTGGCGGTTTTACCAATTACCTGGTTGAAACAGACCAGAAAGATCTTTCGGGAGCCCCCTACGACTACAGCCTGCTCCTCTCTTCCAACCCATCCGTTGATGAAATCAAGAACTTTCAGGATGGTGAATTTGAGACCGAACTGGTTAATCCGGGCTACAACACGACCGTATTCACTCCTTCCGTAGGTGTTGGATTAGGCTTCAGACTTGCTCCGGGCGTTGATTTCGCGCTGGAACACAAGATTTCTTTACCTCAAACCGATTTATTCGACGGACAGGAAATTGACAATGGTGATCCGAGTTTTATTCAGGATATGTACCATTATACATCCCTGGGACTTATCTTTAGCATTGTACATGACTATGAGCCGACTACATATGTACCTCCTGTCGATCCGGTGACTCCCGACCCGATCACCCCGATCACTACAACACCGAAAAAACCTGTTATTACCTTAACGAATCCTACCGGCACTGATTTTTACGCTCCTAATTGTCAGGTAGAAATTACAGCTAAAATTGAAAACGTATACAACCAAAGTGATATAGACTTTTATCAAAATGGAACCAAGGTGGCTTCCTACAAATATTTCTTTACTCCACCAACGTTTAAATCCACAGTCGACCTGAAAGAAGGAAACAACAGCTTTAAGATTGTGGCAAGGAGCGGAAATTTCTCTGATACCAAAACCTTTAATCTGTCCTGCACAGACAGCAGAACCATGAAAGTCTGCCATAAAAAACTGGATGGCACGTTCACCAATTTAACCATTAAAGCTTCCGAGTGGAAGGAACATCAGGCTCATGGCGATTTGCAGGGTGATTGTGTCGCAAAAAACATCACGATCTGCCATAACATTCCAGGCAAGCCGGGGCAAACACAAACCATCAGCATCCCCGAATCCGACTGGAACATCCATCAATCACATGGCGACTATTTGGGCACCTGTGCTGAGAAAAAACTGATCACCATCTGCCACAACAACCAGGTGATTACCATTGATGAAAAAGACTGGGCAACTCATGCTGCCCATGGCGATACCAAAGGGGATTGCCCGAAACAAGTTAACATGATCACGATCTGCCACATACCGGAATCCGGAAACAAGCGCATCACCATGACCATTCCTGAAAATGAATGGCTGGTGCATCAGGCCCACGGAGATTATCAGGGCACCTGTCCGGCAACGGAACCTATGATCGACATCTGCCATAAGCAAGGCAACACCAATGTTAATATGGTTATCCCTGAATTCAGATGGAACGAACATTTTGGACATGGGGACAGCAAAGGAAAATGTCCTGAGGCATCCTTTATCATCTGCCATACCAATCCGGCAACAGGTCAAAAAGAGAATATTTCGATCACCGAGTCCTTATGGGCCAGCCATGCCGCACATGGCGACACAAAAGGCCCCTGTCCTGCACCTGTTAACAACATAACAATCTGCCATAATCAGGGCAATACAACAGTTACCATGACCATTAAAGAGAGCGACTGGCCGATCCACGCTGCCCATGGAGATGTGAAGGGAGAGTGTCCGAAACAAGAGAACAGGATCACGATCTGCCACTTACCTCCCGGCAATCCGGATAATCCGCAAACCATTGTAATTCCCGAATCAGCCTGGCCGGCACATCAGGCACACGGAGACAGTAAAGGTGTTTGCCCTGAAAAAATGATTGAGATTTGTCACAAGCAAGGCAATGTAAAGGTGAATATGACCATCAAGGCAAGTGAATGGGCAAACCATTTTGCCCATGGCGACACCAAAGGAGCCTGTCCGGTCGAAGAGAAAAAGATCACGATCTGCCATCTTCCTCCGGGAAATGCCAATAACCCGCAAACCATCGAAATTCCCGAATCAGCATGGCCTGCTCACGCTGCACATGGCGACAGCAAAGGTGCATGTCCTGAAAAACAGATTACCATCTGTCACAACATTCCAGGTAAACCGGGACAAACCCAAACGTTGAACATTCCCGAGTCGCAATGGGCTATCCATAAATCGCACGGTGATCAAATGGGAGCCTGTAGAAATACGCCTCCTGTGAAGATGATCACCATTTGCCATCATGTAGTGGATTCACCGATTATCAGTCCTGCCGGCACCACAATCCCATCGAGAACGATGGTTATTCCGGAAACCGATTGGCCTGCTCATGCTGCTCACGGCGATACCAAAGGGGCATGTCCTATAAAACCGAAAGATACCGGAGGAGGAACGCCCGGTACAGGAGGAAGCTCCAACAATAAGATCAAGATCTGTCATTATCCGCCAGGAAACACAGGGAATCCGCAAACCATAGAGATTCCTCAATCCGCCTGGCCGGCTCATGCTGCACATGGCGACACGCAAGGAGAATGTACCCCGACTACAACTCCGGGAGATGATCCGAATGCACAAACCAGCAAAAAAATAAAGATCTGTCACATTCCGCCTGGTAATCCGGGTAATCCGCAAACCATTGAGATTCCCGAATCAGCGTGGCCGGCACATGAAGCTCACGGAGATTCAAAAGGGATTTGCCAGCCATCGAACACCGAACCACCGTCAAATACGCCCGGCGGCTCTACCGGTGGCAACTCCGGCGACCCGGGTAATGGTAAAATGACCATTTGCCACTACCCTCCAGGCAACAAGAATAATCCACAAACCATTGAAATTTCTGTTTCCGCCTGGCCGGCACACAAGGCTCACGGTGATACCGAAGGAGCATGTGCCCCTGCGACAACCCCTGGTGGGAATACTAGCGGAGGATCGAACAAAAAGATCACAATCTGCCACATCCCACCGGGAAATACCGGCAATCCGCAAACCATCGAAATTCCGGAATCGGCATGGGCAGCTCATGAAGCTCACGGTGACACGAAAGGATCCTGCCAGCCTGCTGCTAACCCGGGAGGAAACAATGGCGGTGGAAATTCAGGAGGCGGAAATAACAATGGCGGCAACTCAGGAAATGATAAAATAACCATTTGTCATACCCCGCCAGGCAAGAACAGTAAACCCCAAACCATTGTTATTCCTGTTTCTGAATGGCCTACCCATCAGGCACATGGAGATACGCAAGGTGTTTGTGGTGGTAATGCAAAATCAGGAAAAACAACAAAAACCAGTCCTACGAAAACTGTCAGACCCGGTGGAAAATAGCATGTTAAGTCAAACGTATTGGAATGAGCGGTACCTGAAGCATGATACCGGTTGGGATTTGGGAGAAATATCTCGTCCGTTAAAAGAATATTTCGATCAGTTAACGAACCGCAAGCTGCGCATTCTGATACCGGGATGCGGCAATGCTTACGAAGCAGAATACCTCTTTAAACTTGGCTTTGAACATGTTTATCTGATTGATCTTTCTCAGGAAGCATTGAATGCTTTTCAAACCCGGAATCCTGAATTCCCGAAAGATCAATTGATCTGCGGCAACTTTTTTCAACATCACGAAAAGTATGACCTGATGGTTGAACAGACGTTCTTTTGTGCGATCGATCCTAAACTGCGGGCAGACTACGTTAAACACGCCTCTACGCTTTTAAATCCCGGAGGCAAATTGATCGGTTTGTTGTTTGATGACCCGCTGAATACCGAGCATCCCCCTTTCGGAGGAAGCAAAACCGAATATGAGGAGTTGTTCGAACCTTATTTCGAATTAAACACCCTGGAAAAGGCTTACAATTCCATCGGACCCCGTCAAAACCGGGAGCTGTTTATTAAACTGATCAATAAAGCATGTTAGAAGGATTACGCGTATTAGAGCTGGCCAGCGTACTTGCTGGCCCCGATGTCGGGATGTTCTTTGCCGAGCTGGGTGCCCACGTTATAAAAATAGAGAACAAGCATTCGGGGGGTGATGTAACCCGGAAATGGAAAAGTGCTACGGAAGACAAAAATGCAAGTGTCTCTGCCTATTTTTCATCCGTAAAGTACGACAAGGAGTTCTTATTTCTTGATCTGAAAAACGAATCCGACCGGGACCGGGTCTATGCCCTGGTCAAGGATGCGGACCTTGTCGTTGCGAATTACAAACCCGGAGCAGCAATTAAGCTCGGCATGGACTACAGCAGCCTGAAAAAGCACAATCCCCATATCATATACGGAGAAATCAACGGATATGGAGAAAAAAACAAGCGTGCGGCTTATGATGTTGTTTTACAAGCTGAAACGGGCTTTATGTCTATCAATGGCACTCCTGAAAGCGGACCCATTAAAATGCCGGTTGCTTTGATCGATGTTTTTGCTGCCCATCAGTTGAAAGAAGGTCTGCTCCTGGCTTTATTGCAAAAAGAACGGACCGGAAAAGGTGCCTTTGTAGAGGTGTCGCTGTATGATGCCGCCTTATCATCTCTTAAAAACCAGGCGACAAACTGGCTCATGAATCATTTCGTTCCGCAACGGATCGGATCGATCCATCCTAACATAGCGCCTTATGGTGAAACGTTTAAAACGAAAGATAACCGTTATCTGGTATTGGGAATCGGTAGCGATGAGCACTTTCACCTCCTTCTGGATATTCTGGGCGCGGAAGAACTCAAGGAGCATGAAAGTTACCTGACGAATCAGTTACGGGTCATAAACCGAAAAGCGCTGGATGAAGCACTCCAGCCTTACTTTGAGCAAAACAATGCGACGGAACTCATGACCCAATTTCTGGAGTGTAACATTCCCGTAGGGCTGATTAAGACCATTGACGAGGTTTTTGCCGATGATTCTGCTCTGGATCTGGTGCTAGAAGAGGAAATAGACGGTATACTGACCAGAAGAGTTAAAACAGCTGTTTTTAAGATCAGTGACTGATCATTGCAGTTCTTTTATCGCTGTTCTGAGTTGGTGCAATATGGATTTAGCTTCAGACGATTCGATGTCGATAGCAAAAGGAACCGTTTCTTTTTCCAGGTAAAGGGCTAAACTATAGCGGTTAATGTTCCAGTAGGAGGTATTCATGGACTTGACAAATTTACCGTTGGCATCCTTATAGAAGTCGATTTTTTTAATGTCTTCAAGTCTGTAACTTGTTGTAATCCCCCTTTTTCCGATTGATTTGACCAACGTAAACGTATCCTTTTCAACAATCAGCTCTTCCAGACCATATTTTCGCCACCTGAAGGCATACACCACCTTAAATTCAAAAAAGAACCAGAACACCAGATATACGACAAAGAAAAGCTTAACGCCGCGCTCATAATTGCCGAAAAACTGGGAAATGATAGCTATCCCGCAAATACTGAATAAAACAATCCAAAGCATCAGCAATTGCTGTTTTCTGGGGTCGAAAAAAGCCCTGATGTTAATTTTCAGTGCTTCGTGCTCTTTTTCGATTCTGATCCTTTCATTTTTCATAGCGATTACAAAAATAGGATAGTTAAGATTATTTAGGCATTATCTTTGTAACTAAGGTGTTAAATTTTTAATTTTACGTGTTAAACACATTCTATATGAAACGCATAAAACTACTATTAACAGTACTCATTACACTCCCCTTTTGTTTATCCGCTCAAAAGTCAGACAAGAAAATTGACGAACTGGTTTTCTTATTTGTGGATGGAAAATACGATAAATTGGTCTATAAAGCCCAATCTGCGATGGAAGATGATGATTTAAGACGACATCCGTTGCCATACATTTACTGTTCGATGGCTTATTATGAAATGAGTAAATTACCTGGCAAATACAGTGTCGGAGAGAAAGAATCCGAATTTCCCAACCCCTTAAAGGATGCCCAGAAGTACCTGTACAAGTTCATTCAAAAAGATTCCAAAGCTCAGAAATATTACGAGACCAACTGGTACGATGATTTTAAAGAATACTATATCAATATTGCCGACACCTCCAATAAGATGGCCCAATTCCTGTTTTTAAATGAAAAATACAGTAAAGCCGCATCGGTTTATAAAGCGGCTGCGCGTGGCGTACCGGCAGACCCGGTATTAAAACTGTGGTTAGGCATTAATTACATCAAGGCGAAGAACACCAATGAAGGTAAATTAGCCTTAATTGAAGCGATGAAAGAGATTGATGAGAAATTTGTCCCTTCCAAAGCCACATCTGCCGTACTCCCACACGGCTTACAATTGGCGGAAGAACTTCTCCGTTCAAATGAGCTGTATACTGAAGCTGACAAAGCCAAGAAACTGGTTGAAGTATTCAAGAAATACGATCCGGACGAACTGGACAAGAAAAAAATGGAAGAACGTCAGGCAAAAGCCAAGGAAGCGGCTAAAGACGACCGTGTGATGCGTCAGTTTTACAGTGATGAAGACGATGAGGACAACAAAGACCGTAAAGGCAATGTGATCATTAAAGATGGTTACGGATCCAATGGAAACGGAACTGAGAATAAAGATGCCGACAGCAAATTGGATGAGATCGAGAAAGAAGCGGAAGATGACGGGAACGACAACTAATCACGAGAAGAAATAATCACCCAATAAAAAAGCCGTTCAAATGAACGGCTTTTTTTTATAGATCGTAAAGCTTTGATTATTGCTCTTCTACTTCAATCATTTTAAATGGAACGTTGATGATCGCCTGGTAATCTTCACCTGCTTCCAACATATCCTCATCATCTTCCTCATAATACCAGTTAATTGTCACTTCACTACTACCGGCATTAATGGCCTCCAGTTTCTTGAAAACATCTAAAATACATTTAGAAGAACTGGTGTTGAAATACTCCAGTTGAACATCAACTTTCGTATTCGCCTGTGAATTCTGGTTGTAAGCCTCAAGTGTATCGATCAGAGGCTTGTAAAATTCGATTGAATTCTCAGGTATAGATCTCCCTCTTAACAATAAATATCCAGTACTTGGATTAAATTCAATAGTTGGAGTTTTGGGTGAACCTTCAATTTTTAACTCTTCCATTATTAATTTTTTTTATTTTTCCACTTTAACATTTAAACTAAAAAACGAATACTGATCATCAACAGGGTCGAAATTATATTCGAGTTTTTTTCCTGATTTACGGGCAATGTCGATCATTCCTAATCCTCCACCACCTTTGGCAGACATTTCTCCGTTATTCAGCACCTCTTTGTAATAATCTTTTAATTCGTCTCTATCCATTCCGTTAATCCTATCCAGCCTGCTCTTCATCAGCTCAACATTTTCCTGAGCCATGTAGTTACCGGTCATGATAGAATATTCATCATCTTCTTTCCTGATCATAAACAACGCGCTTTTTTCATTCGCTTTTGTTGTCTTATCATCTTCTTCGATGTGATGATACAGGTTTTGAAGACATTCAACCAATATGTTGTAAACTTTCTTTTTGATTTTTGGGGGTTCCTCCAGGGTCTCCATTTTGGATTCCATGATTTGAAGAACAGAAGTAAGCAGGTCAGAAGTCACCTCACCCTTAAACGATAACATAATGTTACCCTTCTCCATTTTATCGTAAAACTCGTGAATATTGTTCATTCGCAATGTTCTCGTCTAATTGTGATTCCAAAGATATTAATTTGGATGAATTAAACAAGTCTAATGCTTTAATTTTTTAGATTAAATGAAAAAAAACACCCATAAACAGAATCCACCTGTCGTTTCAGGCATTCCTTTAAATAGAATCTCAGGTAAAATTCCAAGTTATTAAATGGCATTAGCTAATTTTGTCTGCTATGAGTTCCTCTGAAGATAAAAGTGAATGGTATTGCGATTGGTTCGATTCTCCGTACTACCATACGTTATATAAGACCCGTGACAACCAGGAAGCACAGGAATTCATCAGAACCCTGATCGGATTTCTTTCTCCTGCACCTCAAAGCATGATGCTGGATGCGGCATGTGGAAAAGGGAGGCACGCCATATTTCTGGCATCCTTCGGCTACCAGGTGCATGCTTTCGACCTTTCCCCTAACAACATCGAACTGGCCAGAAAACATGAGTCTTCCGGATTAAAATTCTTCATCAATGACATTCGGACTCCCCTGAAAGACACGCACTATGATTATGCCTTTAATATGTTTACGAGTTTCGGCTACTTTGAGGATGAAGCCGACAACCTCAAAGCTTTAAAAGCGATTTACGCCAGCTTAAAACCAGGTGGCAGGTTCGTTATGGACTTCATGAATGTAGCCCGTGTGATGAACCATCTGGTTGAGCAGGAAACCAAGTCGATTGACGGGATTGATTTTCACATCGAAAAATCAGTATCCAATGGTTTTATTGAAAAACGGATCACATTCTCCGACCGATCCAGGCACTTCTCGTTCCTCGAAAAAGTCAAAATCATTACCCGGGACCAATTGATTGATTTGTTTGTACATGCCGGATTTCAAGTCTTGTTTGAGTTCGGTGATTACGAACTCGGTGATTTTAATCTTCAGGAATCTGACAGAATCATTATTATTGCTAAAAAATGAATCAGTTGTTCGTGATCCATATCATTTTAATAACAGCTGCCCTTGCGGGCAGCCTTTCCGTGCTGGCATTTAAGCTGAAGTTCTCTGCCAACTTAAAGATCATCAACTCATTCAGCGGTTCGTTTTTACTGGCTATCTGTGTTTTGCACCTCATCCCTGAAATCTATACCAACTATTCTTCCCAGGTGGGCATCTTTATTTTACTGGGGTTTTTATTGCAATTGTTGCTGGAATTCTTTTCAGAAGGAATTGAACACGGCCATTTTCATGCTCACAATCATCATTTAGCAGCTTTTCCTTATGCCGTGTTTATGAGTTTATGCATCCATTCCTTTATTGAAGGGATGGCATTGACCGACAATGAACATGCTGAATATTCTCATTTTCCTTTACTGCTGGGCATTGTGATCCATAAAATTCCGATTGCCATTGTCCTCAGTTCCATGCTACTAACCAAAAACATTCATCGAAGTCTGTACTTTGTGGCCATTGTTATTTTTGCCCTTTCGGCACCGCTGGGGTTACTCGTGGCCAGCAGCCATATTCTTCCTTTTGTTGAAAACGAAACCATATTCCTTGCATTTGCCGTGGGGATATTTCTGCACATTTCCACGACCATCCTGTTCGAAACGGCAGACAACCACAAATTCAATTTGAAAAAATTCCTGGTTGTAATCCTGGGATTCCTCATTGCCATGCTAACGGTTCAATAAAAAAGGCTCCACGAGGGAGCCTTTCCGTATCTGATTGATTGACTAGTTATTAAAACGTTGCCAGCGTTTCGGAACGGTATTCTCCGTTTTTCAACTTATCTTGAATGGACTTGAAGGTATTGAGTGTGTATTCCACGTCCTCCATCGTATGCATGGCTGTAGGGATTAAACGCAGCATGATGATCCCTTTCGGAACTACCGGATAAACAACCATGGAACAGAAAATATTATAATTCTCACGCAGGTCGAGGATCAGGTTTGTTGCTTCCGGAATATCACCATCCAGAATAACAGGAGTTACCTGAGTGGATGTAGTTCCGAGGTTGAACCCATTTTCTTTCAGTCCGGATTGCAGGGTATTCGCTATGGTCCACAATTTTTCCCGGAGATCCGGGCTATTTCGAAGCAATTCCAGTCTTTTCAGGTTGCCGATTACGATTGGCATGGGCAATGATTTTGCAAAGATCTGTGAACGCATGTTGTAACGCAGAAAGTCGATTAAATCCTCGCTCCCGGCAATAAATCCACCAATACTGGCCATGGCTTTTGCGAATGTTCCGAAGTAGATATCTACCCCATCCTGACAGCCCTGAGCCTCACCAGTTCCGGCACCTGTAGGTCCCATTGTTCCGAAGCCATGAGCGTCGTCAACAAATAAGCGGAACTTAAATTTCTTCTTCAATTCAACGATTGCTTTGAGGTCGCCCTGATTTCCTGACATTCCGAAAACACCTTCGGTAATCACCAGGATAGCACCATTTGTTTTTTCCGCAATGTTGGTCGCTTTTTCGAGCATGCTTTCCAGGCTCTTCATATCGTTGTGCTGGTACACGAACCGTTTACCCTGATGCAAACGCAATCCGTCGAGGATGCATGCATGGCTCTCGGCATCATATACCACAACATCGTTCCGGTCTAAGATCGCATCGATGGCCGAAACCATACCCTGGTATCCGAAATTCAACAAGATCGCATCTTCTTTTTGCTCAAAATCAGCCAGTTCGGCTTCCAATTGTTCGTGATAATTCGTATTTCCTGACATCATCCGGGCTCCCATCGGATAAGCCAATCCCCAATCCTGAGAAGCTTTGGCATCAACCGCTCGGACTTCAGGATGATTTCCTAAAGCCAGGTAATTATTTAAACTCCATTGCAACACTTCTTTTCCCCTGAACATCATTTTATTTGAGAGTTCGCCTTCCAGTTTTGGGAACGTAAAGTATCCGTGAGCTTCTTTGGAGTATTTACCTAAAGAACCTCGATTATCTTTTATTTTTTCAAATAAATCTTTCATACTTAAAAGTTTTTGGCAAAAGTAGGTATTCTTAACCTATTAATAACAACTTATTTACATGAAGTACTAAGAATTTATTGTTGATATTATTTCTTTATGTTAATTAATGCCAAAGCCTTAATTTTACCCTGTTATGCCTAAAAAACACCGTGTATTTTATCTGCTCCTGCTACTCTCGGCGGCTGGCCTGTTTCTGCTCGATATTTTTATAGGCAGCGTACACATCCCTTTTCAGGAAGTTGTCCGTGTGCTCGTTGGCGGCCAATCACAAAAGGAAACCTGGGACATCATTATTTTACAATCACGGCTCCCCCAATCGCTTGCCGCAGTGTTATGCGGAGCGGCACTCTCCGTTTCTGGATTGAAAATGCAAACCTTATTCAAGAATCCGCTGGCGGGACCATACATTCTGGGCATCAGTTCCGGTGGAGCGCTCGGAGTTGCTTTGTTCATTATGGGAGCCGGGGCGCTTGGATTCTCCATGGGCGACCTGAGCCTGAACTCCAGCCTGGGTATCGCTCTTTCTTCAATCTTAGGCTCGGTTTCGATCCTCTCGCTTTTAATTGTCGTGATCAGGCGTTTGAACGACATCATGACCGTTCTGATCTTAGGTGTGATGATCGGCAGTGTGATTACCGCATTGATCGGCCTGATCCAGTTTTTTAGTTACGAGGCCGATTTAAAAACCTTCGTGATGTGGACCATGGGTGATCTGAGTGCCGTAACCGGGAATCAGTTGCTCATTTTATTTCCGGTGGTCGTGTTTGGATTGATTGCTTCTTTTATGTTATCGAAACCCTTAAACAGTTATTTACTGGGCGAAACCTATGCCACAAGCATCGGCGTAAACATCAACCGGTCGCGCATGCTGATCATTATCATTACGTCGATACTGACAGGAAGTGTTACTGCTTTTTGCGGGCCAATCGGATTTATCGGGATCGTTATTCCCCACATGGCCCGTTTCTTAGCTAAAACCTACGACCATCGCATCCTGATCCCGCTTAGTATTTTACTGGGTATGAATGTTTTATTGCTGGCCGACATCTTATCGCAACTGCCCCAATTAAATTTCAATTTACCCATCAATTCCATTACGTCACTGATCGGAATTCCGGTCATTATCTGGATCATTTTTAAGAACAAACGCATGGCTTCCATCAATTGAAAACAGACCTTGAAATAGCAAACCTGAGCATCGGTTATCCCAACAAGACCATTGCCTCGTCCATCAACATATCGACGAATTCCGGGCAATTGATCGCCCTGATCGGGAGAAATGGCGACGGAAAATCAACCTTACTGAAAACCCTGGCCGGTGTTCATCCTCCTTTGTCCGGCGACTTCCGGTTCAGGGGACAACCGGTACTGACTATTTCCAGTAGTGAGCGAGCCAAGCTATTAAGCATCGTAACCACGTATAAGATGATGCTGGAACATGTGTGTGTACGGGATTTCATTGCTTTTGGCCGCTACCCCTATACGAACTGGCTTGGCGTTACTTCCGAGCAAGACGACTCGCTCGTTGAACAGGCCATTGAACTGTGCGGCATTGCTTCATTTTCCGATCGCCATTATGAAGAGCTCAGCGACGGAGAAAAACAGCGGGTCCATATTGCCAGAGCCATCGCCCAGCAAGGAGAATTGATTCTACTGGACGAACCGACCACTCACCTGGATTTGATTAATAAGATCGAGCTGTTAAAACTATTGAAGAGCCTGGTGCAGGATCACGGTAAAACGGTGATCTTCTCCACCCACATGGTAGAGCATGCACTGCGGATTGCCGATGAAGTCTGGATGATCCGGGAAGGAGTTGTGCACCATGCATCTCCATCCGAGCTGGTTAAGGATGAATTATTCCGGGAAACGTTTAGCAGCAATGCTGTTCAATTTGATCCGGCCAGCGGTTCCTTTAGGATGATTTAACATACCTTAACATTTTATCCGGAACACTTTCGCCTATTATTCGTTATATTTGGATAAACCAAAAAACTACAACTATGTTCAGAAAAGGCATTTCTATTTTACTGGCAATATTGACGATCTTTTTCACGGTATTGGCTATTCTAGGGATTTGGGACATTATCGATGTGAAACACATTGCTTCCAAGTCGCTATACTCGATACTCGTGATCTTTGTATCGGCAGCGATCCTGCTCTTCATATTTTCAGTCTTGTATAAAAGCGGTGATGAACAGAGGCTTCCACCTCCGACACCGCCACGACCAAGCAACAACGAATAAAAAAAAAGCCCCACATGGTGGGGCTTTCTTATTTTCAAATAACCGAGATTATTTTACTTTGTCAGCTAAAGCTTTACCAGCTTTGAATTTAGCAACTTTTTTAGCTCCAATTTTGATAGTAGCACCTGTTTGTGGGTTTCTACCGCTTCTTGCAGCTCTTTTAGAAATAGAGAAAGTTCCAAATCCAATCAATTGAACACTGTTTCCTTTCTTTAAAGCTCCGCTTACGTTGTCAACAAACGCGTTTAACGCTCTTCCAGCATCAGCTTTTGATAATCCTGCATCTTTTGCAATTGCATCAATTAAATCTCCTTTGTTCATAATTTTAGAAATTTTTAATTATTAAATGAATTTACTGAACCAAATTTAATAGAAATCTTATGGCGTTCGAAACAGCCCGAATTTAGTTATTAACAAGCTATCAACATTGATTTTACTGGCTTTTCAGCAAATCGAAGCATCGATCCTGTTCGGCAATTTCCGTCGCTTCAAAGATGCTTTTTGCCTCATTCAGAAGCAGTTCCAAATCGGAGTACCTATTCGAAAAATGTCCGATAATGAGTTTTTTCACCCGGCTCTTCAGGGCAATGGTAGCAGCCTGGGCAGCGGTAGCATGCAAGGTCTGCCCTGCGCGATCACGGTGTTCTTCCAGAAATGTAGCCTCATGATAGAGCAGATCCACCCCTTCAATAATCGGAATGATGGATTCCAGATAAGCTGTATCGGAGCAAAAAGCATAGGCATGTGACGCATCGGGTGCAAATGTCAAGGCATCATTAGGAACGGTATTCCCTCCTGCATCGATAAAATCTTCCCCGGCCTTTATCCGGGCAATTTCGAAACGGGGAACTTTGTATTTCTTTAAACCTTCCGGGTTTACCTTTCTGGGTTTCTGTTTTTCCCGAAAAAGGAATCCCGTGCATGGAATCTTATGCTTTAACGGAATGCTATGCACTTCTACTTTATGATCTTCGAACACCAGTTCTGACTGGTCGGTACCGACGGTGTGATAATGGATGGGATAACCAATGTTCCCTTTGGCATGTTTGAGGTGAACATGAACGATCTCCTCCACATGGCCACAGCTGTAGATGTGCAGGTCGGTTTGTCGCCCAAGCAGGTGCATCGTCTGCAACAAGCCCATGAGCCCCAGAAAATGATCTCCGTGCAGGTGGCTGATAAAGATGTGGTTAATCCTTTGAAATTTGATGTTGTGCTCCCGGAGACGCAATTGAGTACCTTCACCGCAGTCCATTAAAAAGTACTGCTCATCGATATTGATCAGTTGTGCGGTCTGGTTTCGGGATAAAGTTGGGGCTGCAGAAGCGTTTCCGAGTATTAAGACGTTGAATTTCGTCATGCAGCTAAATTAATCGATTTCTTGCTCAAACAAAGCGTCGATGGCTTCGGGCAGGGAGTCTTTAATGTTCAGGACATTGAGTAATTGGGAGATGGAAAGCAGTTTTTCCACATTCGGCTGAATGGATGAGATCATAAACAGACCCTGAGCTTCTTTACATAACCGATGACCGATTAATAAGGCGCTCAATCCGGAAGAATCGCAATACTTCACCTCGGCCAAATCCACGATGATGTTTTTTTCACCTTGTTTATTGATGATCACCAGTTCCGATTTGAGATCGGGTGCAACAATAGCATCAAGCTTATCCGTTGTAAAATTGATGATGGTATAATTGTCGTGTTTATTTACTGCAAAGCTCATGAGCCAATCGATTGTATATACAAATATATGTCAATCTGCCGGGATAACAAAAAATTATTGGGGCTTTGTGTTTTCGTCGTAGGCCTTAATGATGGTTTTTACCAACTGGTGCCTGATCACATCCTTTTCATCGAAGAACACTTTTCCGATCTCCGGAATATCATTAAGAATACGCAATGCCTGAATCAATCCGGAAGGTTGCTTTTTAGGTAAATCGATCTGAGACACATCGCCGGTAATGATGAACTTGGCCGACTGCCCCATACGCGTCAAGAACATCTTAAACTGACTTTCCGTTGCATTTTGAGCTTCATCCAGAATCACAAAGGATTTATCCAGGGTCCGGCCACGCATAAACGCCAGAGGAGCAATCTGAATGATACCCGTTTCCAACATTTCTTTCAGCTTTTCGGCCGGAATCATGTCACGCAGAGCATCATAAAGGGGCTGCATGTAGGGATCGAGCTTTTCTTTAAGATCGCCGGGCAGGAACCCAAGGTTCTCTCCGGATTCAACCGCAGGACGAGTTAAAATGATCCGTTTTACTTCTTTATTTTTCAATGCCTTAACGGCCAATGCCACGGCTGTATAAGTCTTACCCGTACCGGCAGGACCAACGGCAAAAATGAGGTCCTTCTTTTCACATTCATGAACGAGTTTCCGCTGATTCACCGTTCTTGCTTTCACCACCAATCCGCTATTCCCGTACACGATCGCGTCGTCGGCATGAGCCAGCACGTTTTCCTTATTACTTTCCAGGTCTTTATCCATCAAACGTTCGATGTTATTGTCGGTCAGTTGTTTGTATTTCAGCAGGTGCTGGATGAGCAACCCGATCTTTTTCTCGAAGAGGTCGATCTCCGCATCTTCGCCGATCGCCTTAAGCACGTCCCCCCGGGCAACCACTTTCACTTTGGGAAAATAACTCTTGATCTTACTTAATTTCCGCTCATTAACACCATACAAATCCACCGGGTTAATGCCACTAATTTCAATCTGTTTTTCGCTCAATTAATTCCTTTTAAATTAATACCTTTGAATCGTTTTCAATAATACGTAAATATCGGTATTTTGATGCATTATTGATTGAATTAATAAACATTTCCGATACATGGCAATAATTACTTTAACGAGCGATCTTGGACTACAAGACTATTACGTTGCTTCCGTTAAAGGTGCCATCCTGAAAGAGCTGCCGGATGCCAACATCATAGACATCTCTCACGAGATCCCGCCGTTTGATTTACAAAAATCGGCTTTTGTGATCCGGAATTCCTACCTGGATTTCCCGGAGGGAACCATACACATCATCGGCATTAATTCGGATTTTGATCTGGAGCATCCGCACGTTGTCGTGTATGCCAACGGACACTATTTTATCGGAGCCGATAACGGGATTTTTTCGCTGATTACGGATACCCCTCCGGAAAAAGCCGTAGAACTGACCATTTCTCAGGATACCGACAACATTACTTTTCCCACAAAAGATGTTTTTGTGAAGGCTGCCTGCCACATTGCCCGGGGCGGAACCATGGAGATCATCGGCAAGCCTTATCCGAAACTATCGGAGAAAGCCGTTTTCAGAGCCGTTTCGGAAAACAACCTGATCAAGGGGATGGTCATCTACATCGATCATTACGGCAACGTAGTGACCAACATTACCATTCGCATGTTCAAGGAGTTTGGTAAGAATCGTCCGTTCAAATTGTTTTTCCGTGGAGGAGAATACGACATCGATGAGATCAGTAAATCCTACAACAGTGTTGTTGAAGGAGAAAAACTGGCTTTATTCAGCTCTACCGGAAACATTGAAATAGCGATTAACAAAGGAAGTGCTAAAGAATTGTTCAACATAAAGATCGGAGACATCATCCGTATTGAGTTCTATGATTAGGATCGTTAAAATGACATTTCAACCCGATAAGGTGGAGGAGTTTCTCGCCAACTTTGAGCAGAATAAGCAACTGATCCGAAACTTTGACGGGGTTCAACATCTGGCATTACTTAACGATAAGAATCAGCCTAACATCTACTTTACCTACAGCATTTGGGAATCGGAGGCACACCTTGAAGCATATCGTCATTCCGATTTATTCCAAAGCGTCTGGAGCAAAACCAAACCCCTTTTCAGTGCCAAACCGGAAGCCTGGAGTGTTGACCGTATTGAAAATTTATAAACTACAAATCCAAAATAGCAATATTCAAATTCCAAATCGCAAACCTCAAATAACAAATGGCAATATCCAAATCTCAAATTTTATTACGATACAACACCATTCTTTAAGCTTAGTTTGCATTTTGGAGCTTGTGTTTTTGTTATTTAAAAATTAAACCATGTCTGACCGTAAAGAACAATTCTTAACCCTGCAGGGACAAACCAGTCCTTACCCCTACCTGATCGACGTGGATCGTGCTGAGGGTCTTTATATCTGGGATAAGTCGGGCAAACGCTACATGGACATGATCGCCGGCGTGGCCGTCAACAACATCGGGCACAATCACCCCAAAGTGGTAGAAGCCATCAAACAACAGGTAGACAAACACCTGCATGTAATGGTGTACGGCGAATACATCCAGGACAGTCAGCTGGCCCTGGCTAGGAATCTGGCCTCCGTCCTGCCCGATAATTTACATTGCTCCTACATTGTTAATTCCGGCACTGAAGCCAACGAGGCTGCCGTAAAACTGGCGAAACGGTATACCGGTCGACAAGAAATCGTGTCGTGCCGGCAATCGTATCATGGGAGCACGCACGGATCGCTGAGTGTTACCGGAAATGAAACAAAGCAATCCGGTTTTAAACCACTCTTACCGAAGATACAGTTCATCGAATTCAACAACATCGATTCTTTGGATGTGATCACTGAGCAAACGGCCGGCGTGATTCTGGAAACCATCCAGGGAGATGCCGGGCTGATCAAACCCACGCAGGAATTTATTGAAGCCGTACGCCGTAAATGTGATGAAACGGGTGCTTTACTGATCTTTGATGAAGTACAGGTCGGTATGGGCAGAACCGGTAAGTTCTTTGCTTTTGAGCATTACGGAGTAATTCCAGACATTTTAACATTAGGAAAAGCCCTCGGTGGCGGCATGCCCATCGGCGCATTCATTTCTTCCTACAAAATCATGAATACCCTAACTCATAATCCAGTATTGGGACACATCACTACATTTGGGGGGCATCCGGTGATCTGTGCCGCGGCCAATGCCTGCATCGATGTATTGAAAGAAGAAGACTGGATTTCCCAGGCTGAAAGCAAAGGGCAATTGCTGGAGAATCTGTTAACCGATGCACCGGGTGTTCTGGAAATCAGGCGGGCCGGTTTATTCTTTGCCATTGAATTAGGCAGTGTAGAACGGGTTCAGGCTGTTGTAGAGAAATGTTTGAAACAAGGGCTCATCGGATTCTGGTTTCTCTCTACCCCAACCGCATTCCGTTTATCCCCCCCCCTTTCGATTACGGAAAACGAGTTGAAAGAAGCCGGCAAAATCATAATCGATTGTTTGACATAAAGAAGTTGTCCAGTTGTTCAGTTATTTATTTAGTTAGTTTGTCATTTGAAATTTGTAGTTTGTAGTTTGGAATTTATAACGTGTAATTTTATCCTATGAATCGGAATATCAAATTAATTTGGGACTTTCATGGAGCCGATGCCGAAAAGACGGCAGAGCACCACGCCATTCATTTGAGGGAGTTCGATGCCCGCGAAAAGACCGGCGCACTGGCTATCGGCAGCGAGCAGATCGGTGAACAGCACTACATCGCCTACATGACCGTGAAGGAGGCTATTGTGTTTGCCGTTCGGGATGCTTTGTTACCCAGACGGGCTGAAGTGGTCGAATAAAAAATCCCGTCCTGGTTAAGGAACGGGATCTTCAAAAAATGCAAATCTGTAAGCCAGGTTCTGTCGAGTTCTATCATTTATCTGGACTTCAGGTTACCCCGAAGCACTAGCAATCTACCCTCCAGGTCGGACGAGAAGCCCTTAAGCCCTGGTATATTTGATCTTACAGCTCCGGAGGTTTACTAGCTTACAACATTGCTGCTGCAACTGGTGAGCTCTTACCTCACCTTTTCACCCTTACCCCAAGCAAGCTCAGGGCGGTATATTTTCTGTAGCACTTGCTGTTGCCCCGAAATTCCTTTCGGAGCCCCCAGGCTTTCACCTGGCCGGATTCTCTGCGCTGCCCGGACTTTCCTCACCCGATTGCTCGGGAGCGATAGAACGATTTGCGTTGCAAAAGTAGTTGAATTATTTGAAATACACTTCGGTCGCACCACCACCATACGCTCTGAAGTCGGCTTCCTTTACGATCAGGTTGTCGTAGTCGCCCAGCAGATGAAGGAGTTCGGCCTTCAATACGCCGGTTCCTTTTCCATGAATAAAGACCATGCGTTTGATCCGGGCATCCATGGCGGCACTCAGGCATTTCTTAACATGCTGCAACTGCGTGTGCAACTTCTGCCAGTCGTCGAGCCGGCCTGGAAATTCTACCAGTTCTTCCAGATGCAGATCAATCTCCACCACCCGATCGAACTGGTATTTGGTAGTCGCCGTGTAGCGGGATAAAAAATTATTGGTTAACGGCTGATTGATCTTCACGTGTTTGACCTTGTCTTTGATCCGGTCGTGATCCGGCGAAAAATGGAACTGATCGTTCTCCCGGATCAGGATGAGTTCGGAAACGGCCACATCATGATCGAAACCGTCGGAACAGGCTACCCGGACCTGTTTTCCGTTTACGGCAACAACTTCCCCTTCGAGGGATTCGTTGACAAATTTAACCTTATCGCCGACTGCAAATTCCATGCTGCAAAGTTACGACAAAAAAACGCCCCGATGTTGATCGGGGCGTCGGTTTGGCTTAGTTAGTTCGGAAAATAGATTCCCGAATAATTCGCAACGATCACCGGCGGGATATTCGATCCGTAAGCCTGGTTGATCACTTCAATGAATTTATTGGCCACGAGTGCATACCCCCTGTTGTTCGGATGAATGCCATCCAGGGAGAAGGCTCCGCCTTCGATATACTTAGCATCGTAATCCACCCCGTCGAGTGTGATTCCTGACTCAAGCTCTTTCATGTATTCATACATATCGGCCACCGGAAAACCGTGTTTGGCCGCCATGGCTTTGATCTCACCATTCAATTCTTTGGTCCGGGTTTGACTCACCACCACTTCATCACGGTCAAGTACATCTTCATGAGGAATCGGGTTAGCTTGTGTAAATCCGATCCCATCACCCAGATCCTGAGACGCATATAGTGTTAAGAGGTCATCCTTGGTAGCTAATCTTACATTTCCCGGAGTGGAAGAATACGGTCCTTCTTCGATCCAGACATCATCTCCGACACGATCCAATGTAACGGTCGTAAAGAAAGGAATAGACGTTACATCCGGAATGGTAGCACAAACACCTTTTGCCCCCATCCGGTCGAAAGCCGTTAATACAGAGTCGTATTTGTAGCTGAACACATCTACCGCCGTCATCTCGGAGAGATTGATGCTCCCGATCAGCGGAATGGTAATGGCTCCGTCATCTCCTCCTGAAGTGGCCCAGCCCAGCACATCGTTGTTCCCCAACCAGCAGGTAAAGAAGGTGGCACTACTTGCTTTGATGTGATCCAGGTAAGAAACAGGCGAGAATAAAGATCCCCAATCCAGAAAACCACCCATCGGATTGTTGGATGTAATAAACTGGTTGATGGTTGGTGAAAGCAGATCGCCATTAGTAGGCACACAGTCCGTTAAACGGATTCCGGAAACCCCGAGATTGTTGTATTTCGTATTCACATCCCACGAAGCATCGCCCGTGGCTCCCCAGGAGCCTGCGGCAGGTACATCAACCAATTCGATCTCTTCATTGATCCACTCCAGGTGAATATAGCCGGATCCGTTACCCGAAACCGTAGGTTGCTTGAACTTGGCGGAAGGATTCACCAGCTGCATCTGTTGCGATAAAATGGCCGGGAACGAATTATCCTGCTGCCCCCTTTCATTGTGAACTCCATTATCCTGAAACCCTTGAGTCAGTGAATTTCCTACTGACACGTAGTTTGAGAAATCGGCACTTCCTGAATTCAGTTCAAATTCATCAAATTGAGTCTTCGTACAGGCAGCCAATGCTAACACAGCTACCCCTAAACTGATATGTTGTAATTTTTTCATCGTTGTCATCTTTTGGTATTCGTTATTCTATTGAAGGCTGGCCTTCTTTTGCGGGTTTATCTCCGAACTTGATGTTCAGAGCCAATCCGTACACATTCACAATGCGTTTGTATTTGGCACTCCAGTTCGCATCATCCAGTGATGCTTCACGATCGGCATTTTGACGGATGTACGAGAAATCTACCGAAATGGCTTCGTTTACCTTGTACCCTAAGCCGGCTGTGTACGCCGTTTGTGTCATTCCGGGTAATTCAGGACTCACAAAACCGTCTTTCATCGGTGTGTTATCGATGTATAAGCCCGCTCTCACGCTATACTTGTTTTTGTAGGTAAAATCGGCCCCTAAGCGGTGAGTCATTACATTTTCCCAATCTTTGGTGACTTTGGAATCAGGTGTTTCATTGTTATCGAAGTTAAAGGCCAGGGTATCATACGATGACCACCCGGTCATGTTCAGATCGTACACCAACTCCAGCGACCATTTGTCGGTGATGATGTGCTTCGCGCTGATCCCAACCGTAAACACGGAAGGCAAGGTAATTTTTGACGTAAAGGTTGTCTTTTCCGGAAATTTATCCCGCAAGGAATTCGGGATATCGGTAAACTCGGCTGTTCCGTTACCCAGATCTACTGCCAGTTTGGAACGGTAATCGAGTCCGATGGCGAATTTGGTTTGTTTGGTTTCATCACCAAGTGTAAGGAATTGCGAGTAGATTCCGATGTTGTAACCGACACCGTCTCCACTTCCTTCCAGGTGGGCTTTCCCTTCCGTTGTGCTGGCAGAAGCGACCGGAATCGCTTTTTCGGTAGAGAAGCTTCCTTTGGTATATACGAATCCTCCCCCAACACTCACCAAATCATGGATCTTATATGAAACGGTTGGCTGGAACATGAAGGTTTTCAATGAAATATTTTGAATGATGTACCTCCCCTGCCAATCGTCTTCAAAAGAGGATGATGATCCGAATTGATTATTCACTAAAAACCCGAAATTCAGTTTATCCGTTACCTGTCCTACGTAATACAGATGAATCGGTGTGGCTTTCGGACTGGTTTGATCGATGTTGGCCGTTGAGGCTGTTTGCAACGACACATGCGGGTCGACCAGGTTGAACCCTACAGTGAAGTTGTGCCCGCTTAAATTGGACATCCCGCCGGGATTAAAAAAAACAGAAGATGCATCGGAACAAGCTCCTGCAAATGCCCCGCCCATGGCTACTGCTTTCAACCCCTGAAGGTTAAGCTGGAAGCCTCCCGCGAAGCTCAGCACCGGTAAGAACGATGCCAAGATGAAGGTGATTTTTTTCATACGTTTCGCTTTGATTTTGTGATGTGAATATAATCAAATTATTAAATTTTCAACGGTTATTGGGTAGCTTAATTTAATTCTTCGTTATTTTAACTCTTAATTTGGCTTAATCTAAGAATACGTTATGACTAAGATTCTTCCTTCGGAACTGGTATTGAATGATGACAACAGTGTTTACCACCTCAAATTACATCCTGAGCAACTGGCCAGGGATATTATTGTGGTAGGTGATCCCGGAAGAGTATCGACGATTTCCGCCTATTTCGATACGATCGAACATCAGGTTTCCAACCGGGAGATCGTAACACACACCGGCACCCTGAACGGAAAACGCCTGACCGTGATGTCGACCGGCATGGGAACCGACAACATCGATATTGTAATGAACGAACTCGATGCCCTGGTGAACATTGACCTGGCCAACCGGACGGTAAAGCAGGAACATCAGTCGCTCAACATCATCCGGATCGGCACATCGGGCTCGCTGCAGGCCGACATTCCGGTAGATTCTTACGTGGTGTCGGAATACGGTCTTGGGTTAGACGGGCTTATGAATTACTACGCTTACGATCAAACTGATCTTGAAATGGAACTACTCAATGAGTTCTATCGTCAGACCGGATACCTGAAAGCATTTGCACAACCTTATTTCATTAAAGGCTCTTCCGATTTATTCAACTTCTTCAAGGATTCATGCCACAGCGGCATCACGGCTACGGCTCCCGGTTTTTACGGTCCGCAAGGTCGCGTACTGCGATTGGCACTTCAGGAACCCCAGCTCAATGAAAAATTAAACGGTTTCCGCTACCAGCATTTGAAGGTGGTCAACTTCGAAATGGAGACTTCCGCACTCTACGGTTTAGGAAGGGCTCTCGGACATGAAACCTGTACGGTTTGTGCTATTGTCGCCAACCGGTTTACCAACGAATTCAGTAAAGATTATAAGGCTTCCGTCAAAAAACTGATCGAATTGGTACTGGCAAAGCTAACAGAACGAGGTTAATAAATCCCCTTGTCAATCAGAACCTTTAAATACTCCTTGACGTATATTTGATATATGTCGGAATCTGAATTAAATGCATTAATCAGTCTGCTTGACGACCCGGACGCTCACATCTATGATGAGATCAGGTCTAAATTGATCGCTTACGGCGATCAGGTCATCCCCCACCTTGAACATGCGTGGGAGAACTCTTTTGATCATTTGCTGCAAAGCCGGATCGAAAACATCATCCATCAATTGCAGTTTTCTTCCATCCAAAAGGAATTATCCGACTGGAAAGCCACTCCGGATCACAACCTGATTGAGGGCGCTCTCATTATTGCCAAATATCAATATCCGGATATCGACTATCAAAAGATCAAAGCCTATGTGCAGCAACTGAAACAGGATGTTTGGCTGGAGTTGAACGATAACCTGACCGCGTTGGAAAAAGTAAAGGTGCTCAACCGGATTCTGTTTGACATCCACGGACTTTACGGCAACACCAAGAACATCAACTCTCCACAAAACTCCTACCTCAACAATGTGGTGGAGACCAAGAAGGGAAATCCAATCTCTTTAGGCATTATTTATCTGGCCATATGCCAGATGCTTGACATCCCGATTTACGGTGTGGATATACCGGCTCATTTCATCCTGGCCTACTCTGAAAACGGTGAAGATGCTTTGTTTTACCTGAATGTTTTTAACAAGGGTAGTGTTTTCGGTAAACATGATATCGATCGGTTTCTGAAACAACTGGACAAGAAACCTAAAGACTCCTATTACCGCCCCTGCGATAACCTGACGGTGATCAAGAGGCTGCTGCAGCACCTGATTTATTCTTACGACAACCTCGGTTATTTGGATAAAAAAGAAGAACTGGAAGCCCTATACAAGCTCCTCTAACAAAACAATCACCTTTTCTGCAGACAGGTTCACATCCTCAACAATCAATTTACTCTGACCATAAACCGGCTCGCGTTCGGCCAGTTTCTCTACAATATATTCTTCCAGGTCTTTATCCGGCTTACCGCTCAGCAGGGGTCTTGATGCCTTTGCCGACTTCAACCGGGAATAGAGCATCCCGGCATTATACTTCAGGTAAATCGATACTCCCGATTCATTAATAAACGCCATGTTATCATAAAAACAAGGCGTACCTCCTCCCAGGGCCATCACAAACTCCTGATTTCCGGCTGTAAGCTTACGCAAAAGTTGTTGTTCCATCTCCCGGAAATGCACTTCCCCTAATTGATCGAAGATCGCTGAGACCGGCATGGAGGCAGCCTTTTCCAGTTCCGCATCCAGGTCGAAAAAGGGGCGGTTCAGCTTGGCTGCCAGTTTTTTTCCGAGCGTGGATTTTCCACTTCCCATAAAACCGGTTAAGAATATTTTTTCGGGGTAAGACACCTTTACTTGATCGGACTATCCGGCTCCTTGGCCATTTTGTTGTAGACTTGCTTCTCGACGAACTTCGGAAACAACTTGCCGAGAAATACGGCCAGTTTCCCTTCGCCGGTCATGATGATGGTTCGTTTTCGTTTTTGAACCCCCTGCACAATCCGTTGAGCCACCTCTTCGGCAGTCATCATCTTGCCTTCGTTCCTCGGGCTTTCTCCTTGCGCACTTCCGTCAGCCGATAAAGCCGTGTTCCGGATGTTCGAGGCCGTGAATCCCGGACAAGCCACCATAACATGAAGGCCGGTTTTTAAATTCTCAGTCCGTAGCGCATCCAGAAATCCCTGCATGGCATACTTGGAAGCCGAATAACCTGTCCGTGCAGGTAGTCCGACATACCCTGCAATGGAGGATACTCCAACCACCGAGCCTTTGCTTTTCAGTAAATAAGGCAGGGCATATTTGGTGCAGTAGACCGTTCCGTAGAAGTTAATGGCCATAACCTGTTCCAAAACATCCAGGTTCATATCGTTGAACAGGGCCCTCATGGAAATTCCGGCATTGTTCACCAGCACATCGATGCGGCCGAATTGACTGACCGTTTCGTTCACCAGTTTCTCACAATCCGATTTCACGGACACATCACACGCTACAGCTAACGACTCCACACCTTTTTGTGCGATGGATTGTTTCACTGCATTTAAGCGTTCTGCATTTCTGGCGGCCAGCACAACATGAGCGCCCTGATCGGCAAATGCCAGGGCACAAGCCTCTCCGATTCCGGAAGAAGCACCGGTAATGATAACCACTTTATTTCTCATATCATGATGCATATCGTAATATAATGCTGACCTTTGCGGGCAAAGATAGCTAAATGCAAATTAAACAAGTAGTAGACGACACAACAAAAAAAGAATTCACCGACCTCCCCTGGAAAATCTACCAAAACGACCCCAACTGGATTCCCCATCTCAAGCAAGACATCGAAAAAGTTTTTGACCCGCAGCAGAACAAGGCACATGCCAATGGCAAGATCATCCGCTGGATTCTGCAAGATGCTAACGAGCAAACAATAGGCCGCATAGCAGCCTTTATCGATTATGCCACTGCCAACACTTTTGAACAACCGACGGGAGGCATTGGTTTTTTCGAATGCATCGACAGCCGGGAAGCCGCTTTTAAATTGTTTGACACAGCCAAAGACTGGCTACAGGAACAGGGCATGGAAGCGATGGACGGACCGATCAACTTTGGAGAGAAAAATATGTTTTGGGGACTATTAACCGAAAACTTTACCGACCCGAACAGTTATGGCATGAATTATAATCCTCCTTATTACCATACTTTTTTTGAGGACTACGGATTTCAGGTTTACTACAATCAATACATGTACAAAAGGAAAACAGGCATTCCGGTGCAGGACTCTTTTGTGGAGAAAAGTGAGCGCATTATGAGCCGGAAGGGATATGCTATCCGAAATGCACAAGGTATGAGTATTGAAGACATTGCCATGAATTTCAGGGAAGTATACAACAATGCCTGGGGAGGACACAATAATTTTCAGGATATGAATACGAAAACCGCCATGAAAATTGTCAAACAACTCCAACCCGTATTCGATAAGGAGATCATCATATTTGTGTTCTACAACAACAAGCCCATCGCTTTTTATGTCAATATTCCCGAACTGAATGAGATCTTCAGGTATGTGAACGGCAATTTGAACTGGTGGGGAAAGTTGATTTTCCTTTATCACAAATGGCGGAGAACTCCCCAAACCATGGTCGGGATTGTATTCGGTGTCGACCGGAAGTTTCAGGGCAAAGGTGTGGAAGCAGCCATGATCAAATGGGCGGAAGACCATGTTGTTTCACTTGGCCGGTATTCGGAGACCGTATTAACCTGGATTGGCGATTTCAATCCCAAAATGCTGAAAATCTGCGAGAATTTAGGTGCTACGGTATACCGGAGCTATGCAACATACCGCTACCTCTTCGACCGAAGCAAGCCCTTCGAAAGGTGCCCGATTATGGAGTAAATCCCTGATCATTCGGCCATTAACAATAACTTGCAAAAAATACACTTAAAAGTTTTTGGTATTTGAAAAGTACTGTTATATTTGCACTCCTTTTTAAGGAATGACTTGGTAGCTCAGCTGGTAGAGCATATCACTTTTAATGATAGGGTCCTGGGTTCGAGCCCCAGCCAGGTCACAAAAGCACTTCAAACACGAGGTGCTTTTTTTATTTATAAAGCATTAGAATTTCTCGGCGAGAAGCCTGTACCGGTTGAAGCGACCAGCGGAATACCGGTAAGCCCCAGCCAGGTCACAAAAAGCACTTCAAATACGAGGTGCTTTTATTTTTTTAAAGTATATTCGCACCGAATTTACCTGAGTGCTGGAATTGGTAGACAGGCACGGTTGAGGGCCGTGTGTCGCAAGACGTGTGGGTTCGACTCCCATCTCAGGTACCAGAGAATAAAACCACCTGGATAGACATGGATGAGTAAGCAAAAAGAGCTTGCTCATTTTTGTTTACGAAGAAATGGATGGTATGCGCAGCATGCAGTGGTTTTATTTTGACCTTGACCAGCAGTTGGGCAGCTGCGAAGCAGACCCTCATCTCATCTAAAAGCAACTCCATTCAGGAACTGAGTAAGCTCATTTTTGTTTGATGAATCGCTAAAAACATCCGTCGCCAGATTTCCACAAAAACTGACATTTATCATATTTCATCCTAACCTGAATCATGTTCTGCAGGGAATAAACCCTTTACTTTAGTCGAAACCTTAAAATTTTACATCATGGGAGCATTTGAATTATTAGCCATTGGATTAGCCGTTGTGTCTTTTTTATTTGCCATCGGGTTTTGTGCCGTTAAAATCATCAACTCCGTAGAGTAATTTTCCTAGTTTTGCAGTTAAATTACTGCAGGTGAAGGAAGATTTTTATAGCAAGCTAAGAACTCAACTGGAGGAACAGCATAGTTTCCCCCTGTTGTACATGTTTAAATTCATCATCCCCGCCGATAACCGGAGGCTGGCGATGGTTGAGGCGTTGTTCGGTGAGACCGCAGAAATAACCACTCATCAATCCAAAACCAATAAATACATCAGCATCACGGCGAAAGAGGTCATGCTTTCCGCCGAGTCCATTATTTCAGTCTATCAACAGGCCGAAAAGATTGAAGGGATCATTTCCTTATAACAATGGAAAGGGGCGCATTGCTGCGCCCCAATCACTCACCTAACTTACACTAAAAGCTTCATGAATCTCTTTTATACTTCGGCTGCTGTGCCGTCCGGGTTAGTATGTTGCCTTTCTGTATGGTCAATTTAAAATTCAATGTCCCTTCATTTTTCTCAATGACAAGTACTTCATTATCCGGGATTCTGTAGTTATCACGATGCTCGTGAAAACCGTTCGGATCACAAATTAACATCAGGTACTCATCTCTTCCATCATATCCCGGTTCGCCATGCGGTCCTCCCGGTCCTCCCGGATTATACCACACTTCGTAGGTGCCATACCAGTAATCATAGGCATTGATAAAGTATTCAAAGTTATAAACACCCGGTCTCGTTTGGTAATAGTGACCCAAAGCAGGATTATACGGCACTGCCGAATTGTTATCCCAATAACTGTAGGGCGCCTGGTGTTCATAATCCACTCCGAAAAACGAGAGGCCGTCTCTGCCTCTTGGCCCGGGCGTATTGTCTACGATGATGCAACTCGCAAAAAACAGGGGGAGCATCATACTTGCTATCCACTTCAACTTTTTCATAATGCTTCGTTTTTTTTAACGTCAGTTTCAAAAGCTGTGCCAAAAGCAACAAATCAACATCGATAAAATGGTAAAGCTGGAGAATTGAGTATATTTGAAACTCAAACCAGAACCTATGAAAAGAACGTTTATCGCCTTGTGTCTGCTTGTTTCCGGCATGTTAACTTTTGCTCAAACAGCAACTTTAACAAACAGCCTCAATGATCAATTAATCGCAGCATCGAATAAGGATTATCTGAAAGTCAATATCGTACTGGCGGATCAGGTAGATCATATCAGTTTGAATCAGGAGTTAAAAGACAGGCATGTAAGTTTAGATGAGCGGGCTAAAACCGTTATCCGGAAATCCATGCAACTGGCAAACAATACCCAGTCAGGTATCATCCATTTCCTGAACCAAAACACCAACAAAGTAAAAAGCTACCAATCGCTCTGGGTCATCAACATGATGACCATTGAAGCCCGGAAAGACATCATCCTGCAACTCGCCTTTATGCCGGAGATCGATTACATCGAATTGTATGACCACTTTACAGGTAAACCGATCGACATCATGGAAAGCAAGGGCACTGTAACCAAAGCCGTGGGAGCTGCCGAACCTGGTTTGATCTCCATCAATGCTCACAAGCTCTGGGCGATGGGCTACACCGGAAAAGCCCGAAAACTCTACAACATCGATACCGGTGTATGGAAAGACCATCCGGCATTAACCGACAACTGGCTCGGAAATTACCAACCGTTAAGCCAAGCCTGGAACGGAATCGATTCGCCCATTCCGGTAGACAAGAACGGTTCGCATGGTACACACACCGCCGGAACAGTACTGGGACTTGACCCGTTAACGAGTGATACCATCGGCGTTGCCTTTAATGCCTATTTCATGGTGGCCGATCCGATCGTTACTAACCTGAACGATATCAAACCTTTACCTGAATACATTGATGTGTTTCAGTTTGCCTTGAACCCTGATGGTGACACCAACACCACCAACGATATTCCCGACGTGATCAACAACTCCTGGGGAATTGCCGAACACCTCGACACCAGCATCTGCGCCGGATATGTCACCCAGATGTTCGATGCCATTGAGGCGGCCGGGATCGCCAACGTATTCAGCGCCGGAAATGAAGGTTCGAATGACACAACAATCGGTAAACCGCAGTATGTAAGTACCGGCTTGGTAAATACGTTCACCGTCGGTGCTTTGAATGCCCAATCCGCAGGAAATCCGATTGCAGGATTCTCCAGCAGAGGTCCAACCGTTTGCCCGGTAACCGGCTCCCTGTCCATCAAACCGGAAGTTGCCGCGCCGGGTGTTAACGTCCGGTCTTCTGTTGACCAGAACAATTACGCCAATTACCAGGGAACCTCTATGGCCGGTCCGCACGCTTCCGGTGCGGTTCTCCTCCTTAAGGAAGCCTTCCCTAATGCTACCGGTGAAGAAATATTACTGGCTCTGTATTATTCGGCTGTCGATCTGGGAATTCCCGGTGAAGACAACACTTACGGTATGGGCATGATCGATGTAAAAGCGGCTTTTGATTCGCTGGCGTTGACCTACACCCCTGCTCCCCCTACTCAGTTCAAGTACGACCTGACCATCAGTAAAATCTTATCCCCAACGGAAACCATTCGTTGCGACAACATGATCTCCCCTAAAATCCTCCTGAAAAATTTAGGAGACAGCACGATCACTTCAGCTAACATTACCTACCGCCTGAACAATGAGCCGACTCAAAGTTTTGCCTGGAGTGGAAACTTGGTTTCCGGAGATACTACTTCCGTGAACCTGCCTTCGATTACAGCCCAAAGTACAGGTGACTACGAATTAATTGTTAAGGCCGATATAGACACGGCCAAAACAGAATGTGACTACATCAACAACCAGCGCGTATTCCGTTTCAACATCCGGGATTTACACACAACTCTTCCTTATAAAGAAGATTTTGAACTGATGCGCATCGATAGCTCCGAATGGCTGATTTTGAATCCTGACGGAATAACAACCTGGGACACGGCCATGACAGCAGGATTACCCTGGGGTGCTCATTCCGCTACTGTACAGATGTACGACTACACCGGTTCGGGTCAACTGGATGATCTGATCTCTACCCGGATCTCGCTTCCTAACGACGATTCTTTATTCGTGCGGTTCGATCTGGCCTACAACATGATCCATCAGGTAATTGCCGATACGCTCATGGTTTACATCTCTTCCGATTGCGGAAACAACTTCGACCTCATCTACAAAGTGGGTGGCGACAGCCTCGAAACGCAGGACACGATTTCCCCTCAATTCGTGCCGGCATTTTTTCATGAGTGGCGCACCGAACACATTGACATTACAGCGTACGCGAACAACGATGTGATCCTGAAATTCGAGACCTACAATAAAAGCGGGAACAACATCTACCTGGACAACATCTGGGTCTATGAGGGAATCGAACCCCTCACCGTTCAGGAACACCACCTGGAGCAGTTGAGCATTTTCCCGAATCCGGCCACCAATCAGTTAACCATAAACACGGGTAACAACAACCTGGAAAACGCATCCATCGCACTCTACGACCTGATGGGCAAACAATTGTTGTCTCGTGTCGTGACCCAACAACAACAAACCATAGACCTGTCGACGTTAAGCCATGGCGTGTACCTGCTAAAGTTCATGAATAACAAAGGCAGCGTCGCACACAAAATCATCAAGCAATAATGAGATTTCTCTTATTCATATCCCTGTTCTTCCCTTTTTTTGCTCTGGCTCAAAACACAAACCTCTCTAACGGCCTTGTTTTCGATGGAGAACCCTACATTGCCGTTAATCCTTCCAATCCCAAGCACCTGGTAGTTGCGTGGATCGGATTTAAACTGGGAAACAAAACCGTGATCAAAACGCGGGTTAGTACCGATGCCGGAAATACCTGGAGCACGACCACCAACATTCCTCATGTCGTGAGCACGTATCAGTCGGCCGACCCTTCACTGGCTTTCGACAATAACGGGAACGTTTTTCTTTGCTACATCGACTACAGTCTGAGTCCGATTGCCGGCGCTGTTTACGTAGCCAAATCTTCCGACGGCGGTTTGAGCTGGGGCACACCGGTTGAAGTGATCAATGCTTTTGCGGACGGCACCCAATACCCACTTGACAGACCATGGATGGCTATCGATAATTCGGGAGGCATTTATGACGGAAATATTTACGTGACCACGATGAACCCTAAAGTACTGGGGCCCATAGCGCCTCCATACAACCCCTACTTCATCAAATCGGTAAACGGCGGCACCAGCTTCGAACCGTGGAGGTACCTGGACACGGCCAATTACCTGGCCGGAAGTTTCATTCCACAGCCTATGCCTACACCTTGTGTATCAGCAGATGGCACCTTTCATGCCGTATATCCGAGCTATGTAGTTAGTCAAAGCTTGTTTGCCCAAATGTTTGTTGCTTCTTCCACATCTGCAGGAAGCACATTTACGTACAATACCGTAGCTCAAACCGCTACCACCAACAATGATACATTGCCTAAAAAGGGCTACTTACTCATCAGCAATCCGGCGGATGCCAATCACCTCCTGTTTGCTTACCCAAACTTTGACAATGGCGACATTGATGTGTACATCATTGAAAGCCTCAACGCCGGAGCAAGCTGGGGCACACCCGTTCGGGTAAATGACGACCCGATTGCGAACAACAGGATGCAGGATCTGATCTGGGCCGATTTCGACTATGACGGTGATCTGATCGTCACCTGGAGAGATCGCCGAAATGCTCCCGATTCAACCTACAAAACCCCTTCGGAGATCTGGGGAGCAATCAGGTGGAAAGACTCCACTTCCTTCTCTGCCAATTTCCCGATAACGGATTCTCTGATCAGCTACAACACCGTACTGGAAAACAGTGGTAACGACTTTATGTGTGTTCAGCTGGTTAACGATACTGCATACACGGTTTGGGGAGACACCCGGAATAATTTCCTGAACATCTGGTTTCAGCGATTGGATCTGGTGAGCGGCAGCAGCAGCGTGCTCGATCTGGCAAATGATGTGATGCCATTTACATTGAGCCCTAACCCTGCTACGAACCAGGTATTGATCGATCTGGGAGCCAATCCGCTTAATGAAGAATCATCCGTCAGTTTGATGGATGGCCGGGGACAACTAGTGAAGCAGATCAGGCCAAAACAAACCATAACCCAACTGGATGTAACCGGTCTGGCCGGTGGCATTTATTTTGTTCGATTTACGAGTCCTGCCGGATCCAGTATTAAAAAGTTGATTATCAACTAGGTTGGAATGGTTCTTGTTGCCCAACATACCATGAGAACGCTTCTTCTTACCCTTATTTTAATTCCGGTTCTGGCCGTTTCGCAAAACATCGGAGTCGGAGCCTCTGCCATGTACAACTTCCAATCGGAAAGCTGGGGTGCCGGAGCTCGGGTAAACGTTTTCCCGAACCGTACCATCAGTTATGTCCCTCAATTCTCGTATTACTTTATTGGCCCGGTTTCCGAATTCACGCTCGGGCTGAGCATTGAAGCCAAAATCAAAAGAGGGAACACATTTAACTATTATTTGATGGCTCACGGAGGATATAACCAATGGATGAATTCCGGTTCTTCCGCCATGGACGGCGCACAAGCGGCCAACTGGAACCTGGAAGGAGGAGTTGGCATCACAACGAATCACTGCCTTCGCCCGTTCTTAGAATACCGATACAATGTTAAATTTCAAGAAACCCATTTAAGATTAGGCTTATTGTATATCTTTGGATGTGGAGGAGATGGCGGTGGCTACCGCGATCCCAACCGCATGCGAAACCATGTAATTTGCCCCGCATACTAAACACTTTAACCATGAAAAAAACACAAACCACACTAGCCGTTTCAATACTTTTCGTTGCATCATCTTTGATCTACAGTTGTAAAAAAGACCGTATTGAAACCCCGGAACCGGAACAGTTGAATGCCTACGAACCCATTAATTCTTACCTCGACAGTAAAAAACAACAGGAACAGGATTTTGTTATTCCCGGTCCCGGTAACGATACGATAGTCGGAAATCAGGGAACACGGATCTATGGCTCTAAACAATGCCTGGTATACCCGAACATGGATACCATCGATTACCCGTTTACAGTCCATCTGGTTGAGTTATACACTCCGAAAGATATGATCTACTGGCAAATGCCTACCATAGCCAGCGGCTCCATTTTAGAAACCGATGGAGAAATCCGTGTTCGCGCTACGGCCAACGGACAGGAGTTGATCTTAAAACCAGGCTGTCCGTTTGGTTTTGAAATGCCTAACGGGAATCCGGATGCAAACATGACCATCTTTACCGGTAACGACAATGGCAGCTACGTGAATTGGGTGGACAGTCAGACTCCGTTCACACTAACAGCTTACGGTTATTTAGGCTACAGTAATACACTGGGATGGCATAATGCCGACCAGGTTGCCGGATCGGGAGGACACACGTTAACATTTACTTCCAGCACTGACGACCTGACCAATGTGGGCATCTTCATTTATATGCCAGCTACACAAACCGTGATGCAGGTTTACAACAAGGTGTCAGGGCTAATTCCAAACGGAACCAGTGTTAAGATCGTGCTGATGGCTCAGGATGCCAACGGGCAGTTGTTTAGCTACACCGAAAGCAGAACGGTTAATTCCAGCGCCACGATTGATTTAAGCCTGTCGCAAACAACCGATGCGGCACTCACTTCCTACCTGAACGGATTATAATTAACAATAAAGTCTTAATAACTTAAAGTTAAAAAATAAGGAGTGAATTCAAATTGGTTATAGATTTATGTCGTAATCAAAAGATTGCAGATTTTTAGTTCGAAAAGGTAGGAGTTTTATACTTCTACCTTTTTTCTTTAATTGTTCGATCCAAAAACCTTTTTCAGCAAATCAGTAGCCCGTGCTCCGGGATTCTTTCTGATGTTCAGCTCTTCCTTGGCAACCTGAATGAAGAGTCCGTCCAGCGCTTTATCGGTAACATACTCTTCCAGATCCGGATTCACTTTCTTCACCATCGGGATCTTGTTGTAGGATTTAAATAGGGTATTCCAGTGTTTGGTTGCTCCAACTTTATCCAGAGACACCTTGATGATCGGTCTGAATTTTTTGCTCAACTCCTCTCTTGTGGCTTTATTCAGGTATTGAGTTGCCGCATCATCCTCCCCTTTCAGGATGCTCATCGCATCGCTCAGGGTCATTCCTTTGATAGCAGCAACAAAGATATCTTTAGCTCCCTCAGCAGCATCTTCAGCGGCTCTGTTCATGCTTTCGATCGCTTCATCCACTTTCTCTCCCTGTCCCAGTGCACGCAACTTCTCCTCCACATTCTTAGCCTCCTGAGGCATTGGAATCTTAATCTGAGGATCTTTGAAATACCCGTCTTTCTTATGCAATTGAGTTACTCCTTTCGTCACTCCCTGATTGAGTGCTTCCTTCAGGCCGGCACCGACCTCTTCGTTCGACAATCCGGTTGACGGGAGGCCATTGGTTTTGATTTCCTTGGTTTTATCTTCCGCTTTTTTCTTCCAGCTTTTCCAGCTTTGAGCAGAAGCAGTCATGGTACACAAGGTACCTGCGATCAGTAACAGTGTCGTTGTTTTTTTCATGTTTCAGTATTTTATTCGATCATAATATGAATTCCGAGTGCAAAGCGCAAGATATCGGTTCGTGAAGTAAATTCAGAATACGTATAAGTTCCGTCGTCGTACAATTCCACGGTAGACGGATCCATGTTTTTAGTGGCCGTACCGTAAATCTGATCGACCTTTAAATTCAGGTAAAGCAATTCGTTCTTGCTGAGCATCACCTTAACACCGGCTCCGAAACCGTAACTCCAGGCTCCGTAATAGTTGTAATCTTTTTCTACAGGCAGGTATTCGTCCGTAGCATAAACATAGGTCTCCAACTTTTGATTGGCTGAAAACACCCTGAATCCGGCAAGACCTTCCACATAAGGCTGTATCGGCAGCTTAACGGTCTTAAACGGGTAAACCCTGCCAACCGCATGCATCGTAAACATTCCTCCCGAAACCCGCGATTCCACGTCGTAATCTCCCAGACCCGGGGTATAGTAGTTAAAGGTTTCCTGAGACTGGCTCATGAAGTAATAGCCCAGATCGACACCCAGATCAAGCGGAAACCGTTTGCCGAGTGGAAAAAGGACAGTCAACCCCATCCCTCCCATTCCCGGTTTGGGGTAAAACGTTTTGAATTCTCCCGAGGTAAAAGCAGCCCGGATATCAAAATCGAAGGTCACTTTAGGCTCGAGAAGACGCTCATTGTCGTCTGTAAAGATCTGTTGGTTATCGGGCGCAACAGACAGGCTGTCCAGTTGTGCAAAAAGGGGAAATGACAAACCAATAAAGCAAACAATAATAAAACTTTTCACAGGTTGAATTTTAGCTTGCATCCTAGCAACAATGATACCAAGATGAATTTCAGGTGAATAAATGTATAACAAATTTAATCTTAATTCAAGTTCTGTATTAATTTTTCTATCTTTAGGCTTCTGAAAAAAATAAAACTATGGCAGAAACAAAATTTCCATCAGACATTGAGATTGCTCAAGGCAATGAAATGATTCACATCAACACCGTTGCTGAAAAACTAGGTATTAACACGGAAGAACTGGAACTGTACGGAAAGTACAAAGCCAAATTGCCTTTATCGTTGATTGACAAGAAAAAGATCGATCAAAACAACCTGGTTTTGGTTACAGCCTTAACGCCTACTCCTGCCGGAGAAGGAAAAACAACCACCTCCATCGGTTTGACGGAAGGTTTGAATAAAATCGGCAAGCAAGCTACGGTGGTGTTGCGCGAACCTTCTTTGGGCCCTGTATTCGGGATTAAAGGTGGAGCCGCAGGAGGCGGTTATGCCCAGGTGGTACCGATGGAAGACATTAACCTGCACTTTACGGGCGATTTCTCGGCCGTAGAGAAGGCAAACAATTTGTTATCTGCCCTTATCGACAACAACATCCAAAGCAAGAGCAGAAGCCTCGACATTGACCCCCGAACCATTGTATGGAAACGCGTGATGGACATGAACGACCGTTCTTTGCGTCACATTACCATCGGACTGGGTGGTACTGCCAACGGTATCCCGCGGGAAGACGGATTCAACATCACCCCTGCATCGGAAGTGATGGCCATTTTATGTATGGCTGAAGATTTCGAAGACCTGAAGAAAAAACTGGGTAATATTTTCATTGGCTACACCTTCGATAAAAAACCGGTTTATGCCCGTGACCTGAAGGCTGAAAATGCCATGGCCATCTTATTGAAAGATGCCATCAAACCGAATCTGGTTCAGACCTTAGAGGAAAATCCGGCCATCATTCACGGCGGGCCATTTGCTAACATTGCTCAGGGAACAAACACCATCATTGCAACAAAAATGGGGCTTTCTTTATCTAATTATGTGGTAACGGAAGCCGGTTTTGGTGCCGATCTGGGTGCTGAAAAATTCCTGGATATTAAATGTGTTTCCGCCGGACTCAAACCGAAAGCACTGGTACTGGTTGCTACGATCAGAGCACTTCGTCACCACGGAGGCGCTCAAAAAGAAGAGTACAACACCCCAAGCGTGGACCGTGTAGAGAAAGGATTTGCCAACCTCCAGAAACACATTGAGAATTGTAAAAAATTCGGCCTGAATCCGGTTGTAGCGATCAACGGATTCCCTTCGGATACGGAAGAGGAAGTTAAGCTGATTCAGGATAAATGCGCCAAAATGGGTGTTCAGGCAATCGTTGCCCAGGGATTTGCCCGTGGTGGTAACGGCATGACCGACCTGGCGGAAGCGGTGGTAAAAGAAGTGGAATCAGGACGCAACAATTTCCATCCGTTGTACAACTGGAACTTAACCATTAAGGAAAAGATCGAGCGTATTGCCAAAGAGATTTACGGTGCCGACGGGGTTGAATATTCCAAAATGGCGAACAGCGACCTGAAAAAACTGGAAGAACTCGGATTACAGAACCTGCCTGTATGCATGGCTAAAACGCAAAAGTCATTCTCCGATAACGAAAGCCTGATCGGAAGGCCGACCGGATTTACGGTAAATGTGCGTGAATTCGAAGTGGCTGCCGGAGCAGGATTCGTGATCCCGATCTTAGGAAACATGATGCGTATGCCTGGTTTACCGGCTACTCCGGCTTCCGAAGGCATGACGATCGATAATAACGGAAAAATTTCAGGATTATCCTAAAAACGCATGGTCAACACCGGCCTGAAAGCATCTCTTACCAGATTTTGAGAGGTACTTTCCTGCAGTAATTTTTTGATGGCTCCTTTGCCGTGCGTACCAATTGCGATCAGATCAATGTCATTGTTCATCGCATAGTTCAGGATGCCCAGCTCCAGGGAACTGTTATCCAGGATGTTGATGCAATAATCGATTCCCTGTTCCTCAAGCTGGAAATAACTCACAAAGTCGTTGACCCGTTCGCGGTCTTTCGGCGTATCCTTACCAACTTTCAATAAGTGGATACACGCGTTGAAAGCCTTGGCAGTCTTGATCACGGATTCGAACACATTGTAGGCCTCCTGCTTGAAGTTGGACGGAAAAAGGATGGTATTCAACTCCTGGCTGTTCATCTCATGCTTCACCGTCAGCACATCGAAACGGGTTTTGATGATCACGTTTTCGGTATTGCTCCCCAGGATCATTTCCTCCACATTGGAAACCCCGTTGGATCCCATAATGATCAGTTTCACCTCCAGTTCTTCAGCCACTTTATTGATATTTTTGCTGACGTTATTTCCCTTTTCCAGAACGATGTGGGCCTTCACTTCTCTCAGGGACGGAAGCTTTGAAATGGCTTTTAATTTTTTCTGTGCCGCTTCGTATTTCTCCTCATTCCGAACAATATGCAGGATATACAGGTTGCTGTCATTCTTCTTCGCCAGAAATGTCCCGTACTGCAACGCAAAGTCGGAAAACTCAGAAAAATCGGTTGGCACTAAGATATTATACATGGTTTGAGGTTGAGGAATTAAAGCTAACTAAAATGTCATTAATAAGCTGTAAATTTGCGAAAAAACCTTTACATGAGTATCAAGAAACCGTTAATTCTGGTCGTGAACGACGACGGCATTACGGCTCCCGGCATCAAAGCCTTACTGGAAGTCGCCAATGAGTTTGCCGAAACCGTGGTGGTTGCTCCCGACAAGCCACAGAGCGGCATGGGGCATGCCATTACCATCAGCTCCACCCTGCATGTCCGTAAAACCGATGTGGACGGAACTCCGGCCTATGCCTGCAGCGGCACACCTGTAGATTGTGTAAAAATTGCGGTTAACAAGTTGCTGCCCCGCCTCCCCGATCTGGTTGTTTCCGGGATCAATCACGGTTCCAACTCGTCCATTAATGTGATCTACTCCGGAACCATGTCGGCAGCCGTAGAAGGGAGCCTGGAGAATATTCCTTCGATCGGTTTCTCCCTGCTTGATCATTCGATCGATGCTGATTTCAGTGCTGCCCAGGCATACGCCAGAAAAATCATCCAAGCAATTCTGGAACAAAACCACCATAAATCCCTCTGTTTAAACGTTAATATCCCTAACCTGCCCTACGATCTGATCCTGGGCAGTAAAGTTTGCCGTCAGGCCAAAGGCAACTGGCGTGAAGAATACGACGAACGCACGGATCCGATGGGCAGAACCTATTACTGGCTAACGGGCAAGTTTGAGATTGACGATGACGGCACGGATACGGACGAATGGGCATTGAACAACGGCTATGTTTCCATCGTTCCTGTTCAGCCCGACATCACCGATTACGAAACATTAAACACCATCAATTACCTGGCCCATGTATAAAGAAGGATTTAAACACTTGAACCACACACTGGTAGGATTGATCCTGGGACTGATCGTTCCGATCACAGCCATGCATTTCATCCTGCAACATTACTCCAATCTGGACCTGATGTATCTGATCGAAAACCCCATGTTCAGCCCCATTCTGAATAACCTGAAGGGGTGTTTATTCTTCAACCTGGGGGTATTCTTCATCTTCTACTGGCTGAAGAAAGACAAATCCGCCCGGGGTGTGATTTATGCCACACTCATTTACGGCGCTTTTTACCTTTACTACATGTTCTTTATGTAACCCCACTATGAAGTACTACATCATTGCAGGAGAACCTTCAGGAGACTTACAAGCTTCCTACCTCGTTAAAGAGCTGAAGCTTGCCGATCCGGATGCCGA
Source organism: Flavobacteriales bacterium (assembly GCA_020435335.1). Taxonomy (GTDB): domain Bacteria; phylum Bacteroidota; class Bacteroidia; order Flavobacteriales_E; family Vicingaceae. The sequence goes on along the minus strand of JAGQZT010000016.1, from coordinate 7,693 downwards.
CATCCGGTGCTTTGGCGGTGATTTGATGGAGCAGCAGGGTGCGACTTTGGTAAAGCATTATAAAGAAATGGCATTTATGGGTTTTGAGCAGGTGATCCTGAATCTGCGCACCATCCTGAACAACATCAAGTTCTGCAAGCAAGACATCCTGAAGTTCAATCCTGATGTGCTGATCTTGGTTGATTATCCGGGTTTTAACATGAAGATGGCCAAATGGGCTCATGAAAACAACATCCGGGTGTATTATTACATTTCTCCGAAAATCTGGGCCTGGAACCAAAAACGGGGTTTCAAGATCAAGGCTTATGTCGACAAAATGTTTGTGATCCTGCCTTTTGAGGAAGATTTCTATGCCAAATTCGATTATCCTGTCGATTATGTAGGACATCCTTTACTGGATATCATCGGAGATCATCCGAAATCCGATCCGGTAGCATTCCGGAAAAACCATCAGTTAAGCGAGAAACCCATTATTGCCATCTTACCGGGGAGCCGGAAACAGGAAATCAGCAAAATGCTTTCCCTGATGAGTTCCATCACCGAATTCTTCCCGGATTATCAGTTTGTAATTGCCGGAGCTCCGTCGCAACCACTCAGCTTTTATCACCGGTTTATGAACCACGACATTTCCATTGTGGAAAACAAAACGTACGACCTCCTGCAACATGCACATGCGGCCATTGTGGCATCCGGAACAGCAGCTCTGGAAACAGCTTTATTCAAAGTACCTCAGGTAGTTTGTTATAAGGTGGATTACATTTTTTACAAGATCGCCATGATGGTCGTGAAAGTCGATTACGCGAGTTTGGTGAACCTGGTCATGAACAAGGAAGTAGTTAAAGAATTAATTCAATATGACTTCAATAAAGATAACTTAATCAATGAGTTAAAAAAATTAATTGAACCCAAAAACCGAGAACGGATGCTCCGAGAATACAACGAGCTGGCAGCCAAATTAGGAGGGTATGGTGCATCCAAAAGGACAGCCGAAAAGATCGTTGCCTACCTGAGTAATTCATAAATCACTGTGAATAACTGTTCTTTTTCCGTTTATATCAGGGAAACTATTCTGATATTTTTGTGACGTGCAACGCCTGAAATTCATATTCATTCTATGCCTTTCCATGTCCTTTCTGCCTGTCAGGGCCGAAATGGTGAATATCGGCATTCTACATACAAGCAAGCTTACCTCCTTCGTATTTCATCCGGAGGAAGGCAATTACAGCATCTTCACCGAACATGGTAAGCTCATGGACATTGACAAAGGGGAAATTCTGGAGGTTTCTCTCAAGAACAACCAGATCTCGATCAAATCGCTCGACAAAGATTATGGCACCTTCAAGAAAGTACGTTTCATCGGCATTTCAGGAACAAACAGCTTTAAAATCAAACTCCCCTACAACAACAAGATCAAGGTGTATGAAGACAACCTTTTTGTAAACCTCCACAATTACTACAATTACTTCCAGTTGATCAACAACATCGAGATCGATCATTACATTTCAGGGGTTGTAGAGTCGGAAGTGGGACGCAGTCCACCGCCGGAATACTTCAAACTGCAGGCGATCATCTGCCGGACTTATGCGCTGAAAAACATTGACCGCCATACGGCAGAAGGGTTTAGCCTCTGCGACAAGGTACATTGCCAGGCTTATCACGGCAAGCCGAAATCTTTACTGATCCGGGAGGCCTCCCTGGAAACCAATGGCATCGTGATCGTGGATAGTGACATCAACCTCATTACGGCGACCTTCTACTCCAATTGCGGAGGAGTTACGGCCAATTCGGAAGAAGTCTGGCGACAGGACCTGTACTATTTAAGGTCTGTGAGAGACACCTTCTGCCTCAACGAGAACAATTCCGTGTGGTCGAAAACAATTTCCAAAACCAACTGGGAAGCCTACCTCAAACAGCATAACTGCAGCGAAGACGCGCTCAGCAGTGAATGCAGTGTGGAGTATTTCCAGAATGGCCGTGAGCAATTTTACTGGAAGGATGATGTGAAAATCCCTTTTGTTAAGATCCGTCAGGATTTTAACTTGAAGTCAGCCCTGTTCGACGTAGAAGATGAAGGAAGTCATGTCACGTTAAAAGGCCGCGGATTCGGCCATGGTGTGGGCTTGTGTCAGGAAGGAGCCATGCGTATGGCGAAGCTGGGGTACAACTACATTGATATCCTCCATTATTATTACGAAGATGTGCACATGATCAACCTGGAATCGCTGGCTTTCTTTAAGGCCGATTTCTGATCATTTGGATTTCTTTGCTGCTTTTTTGGCCGCTTTGGCTGCTTCTTTGGCTTGCCGCTCCTGCTCTTTTTGCTCGTAATACTCGCGTTTGAGCTTTTCTTCTTTGGTCTCCATCCGTTCGGAGATTTCGGCCTTCCATTTTTCCATGTTAAACGATTGCATTCCGCCTCCCATGTTGGACACAGATACCGGGCCAACACCAATACCAACACTCATTCCACTCTTGGGTTGCGGCACACTGATCTGTAACGGATCTTGCTGATTCAACGCAATTTCACCCACTACCTCGTTTTTTCTATCCACAATCTCTACAATATCGGGATACGCTTTAAAGAACCAGCGTCCGTTTACGTTCTTACCGTCGATGTCGGCACTGATATCTTCTCCTTGCTTGATGATGTGTTTGACCTCCCCATTCTTGGAAAGAATGATGGCGTAAACCTTTCGGTAACCCGAATCATCTTCTTCCCTGGCCTGGGAAAAGACGCTAAACGTTGTGGCACAAAGGATCAAAAACAGGAACATTTTTTTCATAACAAAAGGATTTTGGAGTAATTAAGTATGATAAATTTAAACAATATCCCATTAATACGCTTATTGATCCCTTTTATTGCAGGAATCATGTTAACCGTAAACACAGAAGCACATGGCCGTTGGATGCCGGCTTTTTTCGGGATATCCCTGTTGGCATACCTGGCGTTGCTACGTGTTTCATCCATCAACACAAGTTATTCCCGCCGCTGGATCATGGGTGGATTACTTTACGGATGTTTTTTGTTTGCAGGAGCCTCTTTAAGCAGTATACAGTATGATTCCTCCCGGAATTCACTGAACCTTTTCGAATCGTCGAATGAAGCCCTGTTGATCGGAAAGGTTAAAGGCAATCCGGTTGTGAAAGAACGATCAGTTAAGCTAACGGTCGAATTGCTGGGGTTCCGCCAACAAAACCAGTGGGTTGCCACCCGGGAAACGATCATTGCTTACCTCGAGAAAGACTCCCTTTCCGCTACTTTGATCCCGGGAGATGTTCTGTCTTTTGAACCGGATCTGAAACATGTGGACGCTCCGAAAAATCCCCATGAGTTCGATTACCGCAAATACCTGTCTTACCACCTGATTCACCAGCAAACTTACCTGCGTTCAACGAACTGGAAGCTGATCCGGCATGAAACCAACCTGAATATCTTCCACGTAGCTTCCGCTCTGCGGGAACACCTGATCGGGATACTGGAGGACCAGGGACTGAACGGCAATGAACTGGCTGTTGCTTCCGCGCTGATCCTGGGTTACAAGGACAATCTGGACGCCCACCTGAAGCAGGCTTATTCCAGTGCGGGAGCCATGCATGTTCTGGCCGTATCCGGATTGCATGTTGGGATCATTTTTCTGATTTTCAGCAAGATCCTTGTATTTTTGGATCATTGGAAACAGGGGCGTTGGATCAAGGGATGCATCCTGATTCTGATCCTGTGGTTCTATGCGCTGATCACCGGATTATCTCCCTCCGTGATGCGCGCTGCCACCATGTTCAGTTTCGTGATCCTCGCCAAGGCACTCAACCGGAATTCGGGTTTTTTCAATACGCTAGCGGCTTCTGCCTTTCTCCTGCTCATTTTCAACCCCTTTTTGGTGATGGATGTGGGTTTCCAGCTCTCCTACCTGGCCGTATCGGGCATCGTTCTGATCCAACCCCGGATCAACAACCTGTTTCAGTTCCGGTGGATGCCGTTACGGAAAATCTGGTCGCTTACGGCGGTTACCTTAGCCGCTCAACTGGCTACTTTCCCTCTCGGGCTGTATTACTTCCACCAGTTCCCGAATTACTTCATCGCAGCCAACCTGATCGTTGTTCCCCTGGCAACGGTCATCTTATGCTTTGGCATTGCGACAATCTGCCTCCATGCCATTCCAGTTCTAGGTCCTATTTCAGGGCAAGGGCTTCAGTTCCTGATCAAATTGCTGAATGAAACGGTTCAGACCATCGACCGGTTACCCTATGCCGTTTCAAACCAGATCCGGTTTACGGCTACCGATACCTGGCTGATCTATCTCGCAATCGGTTCCATGTTGCTTTTGATCGCTTACCGGAAATTCCGTTATTTCTTTATGGGCTGCACCGCGCTGCTGATTTTCCTGGCTTCTCACTTCTTCTACCTCATCCAGCGCAATCAGCAAAAGACCATCATGGTCTATCACATCCCCGGGTATTCTGCCCTCAATTTTATCGATGGCACGGACAATGTGCTGTTTTCCGATCTGGAGCTAACCACCAACCGCAGCAAACTGTTGTTTCACACCGAAAACAATTGGATCCACCAAGGAGTAGCGCAGGAAAAATTTCTGCAGCTGAGCCATTTAACGGGCAAACACCGGTTATCCAACCTGATCAGGATAGACAACCCCCATCTATTTCTTAAAAGGAATTACCTGCAATTCTACGATTACCGCGTGGTCATCATTGATCCGGCTTTCCAGGCCCGGGAAATCAGGCATAAAATGGTATGCGACCTCATCATCATCACCAAAAATGCCCCCATCGATGCCGAAGCACTCATGAGCATGTTCACGACTCCATACGTTGTGATTGATGCCAGCAATTCGAATTATCACCGTGAACGCTGGAAAAAAACGATGGAATCCCAGGATGCTGTGTTGTGGGATGTGGCCGAAAAAGGCGCTTTTCAGGCTGATTTGTAGCTTTTCATCCTTTTAAATATTGAAATTTTCGTTAATTTTTTTTAACTTTAGCTAACAAACTTCACCTATGCTACACAAACGACTTACCCATGCCCTGCTGGCTGTATTGCTGGCCTTACCCTCTCTTCAGCTAACGGCTCAGCTTTCTGTTTCCATTCCGCAGGCGGATCAGGAAGAGCCGGATTTTTTTCGTGACCGGGAAAACTGGACGGAACTGACCGATAAGCGTGAAGTCTATTCCAGCTCTTACAAAACTCCTGACAACCGGGTGATTATCCATTACAGCAAACAGCCGCTCAATTACTACAACGCCGCAGGAAAACTGGTCCCGGTGAACCTGGAACCTGTTGCTACGGGCAACGGATACCGTGCCATGTACCAACCCAATCCCGTTTCGGTTCTGAATGACGGAACGGTTGAACTGACCTCTCCCGATCACGACAACCTGCGGTTTTCGGGTAATGCACGGATCAACGGCATTTCCATCACAACCGGACAGGCCAGTGTACACGGCAAATCATTGAGCATGACCACCAACATTCCCGGTCTGACGAAGGAATTCACCTTCCGTTTCAACTCTCTGAAATACAATTATGTGATGCAAAATGCGCTGAGCTCCAACTCAGCGAGTCTGATCCTGGAAGAGGAACTCGTTCTTCCTCAGGGAGCCATTCTTGAGCCCGATGGCAAAGGAAGCATGAAGCAGGACGGCTGGCATGGCGGATTAACGATCAAGGATGAGGCCGGGAACCTGCTCGGCAGCATTCGGGGTGCTTTGTGTTATGACGCCAAAGGAAGCTACATTACTGCAGCTTATCAAACATCGATCTCCAACGGTGTTCACACACTCCAGATCATCTTACCGAATTCCTGGATCAATGCTCCGGGGCGATCCTATCCCATTACGATCGATCCGTTGGTTACCGGTCCGACGTCGACCTATACCGGTCCGGACATTCCATCATGCATCAGCCCGAACTCGGGTTCCGACAGCATCCAGGTAACCATTCCGGCACAAATTACCGTTACCGGACTGATCGTAAGCGGCAGTTATTATGCCGATCCGTTCACCACAGCCATCATGAACGACGGAGCCATGTTCTTTCAGACCAGTTGCGGAGCAACAAGCAATTATACCACAACCGGCTCAACGGGAACCTTACCGGGAACGGCTTACCTCACGGCAGCAAACCTGAAGAGTCCGCTTACCTGCTGCATCCCGCAATCCTGTAGTGCCCAGACCTTTTACTTATCCATGCACATTTCGAGAACTGCTGGCGGTTCGGGATGCAACAACACCTACATCTATCACGATCCGAACGGGGCTTATCCGTTCAGTGCTTATGTGGAGGGTTATACCGTTGAAGGGTTCGGCCCGGTATTCAACACCTCGGCAACGAGCTTATGCTCCGACGAATGTGATATTGCGGCTACCACATACATCCGTTATGGTGTACCGCCGTTCACCATTACGCATCCCTGGATGACCGGAAGCCTGACCGTAGGTTCTCCAGCAGGTTGTTCCACGGCTTCGAACATCAACAACCTCAGCCTGACAATCCCGAATTGTCCGACGATCTGCGACACGACGACCAGCATTACCGTTCCCGCTCCAACCGTGGTGGATGCCTGTGGGAATGTGGTAACCGGCATTGCATCCAAAACGATCAGCATTACCCAGGTTCCCGACATCACCGCCACGCCGCCATCAATCACCATGTGTTCGGGTGACACCTTCTCAACGACACTGAGCTCTTGTATTCCTTCGAGCACAATTAACTGGAGCGGCAATGGCGGAAGCGGTACGGGAGGATCCGTCAGCCAGTCGATCACCAACACCGGAACGACAGTTTCTTCAACCGACTACGACATTTATGCCGACAACAACGGTTGTTTGTCGGATACCATCACTTTTTCGGTAAACACGGTGCCGATCCCTGTTGCCAATTTCGGAACAGACCCCAACCCCACGATCACCAACATCCCGGTAACCTTTACCGACAACAGTACAACCTACGGCGGAGGTTCCGGCAATTGGTTCTGGACATTCGGAGACGGCTCTTACAGTTCGCAGCCGGCACCGACACACACCTACACCACGCCGGGTACTTACGAAGTGTGCCTCTTCATGGAAACCACCGAGGGTTGTCAGGACACGTTATGTTCCACCATTGAGGTGATCCCGGCAGAACTGACCCTACCTAACGTGATCACGCCCAACGGCGATAACCTGAACGATTACCTCATTTTTGAAAATCTGGAGTACTTCGGCAGCAACAACCTGAAGGTATACAACCGCTGGGGGAAACTACTATACGAGCAGGATAATTACGCGAACGACTGGTCGCCCAAAGACCTTTCTGACGGAACCTATTTCTACATTCTGACGCTGGAAAACGGGGAGATTTACGAGAGTTACCTGGAATTGTTGAAGTAAATTCAGCATTTGTATTCTGTGATACTCATTCTTTTGAAAAGCTAAATTCTCACTCCAATCATGGTTCAACTTCGCTCACCACAGGCTGCATCATAGTCTTACACCTATAATGCCCTTCGGTTACACTCAGGGTAAACTGTGCGTAATTTCCGTTCATACCTTCACGCCAATCATGGTTCAACTTCGCTCACCACAGGCTGCATCATAGCCTAACGCCTATAATGCACACATCGTCCAACTGGTCGAGACTTCCTTTCCAGTTCTCAAAAGCTTCATTGATGAGCTGACGTTGTTTCTCCATGCTTTCTCC
>JAGQZT010000015.1 GCA_020435335.1 Flavobacteriales bacterium | reverse complement strand
GTGAACTTTAAGAAGTTGCTGTTATCGGTTCAGGGAGAAAGCATGGAGAAACAACGTCAGCTCATCAATGAAGCTTTTGAGAACTGGAAAGGAAGTCTCGACCAGTTGGATGATGTGTGCATCATAGGTGTAAGACTATGATGCAGCCTGTGGTGAGTGCAGTCGAACCATAATTGGCGTGAAGGTATGAACGGAAATTACGCACAGTTTACCCTGAGTGTAACCGAAGGGCATTATAGGCGTAAAGCTTTGATGAAAGCATAACTGACATTCGTCAGAGCGCAAACTGTACAACATCATGCAAACAATTCTAAAACTAGGCGTACTTTTGACCAACTATTAATTTGGTTTTGGAAAAAGAAACCCAAAAGGACACAACCTGCTACCATTGTGGCGACTATTGCCGGGAAGAACTGGTCGTTTTTGATCACAAGAACTTCTGTTGCAATGGGTGCAAGTCCGTATATGAAATCCTGAACCAAAACGCATTAACGGATTACTATAGCATAGAGGACACACCCGGGTTCAAGAATAAAGCGGTTAATGCCAATCAATATAAGTTCCTCGATCTGGATGATATTGCCGACACACTCATTGATTTTAAGGAGGATAATAAACGTATTGTTCGCCTGTTTTTACCCGAAATACATTGTGCTTCCTGCGTCTGGCTGCTGGAAAACTTACAAAAACTTCATCCCGGAGTTCAGTATTCGGAAGTTAATTTTCTGAAAAAGGAAGCCATGATCGCTTTTGATATCAGCCTGATCAGCTTTAGCGAATTGGCAGTATTGTTACATCGGATCGGTTATCCTCCCAAATTTGATAGTCAGCAAAAAACGAAAAGCAGCAATAAAAAGCTGTTGCTCAAGATCGGGATTACGTTCTTTTGCTTCGGAAATGTAATGCTTTTCAGCTTTCCGGAGTACCTGAATCCTGATGAATCGTTTATGGATACGTACAGAAGCTTTTTCACTTACCTGATCTTTGGGTTTTCATTGCCGGTTATCTTGTATTCATCCCAATCTTACCTGGTCTCGGCCTTTAAAGCATTGCGCAGTAAGACCGTGAATCTGGATGTGCCCATTTCTATCGGTATAGCCACACTTTATGTGAAGAGTGTGTACGATATTTTTACCGCGAATGGTCCGGGCTATATGGATTCTTTTGTCGGTTTTGTTCTTTTTCTGCTGGCCGGAAAGTGGTTTCAGGAAAAGACTTATCAGGCGTTGTCATTCGATCGTGACTACAAATCGTATTTTCCGTTGGCAGTCACGCAACTTATTGGAGGAGAAGAGCTTATTAAGCAGGTGGATAAGATTGAGGTGGATGATGTGCTGGTCATCAAAAATGAAGAGATCATTCCGGCCGATGCCACCTTGTTGAGCGACACGGCCAGTATCGATTATAGTTTTGTGACCGGGGAGTCGAATCCGATCCGGAAAAAGAAAGGGGATGTTTTGTATGCCGGAGGGAAACAAACCGGTGCGGCGATCCAGGTTCAGGTTACTAAATCGCTTGATCAGAGTTATTTAACCCAATTATGGAATCAGAATGCCTTCAAGAAGGAGGAAAAGGAGGGAGCGCTGGATTTGAACAATACCCTGAGCCGCTATTTTATTCTCATCGTATTGGTTATTGCTGCGGGATCAGCTCTGGTTTGGGCGTTTATAGATCCGGGTCGGATTGTCGAGGTACTGGTGGCTGTACTCATCGTTGCTTGCCCTTGTGCCCTGGCTTTATCCATTCCGTTTACGTTTGGGAACAGTTTGCGTGTTGCCGGTAACAACGGACTTTACCTGAAGAACAGTAGTGTGATCGAAGATCTTGGAAAAGTCACCGACGTAGTGTTCGATAAAACGGGAACCTTAACCCGTCAGGATCAGTCCTCCATTTCTTATCATGGCGAAGGTCTGTCGCCAGAAAGCATGGCTCAGCTTTATGCTGTTACTAAAAACTCAACACATCCGATCAGCCGTTTGATTGCCGGATATTGCTCATCTGCCGAATTAACTAATCCGGAAGTCAGGAATTATTCGGAGCATACCGGTAAGGGCATTACCGCTCAGGTACAGGATGCGTGTTGGCAAATCGGATCCAAAGATTTCGTTGGCGTTAATGAAACCGACCAGCAGTTAAGAACCAGAACCTACATAAAATGCAACGATCGGGTGTTGGGCTATTTTCAGCTTCAAAATACCTACAGGAGCGGGATGGAGGATTTGATCGGAACATTGTCGAAACCATGCAAGCTCCATGTGTTATCCGGTGATAATGAAAATGAAAAAGAGAGGCTGGAGCAGGTCTTTGGAAAGGAGAGCCCGTTGTTGTTCAATCAAAAACCGATCGACAAGCTCAATTACATCAATTCCGTTAAAACGGATAATAAAGTGGTGATGATGGTGGGCGACGGGTTGAATGATGCCGGGGCGTTAAAGCAAAGTGATGTGGGAATCGTGCTGGCCGAGGATGTCTACAATTTCTCACCGGCCTGTGATGGCATTCTGGATGCCCGGAACCTGAATCAATTACCGGAATTAATTCAACTGGGTAAATACAGCCTGTTCGTTTTGCGGGTGAGCTATTTCATTTCGCTGCTCTACAACGGGATCGGGTTGTCGTTCGCCTTAACGGATCGATTGTCGCCTTTAATTGCTGCTGTTTTGATGCCGTTAAGCTCCATTTCCGTTGTGCTGATCACCACGCTTTTGGTTAAACTGTACGCCCAAAAACACCTGTCTGGGAAAAACTGATAAGAATCAGTTTTAATTCTGAGAATTGATATTATTT
>JAGQZT010000014.1 GCA_020435335.1 Flavobacteriales bacterium | reverse complement strand
TTTTATTCTTGCCGTCGATGAGTGTTACCTTGCCGTCTTTTTTAGACATTCGCCATCGTTCATAGGCCATTTCCACACAGTAATTACAGCCGATACACTTTTCTCGTTGATGGGAAATCCTGATCATGAATTATTGTGTTGGTGCGTCAACGTCTTCCACAATATAGAGCTTGTCGGAGCTTCTGATGGTGGTATCCAGGGGTGTGGTAAAAGTTACCCCTTTCTTAATTTCCTGATACAGCACTTCGTCTACCATCAATTCTTTAATTTCAGCTTCTACCACGCCGGTAGTCGGGCCGGTTACCAGAATTTTATCTCCGACTTTCAACGAATGGGTCTCCAGTTTGAATTCGGCAATACCCGCCTTCGGGTAATAGTGAACTCCTTTTCCGAGATAACGCTTGCGTGTAGTAGCTTTCGATCCGTGAACATCGGACCATTCACCCAGTTGCTGACCCAGGTAGTATCCATCCCAGAAACCTCTGTTGTAAACCGTTGCCAGTTTTTGGTCCCATGCGGCAATTTTCTCTTTCGTGTAGGTGCCGTCGATGTAGGCGTCTACCGCTTCACGGTAGCATTGTGTAACGGTTTTAACGTATTCCGGAGCGCGGCCTCTTCCCTCGATCTTAAGTACACGAACACCCGATTTGATGATGTCGTCTATAAAGCCGATGGTGCACAGGTCTTTGGGCGACATGATGTATTCGTTGTCGATCAGCAACTCATTGCCGTCTTCATCCTTTACTTCGTAGGTTCTTCTGCAATTCTGTACGCAGGCGCCGCGGTTAGCAGACGAATTGTTGGTGTGTAAGCTCAGGTAGCATTTTCCCGACACGGCCATGCACAGGGCGCCGTGAGCAAAGATCTCAATCTGAACCAGTTCTCCGGAAGGGCCTCTTACATCATCCTTTACGATGCCGTCGGTGATGTCTTTTACCTGTTTCAGGCTTAACTCCCGGGCAAGTACCATCACATCGGCAAAATGAGCAAAGAATTTTATGGTTTCCAGGTTGGTGATGTTGGTTTGCGTGGAAATATGTACTTCAAAACCAATGGAACTGGCATAATTGATAACGGCCTGATCGGAAGCGATCACTGCAGTGATTCCGGCTTCCTGGGCTCTGTTAATGATGCGTTTCATTAAGGAAAGATCATGGTCGTATATGATCGTGTTCAGGGTCAGGTAGGTGCGCACACCTTCTTTCCCGCAGATTTCGGCGATCTTCTCCAGGTCGTCGAATACGAAGTTGTTGGCAGAACGCGCTCGCATGTTGAGTTGCTCAATACCAAAGTACACCGAATTCGCACCACCCTGAATGGCAGCCATTAACGACTCAAATGAGCCTGCCGGAGCCATTACTTCTATGTCTTTCTTATTCATAATGAATCTAAATAGGTTGCAAACTTACTAGAAATTACCCTACGATAAATAAATAAGGTGCAAATTGCTGTCGTTTGAAATGAGTTGTCATGTTCAGTATGCGTATAATTTCAGTTAAAATACCCACTTGATTTCCAGGGATTTGTATCTTTGTTGCTACCTTAAACTGTTTAGATATGAAAAAAATTTACTTATTACTGCTGTTGTTGGTGGTGGGTGTTGGGGCTTACGCGACAACCTACACGACTGCGCAAAACGGAACCTGGATGACTCCTACAACCTGGTCGCCCATGGGAATTCCGGTTCCGGGAGATGTTGTTACCATTAACCATACGGTAACGATGGATACGAGTCTGGCTTATACAAGTGGTTCCATTACTGTTGCTTCCGGAGGAGCTTTGGTGCAGGATGCTTTCGGAAGAGACATCTGGGTAAATGGCCCGGGCGCCTCGTTTACGAATAACGGTTCGGTTACTGCTCGTTACATTTTATTGAGTAGCGGTAGTTTTACCAATACGGCTACGATTAATGCCAGTGCAATCGCTAATTACATCATGGCGGCTAATAGCGTTTCCGGAGCCTTTTCTTTGGATAGTCTGTACAACGATGGTGTATTTAACAACAATGGTGTGGTTAATGTGAGGACTTTTTATAACAATGATGTGCTTAACAATTACGGTACGATACAAGGCTTTACAACCATTGTCGACAGCATGTACAACAACGGCACCTTCCTCAATGATGCCGGAGCTACCTTGCTGGCAGATAGTTGTACCAATGGGAATACCTTTACCAATAACGGTTATATCTCATGTTATCAGGTCACCAACCTGGGCACTTTCACCAATGCCAATTATATGGGATTTGGTGACATGACCAATTTCGGAACCTTTACCAATCAGGATTCGTTGATCGGAGGTGGGAGCGTGACCAATATGGGTGCGATGAATAATAATGCGGGTGCTCGTATCAACATTGCGATCAGCTTTTTAAATTATGATATCATCAACAATACGGCCACTTTTACTGCCGACGGACGTATGGAGATCGGAGATAGTTTTTACAATTTCAATACAGTGAGCGGAAGTTCCGGTGGAAGTATTCAGTGTGCCGATACATCGTTCAACTCAGGAACCATGAGTGGAAGTTTTGACTTTTGCGACCTGACCCCTCCGGGTTCGTCCCCCTTTATTGATATCAATACCGGAACGGTTGCGGGAACGATTACTTACTGTACAGTTAACGGTATGGATGAACTAACGAATGAGTCGGTACAGTTTTACCCGAATCCGACTACGGGAATTGTAAATCTGTCGATAAACGAGCCTGTTGTAACGGAAGTGTACAATTTGCTCGGAGCCTTGTTGTTCAGCACCAGAGACCGCCAGATCAATCTCGTTGACAGGGTTAATGGAGTCTACCTTTTGAGGGTTTACTCGCTGAGCGGTGCGTTGATTCACCAGGAGAAAGTGGTGAAGCGTTAATAATTTACAAACAAAAAAAGAGGAGCAATGCTCCTCTTTTTTTATTTCAGTTGAATATTCAATTCGTCGAGTTGTTCGGTACTGATCGGTGACGGAGAATCGATCATCACATCTCTTCCGCTGTTGTTCTTCGGGAAGGCAATGAAATCACGAATGGTTTCTTGTCCGCCGAACAATGCACACAACCTGTCGAAACCAAGAGCTATTCCACCGTGAGGAGGAGCGCCGTATTCGAAGGCGTTCATCAGGAATCCGAATTGTGCCTGAGCTTCTTCTTTGGTAAATCCGAGCAGGTCGAACATTTTAGATTGAACGGCTCTGTCGTGGATCCGGATGGAGCCTCCGCCGATCTCGGTGCCGTTCAGCACCATGTCGTAGGCGTTGGCGCGTACATTTCCGGGGTCGTTTTCGAGGAGGGGGACATCTTCTTCTTTCGGAGACGTGAACGGGTGGTGCATGGCGTGGTAACGACCGCTTTCCTCATCCCATTCCAGTAATGGAAAATCATAAACCCACAGCGGAGCATAAACATTCGGATTGCGTAAGCCGAGTTCGTTGCCTAAATGCAGGCGCAATTCGTTCATTTGTTTTTGGGTAGCCGCCTTGTCGCCACTCAGCACCAAAATAAGGTCGCCGGCTTTGGCTCCACATTGATCGGCCCAGGCTTTCAGGTCTTCTTCCGAATAGAATTTATCCACGGATGATTTGAATGTTCCATCCTCGTTGCATCTGACATAAACCAGACCTTTGGCTCCGACTTGCGGACGTTTTACATAATCAGTAAGGGCATCCAGTTGTTTTCGGGTATAGGAAGCACAGTCTTCTGCCACGATGGCAATAACGCTTTCGGCCTGATCGAATACGTTGAATCCTTTGTTTTGAGCTACATCGTTGATGTAGTTGAAGGTCATACCAAAACGGATGTCCGGCTTGTCGCTTCCGTAGGTTTCCATAGCGAACTCATAGGTCATGCGTGGAAATTCGTTGATCTCGATTCCTTTCACTTTTTTAAAGAGGTAATCCATCATGCCTTCGAAGGTGTTCAGGATGTCTTCCTGATCCACAAAGGCCATTTCACAATCGATCTGGGTGAATTCCGGTTGGCGGTCGGCCCGCAGGTCTTCGTCTCGGAAACATCGTACAATCTGGTAGTATCTGTCGTAGCCACTCACCATCAGCAATTGCTTAAACGTTTGAGGTGATTGAGGCAGGGCATAAAATTGGCCTTCATTCATCCGGCTGGGTACTACGAAATCGCGGGCACCTTCCGGGGTGGATTTAATGAGGTAAGGGGTTTCGATTTCCAGAAAGTCGATCGAATCCAGGTATTTCCGGGCTTCGATGGCCAGTTGGTGACGAAGTTTCAAGTTCTTTTGGAGAGGAGGTCTTCTCAGGTCGAGGTAGCGGTATTGCATGCGCAGTTCCTCCCCGCCATCGGTTTCCTTTTCAATGGTAAACGGAGGTACTTTACTTTTGTTGAGTACAGTCAGTTCGATCACGGCAATTTCGATCTCTCCGGTTGGGATGTTCTTGTTTTTGCTTTCCCGTTCAATCACGGTTCCTTCGATCCGGATCACATCTTCACGGCCAAGGCTTTTAGCCACATCGACATGTTCCTCACCAAGCACCAGTTGGGTGATGCCGTAGCGATCCCGGAGATCGACAAAGGTCATGGCGCCCAGGTCGCGGGATTTTTGCACCCAGCCGCACAAGGAAACGTGTTGGTTGACATGTTCGATTCGTAGTTCTCCGTTGGTATGTGATCTGTACATTTTGTAAAATTTTAGAGGACAAAAGTAACAAAAAAAGGCTGCAGGAAGCAGCCTATTTCATTTCTGAATGGCTTTTTATTGCCAGGTAGGGAACAGGCCTCTCAGTCCCATATCCACTACGGTGTCTCCCGGATTCACGCCGTCGCTGGGCTCGTAAATCCCATCCATGTTCAGGTCTTTCCATTCGAAGCTTTTGTTGGTAGACAGGTTGATGTTAACGATGATGTCGGATGTTTCGTTTCCGGTGATGGTCAGCGCTGTCGGGAAATCTCCGGTTACCACACAACTTCCGGCAGGAACAGGAGAGGTGGAAGCGATCGGGTTCGGAACGGTGGTTCCGGCTGTTTGGCCTTCATACACATAAGGAACGCTGAAAATGATGGTTTCGAAGCCCCAGTAACCTTGCAGCTTATTGGCATTTACGGTTACATTTTGTGTGTTGATGGTGTAGTTGGTGATGTAGTTGTTGAAGCCGACGAAAGAGGCCAGGGTTCCGGTGTACATGCTGCCGGCGGCTTTAAAATCGATGTCGTAATTCTGGTAGGTGAGCGAAACCCTTAACCATTTATAGGTTCCCGGAGCTACCGATGAAAGTGGCAAGGAGTAGAAGGTTTCGCCATGTTGTTTGATTACGGCCTGGTCGAAATCGACGGCATTGGCACCACCGGCGGTGGTTTCCTGTCCGTGGTAAGCGATGAAACCGTTGCCCAGTTGAGTGAGGCTGTCTTGTGCGAATTCGATGTAATGGGCGCTCATGTGGTTAAAGCGTGGCGATTGAGCCGAATTGCCCGCAGGAATTGTGGCTGGATTTCCGAAGTTGTCGAGGCGTGTTAAAGTAGAGTCGAAATAGAGTTTAAAGATCAGCTTCGGCTGAGCCGGAGTAGGGTTATTGGTGCTGTTGTTGGGAGTCGGGTCGTCTTTTTTGCTGCAGCTGATTATCAGGACGGCAGCACTAAGTAGCATCAAGAGTTTTTTCATCATGGTTTGGTTTAGGAAATCAAATTTAGCGATTAAAACAGAAACGGATTGGAGGGAGTTTTCAAATTAATTAGGATTCCAGAAAAAATTCAAATTAGAAACTTTGTTAGAAATTGCCAATTGATTAACTTTGTAACTCATAACAGCAAGTTGGGATATCCATTTCGGATTTCAGAGGGCGTTGGCAAGAGTATTTATCCATAATAAGCTGTGTTTATAATTAAAGTTGTTTGTTGATAGTTATTTGTTGATCATGTATTCATGCATTGAACCAGCAACTGGAAACCAACAACAAATGTTAACCACTTAAGTATGTTATTATGAGTATGTACGAAAATTACATGAAGGAAATTGAGGACCGTAAAAGCAAAGGCCTTCACCCAAAACCAATTGACGGAGCGGAATTACTGAGTGAGATCATCGCTCAAATCAAAGATTCCGGAAATCCCAACCGGAAAGACTCCCTGAACTTTTTTATTTACAACACCTTGCCGGGTACAACTCCCGCAGCCGGTGTGAAAGCTGAATTTCTAAAGGAGATCATTCTTGGCGAAGCCGTGGTGGAAGAGATTTCATCCGACTTTGCTTTCGAGCAATTGTCGCACATGAAAGGTGGTCCTTCTATCCAGGTTTTACTGGACCTGGTTTTGGATCAGAAGGATGTGAACATAGCAACAAAGGCTGCTGAGGTTCTAAAAACACAGGTTTTCCTTTACGAGGCGGATACCGAACGTTTGGAAAATGCGATGAAACAAGGGTGTCCGATCTCTAAAGGAATCATTGAAAGTTACGCTCAGGCGGAGTTCTTTACCAAGCTTCCGGAAATTGACGAAGAAATTGAAGTCGTAACATTTGTAGCCGGAGTCGGAGATATTTCTACCGACTTATTATCACCGGGTGCCGATGCACACTCCCGTTCTGATCGTGAGCTGCACGGGCAGTCGATCTTCGAGCACAACAAGGAGATGCAGCAAGACCTGCTGAAATTGAAAGCACAACATCCTGATAAACGGGTGATGTTGATTGCTGAAAAAGGAACCATGGGTGTTGGGTCATCCAGGATGTCGGGTGTGAACAACGTGGCTTTATGGACCGGTATTCCTTCCAGTCCGTATGTGCCTTTCATCAATATTGCTCCGGTT
>JAGQZT010000013.1 GCA_020435335.1 Flavobacteriales bacterium | reverse complement strand
TTGGTTGTTGATCATGCGGTTGTTATATTGCTGAATGATGGCCTTGATTTTAGCTTCCAGCCTCTCTTTTTCATGGGATTCTTCTGCAGTTAAATGACTCAGCAGATTGTCGGACAGTAAAGAATCTTTTTCCACGTTATAGAATCCGGAAGTTTGCTGGCCGTCGAACATAATGAAGTAATTGCCGGATGCCAGCTGGTAATTGCCGCTGATGAAATTAACCACAAACTTTTCTTTGTCGCCGAAAGCATCGTTGCCAAAGCAAACGATCGTTTCCTGAATACCCAGCAGGTTCAGCAAGGTCGGCGTTATGTCGGTTTGTTGAAAGTAGTCGGATTGCTCGCCGGTTAGTTCTCCTGTTGGGTCATAAATAACCGCCGGTACCGCAAACCGGTTCAGGTTTGTTTTGTAGTAGGCCGATTCGGACTGGGAGGCATGATCAGCCGTAAATACGAATAAGGTGTTTTGAAACCAGGGTTCCTGGCGGTAGTTTTTAAAGAACTTTCGTAGTGCGTAGTCGGTGTACCCGATCGTTTCATGAATAGGTAGGTTTCCTTTCGGGAACGTATTTTGATACGCTTCAGGAACTGGATAAGGGTGGTGTGATGAAAGGGTGAAAACGGCACTGAAAAAGGGGGTGGGTTTTTGGCCGAGATCTTTTCCGAAATAGGCCAGGTAGGGTTCGTCAAAAATACCCCATTTGCCATCGTAGTCCTTTTCCTGTTCCGGATATTCATTCATGCCGAAGTAGTGTTCCACGCCGATGGAACCGGTCAGCCCGTTGAAACCCATGGTGCCGTTGGCACCGCCGTGGTAAAAAGACGTGTTGTAACCGTATTTTCGAAGGAGGAAAGGGAGCGCATCGAGGTGATTTCCGGCATAATTGGAAGCCGAATATGGGGTGTTCATCAATTGGGGGAGTCCCGCCAAAATACTGGGTAACGACTCAATGGAGCGTTGCCCGTTGGCATAGGCATTGGTGAAAACATAGCTGTGATCCATGAGGGAATCCAGAAAGGGTGTGTATCCTTTTCCCTGATTGTAATAGCCGATGTATTCTTTGGAAAAACTCTCCAGAATAAAGATCACCACGTTTCGTTTGCTGAATGGTAACGTATTTTGGATGCTTGTTACAGGGGTGTAGATGGAAGCCAGTTTTTCCTCATCGTAAAACTCAACTGGAGTAAGGTTTACGGTAAAAATGGTTTTCAGCAGGGTAAAGGGCGTGTTCAAAATTACCGGTGTGTTTTGAGCCTGGGTGTACTGACCGGCATTCACCATATCGATCGGCCGGTATTGAAAGCCTCCCCGCATGCCGATCACCACCAAAACAAGGCTGAAAACAAAAACCAGAGCGTGTCGCCAGTAATCCTTGATGGAGTATTGTGCCGACTCGATGATTTTCGGGCAAAATCGTTTGTAACTAAAAACGGTAAACCAGATCAGTACGGCAAACACCACATAAGCGTACCAGAAATCAATGATGTAATTCGGAAGGAGCTTCCAGAAATCATCACCGGCACTTACCATGTCGAAAAAATCGAAGGTAGTACGCTTTAATGTGTATTGAAAATAACCGAGATCAACCATGTTAAATCCAATGCCTATGATCAGTGGAAGGTAAAACAACCATTTCAGGAGTTTCTGGTAGCCGTTTGTACTTCTGAAGGGGAATGGCAGCAATTCAAAAAAGGTTAAAGGAGCCATCAGGTAGGCAATACTCACCATGTCAAACCGGATTCCGTAAAAGAATAGTCCAATGGTGATGTTGTTAAAATGCCCGGCATTGAACACGACAAACGAAATACGGCAAAGGGTGAAAAGCAGAAATGCGATCGCCACTTTCTTTCCGAGGGATTGAAGATGTTGAAAGGTGGCTGGCATTAAACGGTTTCTTGCTTTTTAGGTGAAGATGAGTCCTGACATTTGTCACAACTCTCCGGTTTTTTACGCAGCAGGAAATGGTAAATCAGGTAAAGCACAGAGGCCGAAATTAAACTATAAACGATGATCTCCTGCATGAATCTCTAAGCTCTAAATTATTAACAATAGCACCAAATAATTGTTATAAAATAAACAATGGCCAGGGGTAAAGTTAAGCAAATTCAGTTAACTTTGGCTGCATAAATTCAATGGATATGGCCCTAGTTTTCAATCGTAGAAAGTATTCTGATGAGCTGTTGATCGAGCTTTATAAAGACCTGATCAAACCCCGTTTAATTGAGGAAAAAATGCTGGTCTTGCTGCGTCAGGGCAGAATTTCCAAATGGTTCTCCGGAATCGGGCAGGAAGCCATCTCCGTAGGAGCCACCAAAGCGCTGGCCGCCGACGAGTTTATTTTACCGATGCACCGAAATCTGGGGGTGTTCACCAGCCGGGAGATCCCCTTGTATCGGCTGTTTGCCCAATTTCAGGGTAAAATGAGCGGATTCACCAAAGGGCGTGACCGTTCTTTTCACTTCGGAACCCAAGAACATCACATTGTCGGGATGATTTCCCATCTGGGCCCTCAAATGGGTGTGGCCGACGGGATCGCACTTTCCAATCTCCTGAAAAAGAACAATAAAGTAACACTGGTGTTTACCGGCGACGGAGGAGCGAGTGAGGGTGATTTTCATGAAGCTGTCAACACGGCAGCGGTTTGGGATTTGCCGGTTATCTTTTTGGTGGAAAACAACGGATACGGACTTTCCACACCGTCCAACGAACAATTTAAATTCAAGAACTTCGTCGATAAAGGGATTGGCTACGGCATCGAAACCGAACTGATCGAAGGGAACAACATCCTGGAAGTGTACCACAAAGTGAGCCAGATCGCCGAATCCATTCGCCAAAAACCTCGTCCTGTGCTGGTAGAGTGCATGACCTTCAGAATGCGCGGACATGAAGAGGCTTCCGGAACCAAATACGTGCCTCAGGAGCTCTTCGACGAATGGGGAAAGAAAGATCCGACTCAGAATTATGAGGATTACCTACTCAAAGAAGGCATCATTGACCAGGAAACGGTGGATGGAATCAAGGAAAAAATCAGAGAAGAGATCAACGAACACCTCGAACAGGCTTACGCCGAAGAACCGATCGCCCCGAGCCTCCAAACCGAACTGAATGATGTGTATGCACCATTCGATTACACGGAAACCCCGGCATCGGGTTCTACGACTGAAAAACGTTTCATCGATGCCATTTCGGACGGACTTCGCCTGAGCATGGAAAAATACCCTGAACTCGTTCTCATGGGACAAGATATAGCCGAATACGGCGGTGTATTTAAGATCACGGAAGGCTTTGTAGAACAATTCGGTAAAGACCGTGTTCGCAATACAACCCTATGTGAATCGGCTATTTTAGGTGCCGGATTAGGTCTTGCTATCAACGGACAAAAAGCCATGGTGGAAATGCAGTTCGCCGACTTTGTCAGTGAAGGCATCACCCAGATTTGTAACAACCTGGCTAAAATCCATTACCGCTGGGGGCAAAATGCCGACGTGGTTGTTCGTATGCCAACAGGTGGCGGAGTGGCGGCAGGTCCTTTTCACTCTCAAAGTAATGAGGGTTGGTT
>JAGQZT010000012.1 GCA_020435335.1 Flavobacteriales bacterium | reverse complement strand
GAGGTATACAAAACAAGAGAAGAAGCGATAAAAAGAGACAAGTATTTTAAATCAGCAGCCGGCAGAAGGTTCCTGAAGAATAAACTGGCCCCGTAGTTCAATGGATAGAATAGGAGTTTCCTAAACTCTTGATGCAGGTTCGATTCCTGCCGGGGCTACGAAGTAGTGCCGCTGCCCTTTGTTAAAAGGGCATTTTTGTTGCGAGGCAACAAAAAAAGGAGAGAAGTTTATTCCGAGTATGGTTGAGGGGATTCCTGCCTGTATAGCTTTCTTTTTAAACGATTTCCAAAAAAATTGTAGTAAATTTGGTCAATGAAGAAAAACCTGTTGTTTCTGCTTTTTATGGGGTTAATTGCTGCTGTTCGGGCACAGTGTCCTTTGGATGTGCAAATTGCCAGCACCCCGGATGTTACAACAATAGAGGTGTGTAAGGGGGATACCGTCCGTCTGGAGGCAAATCCTTCTGCAGGAGCCATTACTCCTCAGTACATCTGGGTGGTGAACGGCGATACGATTCCGGGTTTTGATTCCTTATTGACACTTACGGCTTACAATCAAAATGTACAGGTGTACATGGCCACCAATACCGGGTGCTCTCCGGATACCGTTACGGCTGCAATCCAGATTCAAACGGTCCTCATTCAGCCTACCGTTACCATTCTCGATTCGAAATGTAACCCCGAAGTGGCCGATATCCAGATCAATTCTACGGGCGGAAAATCGCCTTATTCCTATAATCTGGTAGGGATTGATACCAGTTCTACCGGGTATTATGAAGACGTGCCTGCCGGTACCTACACCTTACTGATTACAGATAGCGCCGGCTGTAACGATACCGCTCAGATTACCGTTACCCCCATCCCGAATGACATCATCACGGAAGCCTTTCCCATCATTGAAGAATGCAACCTGACCGAAGCAGATGTTTATGCCCATTCAAAGGATGGAACCTCGCCATATACCTACGAGCTTGAAGGAATTGAAACAAACACTACTGGTAACTTCACAGGTGTTACGGAAGGTACTTACATGCTGTATGTAACCGATAGCGATGGATGCACCGATACGGTTGAATTGGTCGTGGATCTCTACACCTGCCCCCCACCGATTCCTTCTGAGGTCATCACACCGAATGAAGACGGATACAACGACGGCTGGTATGTTAGGAATATTGAACTATATCCTGAAAATGAAGTGTTTATTTATGATAGGTGGGGACAACGGGTCTACCACAAGAAGGAATATGTAAATACCGATCCTTGGGACGTTAAGTACATAGGAGCAAATATGCCGGTGTCTACCTACTATTATATACTCAAGTATGTCGATAATGACGAAGAAAAAGTGATGAATGGAGCCATTTCCGTGTTCAGATAAACAGTGAAAAGATTACTAGTTGCCATATTATCCCTGAGTTCTCTGGTTTTATCCGCCCAGCAGTCTGCGCATTATTCGCAGTATTCGTTTAATAACTATGGTTACAACCCGGCTTTTGCAGGTACTCAAAAATGCCTTGACTTTCGCCTGGGAACACGCCTGCAATGGTTAGGGTTCGAGGGGGCTCCCGTATCGACTTTTGCCTGGGGGCATACACAGATCGGAAGAAAACATTATAAAGGCGGAGGGGTCCACGGTGTGGGCGCATACATCGAACAGGATGATGTTCACTTAACCACACGAACTACCGTGAAACTGGGATACGCCTACCACACGAAGCTGTCTTCTAAATACAGATTGGGGATGGGTATTTTTGCGGGGATACAACAGTATTCTACCGACGATGTGTTTGGCGGTGAAACCAACCCGGATCCGGTTCTGGCTTCTGCAGCAGGGTCGGTGCTTCGTTATCCCGATATCATGCCGGGGTTGTTGTTGTACAGCAAAAGCACCTATTGGAGTTTCTCGGTCAACCAATTGTATTTCAAAAACATTAATCTGGGGCAGGAAGAGAAACAAGTCAATCAGTACTATTTCGGTGCCGGACATAAGTCCGTACTGGGCCATTGGACCGTATTCAAATCTTTTTTACTGAAGCAAAATGTGATGGGCCCGCCGGCTTTGGACCTGAACATGGCCTGGGTGTACTACGAAAAACTCACGTTCGGATTGGGTTACCGTGTCGGAGAATCTGCTATTGGAATGATTAAATTCAATTTAGGTAAAATAGGAATCGGTTATGCTTTCGATTTCCCGTTAAACAAACTCTACGGAAATTACGGCCATGAGATCATGATCAGCTTTAAGAAATGTGATGGTGGCGGAATTGGCGACGGCAGCGGAGGAAAAGTACACGTTTGCCCGGCCTACAATTAACTCCGTTTAGTCAGGTGGTTAATAATGTCCCGAGCTCCATAGCCTACTAATTTATCATTCTTTACTAGCGCCGGAAATACCATCAGGGGGAAACTCAATTCCTGTACATCGGCATCCACATTGATCGTCCGAATGGTAATGTCCTTCTCCTGAAGGTAAGAAACGATGCGTTTGCATCCCGAACAATTGTTGCTGATATAAAGTTGATAATCCTTAAGCATGTTTCAATTGATTGATGTCGCGGATCAAAACTTTGTTTCGTTCTAAATACAACAGATCCATATCTTTCAGCTCATTCAGGACGGTGGTAACGGTTTGCCTTGACGTGGCCGTTAAATTGGCTATGTCCTGATGGGTCAGGTTATGTTTGACCAGAATTTCTTTGCCGATGGGTTTGCCCTTTTCATCAGCCAGATCAACAATAAAATCAATGATTCTCGTTCTGGCATCCTTGAAGATCAGCGCTTCCAGCCTTCGTTCAATTTTTTGTAGCCGAAAACCAATCATTTTAGTCACTTTCATGCCCAGGAGAGAATTTTTCTCCATCATATCTTCCATGTCGTCAATACCCAATGCACAAAGGGTAACGTTGTTCTCCAGCGCAACGGCAAAATCTTTCCTGTTGCCTTCGCCAATCAGCCCGAGCTCACCGAATACTTCACCCGGTTCCAGAATGGTTTTAATGATCTCCTTACCATCATCCGAAAAAGTCCCGATCTTAACCCGGCCTCCTTTTAAGAAGTAAATTGAAGATGAAGGATCGTCAGGGAAATAAACGTACTCGTTCTTCTTCATTTTCTTGTGGGTGACCTTGGTCGACATCTTGATCTTTTCGGCAGCCGATAAGGTCTTGAATAGGTTGAAGTTTTCTAAGTGCCAAAGCTTGGTTTCGGTAGACATGATCTTTTTTTATCGAAGTTAAGCAAAGTAAGGCAAAACACCCAAACCGGAATGTCTCCGGGATGACTTCGGATTATTTTTTTGACGGAAGAAGTTTCGCCAGCAGATCCTTACGGTTTACTTTAATAAGTGTATTCCTGATCCATACGTGATTTTCCTTTTTATACCAGAAAAAGAATCGGTTCTGCTCCCGCTTTTCTTTTTCGGTTTTCGGAGTTTTTACGGGCTTCAACGTGTATGGATGATATCCTGAATAATAGATCACCGTAGCCACGGTCATTGGCGTCGGGGTAAAATCATTGACCTGTTCCAACTGAAATCCCATGTCTTTGGTCTCGGCAGCCAAGTTGGCCATGTCTTCCAATTCACAGGCCGGATGACTCGAAATGAAGTAGGGAATGAGCTGCTGCTTGAGCTGGTACTTTTCATTGATTCGGTCAAAAGTCTTTTTAAAGAGGTGAAAATTTTTGAATGAAGGCTTACGCATGATCTTTAATACGGCATCAGAAGTGTGCTCGGGGGCTACCTTTAATCGTCCCGAAACATGGTGCCTTACTACTTGCTCCGTATAATCCAGGAGGTCTTTCGGGTCAGCCTGTTTATTGAATTCGGGCACCAGCATGTCGTAGCGGATGCCACTTCCTACAAAAGCTTTCTTGACCTTTGGATGAGCATCTACAGCCTGATAAATATCGGTTAGCGGTTGATGTGAGGTGTCCAGGTTATGACAGATGGAAGGCGAGATACATGACGGACTCACACAGTTGTCACAGATCTCCTGTACTTTTCCCTTCATGTGATACATGTTGGCCGATGGGCCACCCAAATCACTGATGTAACCTTTGAAATCTTCCATTTGGGTAACCTGTTCCACTTCTTTCAGGATAGAAGCCTTCGACCGGCTCGCAATGAATTTTCCCTGATGGGCAGAGATGGTGCAAAAACTACAACCACCAAAACATCCCCGATGCATGTTTACGGAGAATTTGATCATCTCAAAAGCAGGAATAGGGCCGCGTTTGGCATACTTGGGGTGAGGCAACCGGGTGTAAGGAAGATCGAAGGAGGCATCAATCTCCTTCTCGGTCATGGTCGGGAACGGAGGGTTGATCACCAACAGCTGGTCACCTACCTTCTGGAGCAGGCGCTTTGCATAAAGCTTGTTCGATTCCTGCTCAACATGCTTGAAATTCGCCGCAAAAGCCTTTTTATCTTTCAGGCAGTTTTGATGTGAAGACAGTTCGAGATCTTCCCAGTTTTTATTCTTGGGTGCGGGGAGGTCTGCTGATTGTAAAAAAGCAGTCTGCTTGATGGTGGTCAGGGATTCAAACGGAATTCCTTTTTGTAGTAAGCCGATTAACTCTCTTAGAGGCTGTTCTCCCATGCCATAGATCAGGAGGTCTGCTTTGGAGTCTTTCAGAATGCTCGGTTTCAATTGGTCACTCCAGTAATCGTAATGGGTTACTCGTCGAAGTGAAGCTTCAATGCCTCCGATCACTACCGGAACCTCCGGAAAGAGATCTTTTAAAATGCGGGAGTAGACCGAAGTGGCATAATCGGGCCGAAAACCGGCTTCTCCCCCGGGAGTGTAAGCGTCATTGGATCGCCTTCTTTTTCCGGCCGTGTAATGATTGACCATGGGATCCATACAGCCGGCTGTTACACCGAAAAAAAGACGAGGGACTCCAAGTTTCTTGAAGTCCCTTAAATCATCTTTCCAGTTAGGTTGAGGGACGATCGCTATGCGTAGCCCCAGGTGTTCGATTATTCTTCCTATCACTGCCGCACCGAAAGCAGGGTGATCAACATAAGCATCACCGCTAAACAGGATGATGTCCAATTCATCCCAGCCCCGGGCTTCAACTTCCTTTTTTGTTGTGGGTAGCCAATCGGATATCTTATGTGTACTTTTTACCATACCAGGCAAAAGTACACAAAGATAACGTTGATTTATTTGGCGGCTAATTCGTTCACAACACTTTGTATCGATAAGGCTAAATTGCTCGCGTCTTCACTTTCCAGCCGATCGTCGGTAATTTGAGCCATAATAAATACATCATAGATTTCATCTTCAATAAATTTTTTGCGTGCAGCAATCACTTC
>JAGQZT010000011.1 GCA_020435335.1 Flavobacteriales bacterium | reverse complement strand
CTTCTTTGGTCAGAATAATGTAACACCGGTTGTTTTTCACCCGTTTGGGATCCTCCATGTATTCACCAACCACTACATCTCCGTTTTTCACCCAGGGATGCATGGAATCGCCTTTGATCGGGAAAGCCCGGTGCTTACCGGTAGGCAGAAAATTCAGGCTCATGATCGGCAGGTTGGCGATGTATTCCGTATCGGAATACCCCTGCAAATAGCCCGCTGAAGCTTCCTGGGTCACCACTTCGATCACGTCGTTGTTGTTTTCATCCACCCTGATCGGGAACAGAACCCGCTGGTTGCCGATATCGATAAAGGTATCCGTATCACTCAGGCTCAGGTCATTCTTAACCAGAGCATCAATCGGTATTTTAAAAAAATCAGACAATTGGATCAGCGTAGAGATCGGTGGTTCCGAACGACCTTCTTCATACGATCCGACTCTCGATTTGGTAATATCCAGCTCTGCTGAGAACTGTTCCTGCGTAAGCCCTCGCAATGTGCGGAGGTGCTTGATGTTTTGTGCTATTTTTCCCATAACTACAAATATAAGTCAAAAAATCTATATTTTGTAGTTATCTTTGAAAAAAATATTTATCCCCGATGAAACTAAACATGAAAGGCCGCGGCAGCCAGATCCAGGTGAAGAACAAATTTCTTCAAAATGAATATACCGTAGAACATATTGAAGGTGTGGATATTGAATTTCTGGAGGAACAAAAAACCCATTACATTCCGGAATACCCCAACAAGATTGTAAATAAAGTGTTCAGTCCGGTTGTTCCTTTCATGTATTCCATGAATCCTTATCAAGGTTGCGAACACGGATGCGTGTATTGCTATGCCCGGGAAAGCCACCAATATTGGGGATACAGCGCCGGGCTCGACTTTGAGCGGAAGATCATCTACAAACCGGAGGCCGCCAACCTACTCAAAAAGCAGTTCGAAAACCGGAACTGGCAGGTCAGCCCGATCATGTTATCGGGTAACACGGATTGCTACCAACCCATTGAACGTAAGCTGGAACTGACCCGTCAGCTTTTGGAAGTCTGCCTGCAGTACAAACATCCGGTGAGCATCCTCACCAAAAACGCGCTCATTCAACGCGATCTTGATCTTTTAAAAGAAATGGCCCGATTAAAACTGGTTCATGTCGGCATCAGCATCACATCGTTCGACAACCGACTGAGAAGCTTGCTGGAACCCCGGACGGCTTCCGTGCAGAAAAAACTGGAAACCGTGGAACTATTCTCCCAAAACAAAATTCCAACGATTGTGATGGTCGCCCCCATCATTCCAGCGCTGAACAGTCATGAAATTCCGACCATCGTAAAAAAGGTTGCCGAACTGGGTGCTTTAGGCGTGGGCTATACCACCGTCCGGTTAAACGGAGAGATTGCCGATGTATTCGAGAACTGGATCAGGACGACTTTTCCCGACCGGGCTGACAAAGTCCTGAATCAGATCCGGGAAATCAACGGAGGAAACCTGTACAGTCGGGGGAAAAACCGGCTGAAGTTGCACGGTGAGACCTCCTTCATGATCAAAAACATGTTTCGCGTTGCGCGGGAAAAGTATCTGAAAGGAAGAGTGGTTCCGGAATATGACCTGACTGCTTTTTGCCGGCCCAACGAACAATTAAGGCTGTTCTAAACTGACCTGCACTCCCGGCAATATCTTTTCCAAACGATTAACAACATCCCAGTTTGAAAAAGTGACTGTTACACGCTCCAGTTTTTTTAACTCCTTAAAATGAACAACGTCATCTTTACTGAGGTAAGAAATTTTTAATTCTTTCAGCTCTTTTAACGCTGCAACATGCTCCCAGTCAACAATCTGACAACCAAATATATTCAGGCGCTCCAGCTTATCCAGTTTCGTTAATGGTTTAAGCTCATGGATGTAGGCATATGAAAGATCCATTTCTTTTATTTTACCTTCCTGATTCAGCTGCCGAATGTCTTCTTTCACCCGATTCCTTCTTAATGAAAATGAACGCCAGTCGCCATATTCCTCATCCGCCAGAAAACGATATACTTTCAGGTCCAGTTCAGAGCTGTTCGTATGCTGGTAGGCTCCATATCCCCTGTAAGAATAGAGAGAGTCCACTTCAAACCCCTCTCTTGTTTTCAGCTCAAACAGATCCCTGATATTCCCTTCGGAAATACTCAGCAGGTAATTTTTGTCGAGTGAAGATATTTCGGTCATTTGTTTGGCTCTTCCGATATTAAAATCCGACAGAATCCTATCCCAATCAAAAACAGAGCTGATCAGAAGCACCACATACAGCATCATAAAATTGTACCTGGCCAGATACCACACCGATTTATTCCGGTAAAGCTTCACAAACAATGTAATTAACCCCAACAAGGCAAAAAACAACCAGAAATAAACCCCTATTCGCTTATACGTCAACAGCGCTGTATCCACATACATGGTATTTCTAATCGAAGTCGAGATGACCATAAACACATTTTGAACCACCCATAAAATGGCTAACCATTTAAGTCCCTGTTTATTTTTTCCGAAATTAAGATACCCTCTGAAAAAATAAAGTAAAATACTGATCCCCAGCAATATGGAAAGAATCAGCATGCCTACCCCTTTATGTACGAATTGTTTGTGCGTAATCCCGTCAGGCATACCTGCTCCCAGATACAGGTAATTCACATCCATTACATTTACTAAAATCAGCATGGCATTGAGCACCACAAACAAAAGAATAAAAGCGACTCCTTCACTCCACTTAGGCGGAGCAACCTCTTCTTCGTTGAGGGATAATTTCCAGCCCTTTTCCCAGTCATCGAGTTTTTTACTACGTTGTTGTTTGTAAAAAGCATAAACCAGCAGCGTCCCTCCTAAAGTAAAAAAGAACCATCCTATACTGATAAAATCCGCGATCTCTTCTGTATAGTTCTCAAACAAGGGGTTCATGCTCCGGAAAATAAAGAAGAAAATAACCACGAAAAACACCGGAACCAGGAACTTTAACATCCGCAGAAACGTGTTGCCTTTCCCTTCTTTGTTCTTACTCGATTCCACCGCATCAATGACCATGTATGCCGGTGAAACGATGGAACTGTATATGGAACTTCCAAAATCAATCCAGATTGAAGATCGCTTGTTGATGAAAACCCCAGGCAAAAGAAATAGGGTAATTATAGTGGTCCACATGCTCAGATTAGAATTATGAACAAATGCAAAAGTGGCACTCAACAATGCTGCAAGACTCATCAGTAAAACCGGCTTGCTTTTGAATGCTGTTTTATCCTGGTAATAGAAAAGGGCTAATGCCCCTGCGGTAAAGATGATGAAATTGATTCCCACATGCTGGTGGTAAAATAAGATGCTATAGAGTATGGTTAAACATAAGATAGCTACTGATTTTTTGTTCATGCCGATGGCGGTTAAGTAAGTATTGCAGCTATAAACGGGAAGCTGCCAGGCTTATTGCCATGCATTAAGAATCTTTAACAAACTTTCCTGTCATTACGGCGATAACAAGGTCAATCCAATGAAACACCATTCTTCTTTCCCGTTTTTCTTGAATTACCACGGCATTTTGACCGACCAAACATCCCGTAAATGCTTTCCGGAATGTTAAAGAAACTCCTTCAGCCAGACTTCTGCGTCCTGCTTCGTGCCGAAAAAACGCGTAGGCACCGAAGGGCGGTTGACTTTCATGTAAAAATTGGCGATGATTTTCTGGGCGAGTGACCGGATCACATAGGCTTCGGCTAAAGAATACCTCAATCCTTCTTCCGAGGCACCATAAGCCCTCGCTTCTTCGGTGGCCTGAACATAATTCCCTGCAACATGCAGCAAGGGATACTTTCGCTTTTCAAGTAATCCATCGTAACACTGCGTGATCTCCCGGGCCTCATCCAAACCGATTACCATTTTCTCCTTAAAATGGATTTCCACGATGCCATCTTCCCGTAATTCCACGGTAGAATGTCCCAGTTCTATTTTATTCTTTTCCCTGATCAAAGCTCAGTTCGAAATCAAAATAGAAAATTATAATTTTTCAGCTAAATAATAACCCGTGTAAGACCGTTTTTCTTTAACCAAATCCTCTGGAATACCCGCAAACACTAAATTTCCACCCTTTTCTCCTCCTTCCGGACCGAGATCAATCACCCAATCGGCACATTTCACCACATCCAAATTGTGTTCAATAACAATAATGGAATGTCCTTTGGCTATAAGTGACTGAAAAGCCTGCAGGAGTTTGTTGATGTCGTGAAAATGCAGGCCGGTTGTGGGCTCATCAAAGATGAATAAAATGTGTTCGGTCGTCTCTTTTTTAGACAAGAAGGATGCTAATTTCACCCGCTGAGCCTCTCCTCCTGATAACGTATTGGAAGATTGTCCCAAATGAACATATCCAAGCCCGACTTCCTGAAGCGGCAACAATTTCTCGATGATCTTTTCCCCTTGTTTCTCTCCGGCTTCCTGAAAGAACTGAATCGCTTCGTCGATGGTCATCTCCAGCAAATCCGCAATACTTTTATCCTGATACTTAACCTCCAGCACTTCCTCTTTGAATCGTTTGCCGCCACAAGATTCACAGATCAGGTGAATATCCGCCATGAACTGCATTTCTACGGTAATCTCTCCTTCACCGCTGCATTCTTCACAACGTCCCCCATCGATATTGAAGGAGAAATGCGCCGTTTTGTAGCCTCTTGCCTTGGCCAGCGGCAATCCTGCATACAGAGACCTGATCTCGTCGTAAGCTTTCACGTAAGTTACCGGATTGGAACGAGAGGATTTGCCGATCGGGTTCTGATTGATGAATTCCACTCCCGAAATACCGTTTACATCACCGCTCACCTTATCGAAGACTCCCGACTGTTCGGAATACCCGTCAAACATTTTCTTTAACCCCGGAAGCAAACAATTTTTAACCAGTGATGATTTACCCGAACCACTCACACCGGTTACGACGGTGAGTACGTGTAACGGAAAATCCACATCCACGCCTCTCAGGTTGTTTTCACGGGCACTCTCCACACGAATGCGTTTATTCCATTTCCTGCGTTTTTCCGGCACAGGAATTTCCAT